>NZ_CAMLAC010000133.1 GCF_946477935.1 uncultured Sphingomonas sp. | reverse complement strand
ATCACAGTGTGTGGGAGCAGCGGATCGCGCGGGCGCGGATCGATATCGAGATGACGCGGCTGTTGTGCCTGAAGGCGGCCGACATGATGGACAAGGCGGGCAACAAGGCGGCGCAACTGGAGATCGCGATGATCAAGGTGCAGGCGCCGACCATGGCGCTGCAGATCCTGGACGATGCCATCCAGGCGCATGGCGGGGCGGGCGTCTCCGGTGACTTTGCGCTGGCGCATGACTGGGCTGCGGTGCGCACGCTGCGTTTCGCGGACGGACCGGACGAGGTGCATGCGCGCGCCATCGCAAGGGCCGAGTTCCGCAAATATGAGGCGCCGCGATGAGCGGCACGGCGACGGTGGCGGTGGACGCGCGCGACCGGCTGGATCTGAGCAGGCTGGATGCGTGGATGGAGCGCCACGTGCCGGGCTATGCCGGCCCCCTGGCCTATGAGAAATTCTCAGGCGGCCAGTCCAATCCGACCTATCGGCTGGATACGCCGGGCGGCGCCTATGTGCTGCGCCGCAAGCCGTTCGGGCCGATCCTGCCGTCCGCGCATGCGGTGGACCGGGAATACCGGGTGATCGCGGCGCTTTACCCGACAGGCTTTCCGGTGCCGCGGCCGCTGGGGCTGTGCGAGGATGACGAGGTGATCGGCGCGCCCTTCTACGTCATGGCGCTGGTCGAGGGACGGACTCTGTGGGACGGCGCACTGCCCGGCATGACGGCGGACGGGCGCCGTGCGCATTACGAGGCGATGATCGATACGCTGGCGGCGCTGCACCGGATCGACCCGGTGGCGCTGGGCCTTGGCGACTATGGCCGGGCGGGCAATTATTTCGAACGTCAGGTCGCGCGCTGGACCAGGCAGTACCGCGCGGCGCAGACCGAACGGATCGCGGCGGTGGACCGGCTGATCGACTGGTTGCCGCGCACCTTGCCGCCGCAAACGGGGGTGTCGATCGTGCACGGCGATTACCGGATCGACAATCTGATTTACGCGCCGGACGGGGGGCGCGTGGCGGCGGTGCTGGACTGGGAATTGTCGACGCTGGGCGATCCGCTCGCCGATTTTTCCTACCTGCTGATGAACTGGCAGACGCCGCCGGACGGACGGGCGGGAATCGCCGGATTGACGGGCGAGGATACGGGCATTCCGACGATGGAGGACGCCGTGGCGCGCTACTGCGCGGCAACCGGGCGGGACGGGGTGCCGCAGCTCGACTGGTACTTCGCCTACAACCTGTTCCGGCTGGTGGGGATCGTGCAGGGGATCAAGCGGCGGATGATCGACGGCAATGCGTCGAGCGCGCAGGCCGAGCAGACCGTGGCGCGCCTGCCGATGCTGGCGGCGGCGGCATGGCACTTTGCAGTACGGGCCGGTGCGTAAACGCTAACTCCGTAGCACCAATAGAAAATTTCTTGGAAGTTGATGCAGATTGGCCTGATCGGCGCGCCGATTAAGATGGGGTTAGCGGTCTGGGATGCACGGAGCGATATGGCACAACGGCTTCCCCATGAGATCAGCAGCAGCGCTCTTCGTGAAGGTGCCTTGTGGGCAGCGATCGACCGGTCGCAACTGCTGGTCGAGTTCGAGCTGGATGGCCGCGTGGCGTGGGCCAATGCCAATTTCCTTGCGACCACCGGCTATACGCTGGCAGATATCGTCGGGCAGCATCACCGTTTGTTCTGTCCGCCCGAATTCGTCGCGTCATCTGAATATGACCAGTTCTGGAGCCGGCTGGCAGAGGGGGCGTTCCAAGCCGGCCAGCATCGTCGCCTTGCCCGCGATGGACTCAGCCTGTGGCTGGAGGCCACGTACAATCCGATCTGCGACGCGGCAGGCCGGCCGCACAAGGTGTTGAAGATCGCCACCGACGTGACCGAACAGCGCCGCGCGGCTGCCGCGGCCGAGGGCATGCTGAACGCGATCGATCAATCGCAGGCAGTGGTCGAGTTCGACATGGCCGGTCGCATCCTCAAGGCCAATGCTCGGTTTGCCGAACTGTTCGGATGCCACGGCGCGCATCTGGTGGGTCAGCATCACAGCGCTTTTTGTGAGGATGATTATGCCGCATCGGCGGCGTATCGCGACTTTTGGCAGACACTGGGCAAAGGAAATTTCGCGGCGGGCCGGTTTCAGCGGCGTGCGGCCGATGGCCGGCTGATCTGGATACAGGCGACCTATACGCCGATCCTGGACGCGGATCTCCGGCCCTGGAAGGTGGTGAAGTTTGCCAGCGACATTTCAGCGCAGGTGCGGCTGGAGCAGGAGGTGTCCGCGCGGCTGGAGGAAAGCCAGCGGTTTCGCCAGGAGGCGGACGCCAGAAGCGCCGACGTGGACCGCGTGCTGGACGAGCTGAGCCGGGTGGTGGACAGCATCGCCAGCATTGCCAGCCAGACCAACATGCTGGCGCTGAACGCCACGATCGAGGCGGCGCGCGCAGGCGATGCCGGTCGTGGCTTCGGCATCGTTGCGGGCGAAGTGAAGAAGCTGGCCAACGACACGCGCGCCGCAGCCCATGCGGCGCGCACCATGCTGGCGGACACGGCGGCGTCCGCCGCACGTTGAGAGTCCGCCGTGAAACTCGCGAAAGAGCGAGTTTCACGGCGGCACCAGCCCGCTCCCCCACCCGGCCTCCCATCAAGGATACTCTGTGGGAGGCCGGGTGGGGGAGCGGGCTGGTGCCGCGAAACGTGCCTTCAGCACGTTTCCAAACAGTCTCTGAGCGGGCTCAGGCGGGCACCAGTTCCTCCGTCAAGGCGGCGGCATGGATATCGGCGATCAGCGCTTCGACCCGCGCAGGATCGGCATCCCAGGCGAACATGAAGCGGGCGCCGCCGCCGATAAAGGTGTAGAAGCGCCAGCCGCGGGCGCGCAAAGCCGCCAGCACGGGCTCGGGCGCCTGCAGGAACACGGCGTTCGCCTCCACCGGGAACATCAGGGCAATGCCGGGCAGATCGGCGACCCGTTGCGCCACGTGCTGCGCACAGCCATTGGCGTGGGCGGCGTTGCGCAGCCATGCGCCACTGTCGAGCAGGCCGACCCAGGGGGCGGCGAGGAAGCGCATCTTGGAGGCGAGCTGGCCCGCCTGTTTGCAACGATAATCGAAATCCTGCGCCAGTGTGCGATCGAAGAACAGGATCGCCTCGCCCACGCCCATGCCGTTCTTGGTGCCGCCGAAGCACAGCACGTCGACGCCGGCCTGCCACGTCATCGCGGCGGGCGAGCAGCCGAGCGTGGCGCAGGCATTGGCGAAGCGGGCGCCGTCCATGTGGAGGCGCAGGCCAAGCTCGCGGCAGGTGGCGGACAGCGCCTCGATCTCGGCGATCGTATAGACCTGGCCGGTCTCGGTCGGCTGGGTGATGGTGACGGCGCGGGTCTTGGGGAAGTGGATGTCGGAGCGGCTGGTGGCGAGGGCGCGTACCGCCTGCGGGGTCAGCTTGCCGTCGGCGGTCTGGGCGACGAGCAGCTTGGAGCCGTTGGAGAAGAATTCGGGCGCGCCGCACTCGTCGGTTTCGACATGCGCCGAGGAGGAGCAGATGACGCTGTGATAGGACTGGCACAGCGCGGCGAGCGCGAGCGAGTTGGCCGCGGTGCCGTTGAAGGCGAAGAACACCTCGCAATCGGTGTCGAACAGGCGGCGGAAAGCGTCGGAGGCGGCATCGGTCCAGGGATCGTCGCCGTAAGCGGGCGCGTGGCCACGGTTCGCCTGCGCCATCGCGTCCCATGCCTCCGGGCAGATGCCGGCATAATTGTCACTGGCGAATTGCTGGGCGGTATCGGGCACGCGTGCGGTTCCTGTTTCTTGCAAAGACGGAACGACGCTTGGGAAGGGCCCGAGGTTTGCCGGTCGGCCACATCCCCCCATCCGTGGATGGGGGCACCACCTTGCCCGGGAGCAGGTTGGTGCCGGGCGTCGGCCCGACTCTTGATGTTGTGGCGGCGCGGTTAGCAGGGGATCGTGGGGTGGGCAAGTAGGTGTCAGGTGCGCTGGCGGATCAGTCCCTCCTGCGCGACGCTGGCGACGAGGCGGCCGTCCGCGGCGAAGATGGTGCCGCGGTTGAAGCCGCGGGCATGACCGGCCCAGGGGCTGTCGGTGACGTAGAGCAGCCATTCGTCGGCACGGAAGGGTTCATGCAGCCACAGGGCATGATCCAGGCTGGCGGTCTGGATCGAAGGCGTCAGCCAGTGGACGCCGTGGGGAAGCATCGCGGTGCCGAGCAGCGCCATGTCCGAGGTATAGGCGAGGATCGCGCGGTGCATCGCATCGTCCGCCTCGATCGGCGCGACGAGGCGGAACCAGATCGCCTGTTTGGGGGCGTGCTTCTCGGTCGACATCCAGTCGTGCGGATAGACGGGGCGCATCTCGATCGGGCGCTCGCGCAGCAACAGGCGGCGGACCTTTTCAGGGATGGCATCGGCCATGTCGCGGCGCAATGCGGCCTCGCTGCGCAAGGTGTCGGGCGGCGGCACGTCGGGCATCATGTCCTGGTGTGTCATCCCGTCCTCCGGCATCTGGAAGGAGCAGGCCATGTTGAGGATCGGGCGGCCGCGCTGCATGGCGATCACGCGGCGGGTGGCAAAGCTGCGTCCCTCGAAATCACGAACCACCCGGTAGATGATCGGGAAATTCTCATCGCCTGGCCGCATGAAATAGGCGTGGAGCGAGTGCGCGACCTTGGGCGCGTCGGTGGCACGCTGGGCGGCTTGCAGCGCCTGGGCGATGACCTGTCCGCCAAAGACACGGCCGACGCCGCCGGGCTGGCGACGGCCACGATACAGGTCGGTGTCCAGTTCCTCGACGTCGAGCAGGTCGACCAAGTCTTGCGCGAGGCGGCGGGGATCTGCGGGGGCGTCCATGCCATGCGTGATGGCGTGCTTTCCGTAAACGTCAATAGCCCGATGCGACGGCAAGGCGATCCGCATGGTAATTGGCGTCACCGAACAGCTCGGCCAGCACGCGGGCGCGCTTCATGAAGAAGCCGATGTCATATTCGTCGGTCATGCCAATGCCGCCGTGCATCTGGATGCCCTCCTGCACCGCCAGCGTGGTGGCGAGGGCGGACATCGCCTTGGCGACCGACACGGCGTCGTCGGCCGCGGCGTCGCCAGCGTCGAGCAGTTGCTGCGCCTTCAGCACGGCGGCGCGGGCGACCTCCATTTCGCTGTAGAGGTGGGCGGCGCGGTGTTGCAGCGCCTGGAAACTGCCGATGGGCTGGCCGAACTGGCGGCGTTCCTTTAGATAGCCGGTGGTGCGCTCCATCGCGCCGGTGCCGACGCCGAGCAGTTCGGCGGCGGCGCCGGTACGGCCTGCGGCGAGCAGGCGGGCGAGGGGGACGGCGCCGGCATCGACCTCGCCGATCACGGCATCGGCATCGACCTGCACGCCGTCGAAGACGAGATCGGCGGCAAGGCCGGCGTCGGCGATGCGGTGTGGGTGCGCGGAGAGGCCGGGGTGGTCGCGGTCGATGAGGAAGAGGGTGACCCCCGCGCGTTCGCCGGGTGCGCCGGCGGTACGGGCGGCGACGACGATCAGGTCGGCGATGTGACCATGCGTGACGAAGCGCTTGGTACCCGACAGGCGAAAGCCGTTGCCGGCACGTTCGGCCCGCAAGGCGATATGATCGCGGTGCTTGGGCCCCTCGTCGATGGCCAGCGCGGCGACGGTGTCGCCCGAGACGATGCCGGGAAAGACGTTTGCGGCATGGGGCGTATCGCTCAACGCGGCGACCGCCGCTACTGCGGTGGACAGGAAAGGGGACGGAGAAAGGTTGCGGCCGATCTCCTCCAGCACCACGCCCGCCTCGACATGGCCGAGGCCAAGCCCGCCTTGCGCTTCGGGAATGAGGATGCCGGTGAAGCCCATCTCCGCGAACTGTTTCCACAGGTCGCGCGAGAAGCCGGTGGGATCGCCCGCGTCGCGTAGTGCCCGCACGTGCGAGGGCGGCGCGGCATCGCCGATGAAGTCACGCGCGGTGTCGCGCAGCATCGACTGCTCTTCGTTCAGGAACAGAGGCATCAGGGTAAACTCCTCAGGCGCCGGGCAGGTCGAGGATGCGCTTGGCGATGATGTTGAGCTGGATCTCGCTGGTGCCGCCTTCGATCGAATTGGCCTTGGTGCGCAGCCAGGCGCGCGCCTTAGCGCCGCCATGCGAGCGTTCGCTGTCCCATTCCAGCGCATCCGACCCACCCGCTGCCATGACCAGTTCGTGACGCGCCTTGTTCAGCTCGGTGCCGTAATATTTCATCATCGACGGCTGGGCGGGGTGTGCCTGACCCGCCTTCAGTTCGTCCATGAAGCGTTCGCTCATCGCGGCGAAGGCGCGGGCGCGGACATCGAACAGGGCGATCTGGCTGCGGAGCAGCGGGTCGGCGAGGCGGCCGGTCTCGTCGTGGCCGATCGCCTTCAGCGCGCCCTCGATCAGCGCAGTTTCGCCGCGCGCGCCGAGACCCATGCCGGAGATCATCTCGCGCTCATGGCCGAGCAGATATTTGGCGACGTCCCAGCCCTTGTTCTCTTCATGGACGCGGTTGGCCTTGGGGACCTTCACGCCGTCGAAAAAGGTCTCGCAGAAAGGCGAATAGCCGCTGATGAGCAGGATGGGCCTGGTCGAGACACCCTCGGACGCCATGTCGAACAGGACGAAGCTGATTCCGCCTTGCTTCGACTCCTTCGAGGTGCGGACGAGACAGAAGATCCAGTCCGCCTTGTCGGCATAGGAGGTCCAGACCTTCTGGCCGGAGACGACATAATGGTCGCCGGCATCCTCCGCCCAGGTGGCGAGAGAGGCGAGGTCGGAACCGGCATTGGGTTCGGAATAGCCCTGGCACCAGCGGATCTCGCCACGCGCAATTTTGGGGAGGTGTTCGCGTTTCTGGTTCTCGGTGCCGTATTTGAGCAGCGCGGGGCCGAGCATCGAGATGCCGAAGGAGTAAAGCGGGGAGCGGGCGCCGAGCGCACGCATCTCTTCGCGCAGGATCTTGGTTTCGGCCGGAGACAGACCGCCACCGCCATATCCTTTCGGCCAGTCCGGCACCGTCCAGCCGCGTGCGGCCATGCGGTCCAGCCAGTCCTTTTGTGCAGGGCTGGACGGCTGGAAGCGGCGACCGCCCCAGCAGATATCGGCATCGCCGCGGACCGGCTCGCGCATTTCGGGCGGGCAGTTCTCCTCCAGCCAGGCGCGGGTTTCGGCGCGGAAGGTGGCGAGGTCGCTCACTTGATCGTGCCTTGGCGCAGGCTGTTCGCGACGGGAAAGCCATGCCTGTCGAGGCCGGCGACGATCTTGTCATAGCCTTCGGTCTTCGCCCAGAACATCGGGCCGCCGCGATAGACGGGCCAGCCATAGCCGTAGATCCAGACTACATCGATGTCGGAAGCGCGCTGCGCCTTGCCTTCCTCCAGGATCAGCGCGCCTTCGTTGACCATGGTGTAGAGGGTGCGCTCGATGATTTCCTCATCTTCGATCACGCGCTGCGGCGTCTGCGTCTTGAGACGCCATTCGTCGAGGATCTCGGCGACGCGCGGGCTGGGGCGGGGGGTGCGCTTCTCGTCATAATCGTAGAAGCCGGCCTGCTTCTTCTGGCCCCAGCGGCCTTCGGCGGCGAGCTGGTCGCGAACGCTTTCGATGCGGCTGGGATCGCGGTGCCAGCCGATATCGACGCCAGCGAGGTCGGCCATCTGGAACGGGCCCATCGGCATGCCGAATTCGACATGGACGCGGTCGATCTGTTCGGGGGTGGCGCCTTCCAGCAGCAGCGCATTGGCCTCCACCTGGCGCGGCATCAGCATGCGGTTGCCGATGAACCCGTAGGTGACGCCGGCGACGACCGCGACCTTTCGGATCTTTTTCGCGAGCGCCATGACGGTGGCGAGCACGTCGCCCGCGGTCTTCTCTCCGCGCACCACCTCTAGCAGTTTCATGACGTTGGCGGGGGAGAAGAAGTGCATGCCGAGCACGTCCTGCGGCCGCGCGGTGCAGGCGGCGATCACGTCGATATCAAGATAGGAGGTGTTCGACGCCAGGATCGCACCGGGCCTGGCAACGGCGTCGAGACGGGTGAAGATTTCCTTCTTGACGTCCATATTCTCGTACACCGCCTCGATAACGAGGTCGGCGGTGCCGAGGCTGTCGAAGTCGAGCGTGGGGGTGAGCAGGCTCATGGCGCGCTCCACCTGCTCGGCCGTCATCCGGCCCTTGGCGGCGGTGGCCTCGTAATTGCGGCGGATGATGGCGACGCCGCGGTCCAGCGCCTCGGCGCTCGTCTCCACGATGGTGACGGGCAGGCCGGCGGACAGGAAGTTCATCGCGATGCCGCCGCCCATCGTGCCCGCGCCGATGATTCCGACGCGTTCGACGGGCCGGGTAACGGTCTCGGCGGGTACGTCGTCGATGCGGGCGGCCTGGCGTTCGGCGAAGAAGAGGTGGCGCTGCGCGGCGGACTGGTTGTCCATCATCAGCCGCATGAATTCGGCGCGTTCGAACTGGACGCCCTCGGCATAGCCGGTCTCGCTGGCCTTGACGATGCAGGCGATGTTGGCGGCGGGGGCCTCGAACCCGCGGAAGCGGCGGGCATTGGCCTTGGTGAAGGCGGCGACCGCGTCCGGGTCTGGCGCGAGCGGGCTTTGCGAGGCGCGGGGGATAGGGCGCTTCGTCTTGATTTCGTTAGCAAAGGCCAGCGCATCGGCGGCGAGACTGTCTTCACCGACGATGCGGTCGATCAGGCCGGCGTCATGCGCGGTGCGGGCGGATATGGGGTCGCCCTTGGCTGTCATATCCAGTGCCAGCGGGATGCCCGCCACGCGGGGCAGGCGCTGCGTGCCGCCGGCGCCGGGGAGCAGGCCGAGTTTTACTTCCGGCGTGCCGAGCTTCGCCGAAGGCACGGCGACACGGTAATGGCAGGCAAGCGCGACCTCGCACCCGCCGCCGAGCGCGGTGCCGTGGATCGCGGCGACGATCGGCTTGTCCGATGCCTCGATCATGTCGACCAGCATGGGCAGCACGGGTTCCTGCATCGGCTTGCCGAATTCGGTGATGTCGGCGCCCGCAAAGAAGGTGCGGCCTTCGCAGCGGATGACCATCGCCGCGATCGAGGCATCGGCGACGCCCTGCTTCACCGCCGCCTCCAACCCCTGGCGGACCGCGGCGCCGAGCGCGTTCACCGGTGGATTGTCCGAGATGATGACGAGTATGTCGCCGTGGCGTTCGGTACGGATGGGGGAGGCGGGGGTGGTCATCGCACACTCTCCTGATCGATGGCGTAAGCGTATTTCGCCATACCATGCTTTCAAATATGAGCGGGTGTATCGCGCCGGATTGACGGCGGTGCAAGCGTCTTGTCGTGAGATCCGGCCGAACCCGATCTTCAACATGGATCACGTGGCCGAATATCGGGCGGGATGGAAGCAATCCCTTAACGCTTTGTGTGTTTGTGTTCGTGGACAAGCGCGTTAGCCTTGTCGGTGAACGCGTTGGCCTTATTGGCAGGCCCAGGGAGATCGGTGATGGATGGTGCGAGCGATGACCAGGGCTCGGAACGCGCGGAGCTGCATTTTCTGGCGGCACTGACCGACGAACTGATGCGCCACCTGATGGATGCGGGCGTGCTGAGCCGTGCGCAGTTGCAGGCGATCGAGAATGCAGTGGCCGAGCGGACCGGCAGCGTACCGCGCGCCTGGTAAGCGCTATGCCCGCCCGGTGACGCGCCGGACCGCGTCCGCCCAGCCGGCGAGCCGGGCGATGCGGGCCGATGCATCCAGCGACGGGCGAAAGGCGGTGGTGG
>NZ_CAMLAC010000132.1 GCF_946477935.1 uncultured Sphingomonas sp. | reverse complement strand
GGGTGGGGTCTGTCCGCGGGCGAGCCGTTCGAGGAAGCGCCCCACCCCAACCCCTCCCCTGAAGGGGAGGGGCTATTTCCTACTCACCACCTGGTCTGACTGCAGAGCGCCTCAGGCCAGCGGAAGCTGCGGCTCGAGCAGGCGGTGGAGGTGGACGACCACGAAGCGCATTTCGGCATCGTCCACCGTGCGCTGCGCAGCGGCGCGCCATGCCTTTTCGGCGCTGGCATAATCCGGGAAGATGCCGACCACTTCCAGCTTGGAAGGATCAACGAAATCGAGCGTCTGGGGATCGCTGACGCGACCGCCGAAGACGAGATGCAGCTTGCTCAAGGGGTGTCTCCTGATGGTTGCGGCTTCCCTAGCGGCAAGGGGCGGTGGTTTGAAGGGCTTAACCGCCACATGCCGATGACAGGTCAGGTCGGGCTTTCCTCGTCGCCGATGATCGCACCGCCATCGCCGGGCGCGGCCGGGGCCGGAACGCCGCGATGGATGCGGACGCCGCCGCTCTGCTGCACCGGTGCCTTGCCCTCGGCGATCAGCGTCTTTTCACCGCGGTGAATGGTGACGCCGCCGGTGCGTTCCACCTCCTCGGCCAGCACGGTGGCCATCGGCGGCGCGTCCGCCGCCGCTAGGGGCATCGGCGCAGTGCCCGGCTCCACGCCCGCATAGCTTTGGCGAAAGGCCAGCGCGCGCTCCATGCCGCCACGCCAGCGGTAGAAGATGTGGGTGCCAACCGTGCCGATCCTCGACAGGCTGGGCGCCCACCATGGCAGGATCGCGGTGGTATGGTAAAAGGTCGCCGAGCCGACCGGATCATAGACCAGACCCGCCAGCGCCCCGCGCGCCACCGCCGCGGCCCGGTCCCAGGCGTTCGGCTCGCGTTGCCGCTCCATCGATCCGTCGCATACGAAGCTGAACTGGCATCCGCGCGACGAGCGCTGATAGACGACGCCGCAAACGCTGCGCGGGAAGGCCCGGTCGCGTACACGGTTCAGCACGACCTGTGCCACCGCACGCTGCCCTTCGACGGGTTCGGAGCGGGCCTCGTAATAGACGGCGGCGGTCAGGCAGTCGGCGGCGCGTGCCGCATCGTCCGCGCTCGCCGCCTGGCCTGAGAAGGGCGGGGCGGGCGCCAGCGTTGCCCCGGGCAGCGCCGCAGCCTCGGGTGCGACGGCGTCGGCGGGGACGTCCAGCGCCAGTTCGCGCAGCAGCGGCTGCGCGGCGAGCGGGGCGGGCTGCGGCGCGGCTTCGCGCACGCCCCGCGGCTGCGGCACGCACGACGTGGCGGCCGCGAGTACGAGCACGGCACGGGCTAGGGGCGGAAGGTGGCGGTGCCTCACGCGCCCGCCTTATTCTCCAGCCGGTTAGAACGAGGTTAAGGCGCGCCCGGCCGGGTCGGGCCTATCGCAACGTCCGCTGCCCCTTGCGTGTTGTGGCGGGCAAGCGACCGGCCGAACCGTTCGGCGCAGTTCAATGATCGGAGATCCGCATGAACACCCCCGCCCTGTTCCAGCCCCTGTCGCTTGGCGACATGGCGCTGTCCAACCGCATCGTCATCGCGCCCATGTGTCAATATTCCGCCGAGGACGGATGCATGACCGACTGGCACCTGATCCATCTCGGCCAGCTTGCGCTGTCGGGCGCGGGTTTGCTGACGATCGAGGCGACCGCGGTGGAGCCCGAAGGCCGGATCACCTGGGCGGATGTCGGCTTGTGGGATGATAAGACCGAGGCGGCGATGGCGCGGGTGGTGGAGGGCATCCGCCGCTGGTCGGACATGCCGATCGCGATCCAGTTGGCGCATGCCGGGCGCAAGGCCTCGACCGAGCGGCCATGGGACGGCGGCGCGCAATTGCCGCCGGGCGACGCGCATGGCTGGCAGACGGTCGCGCCCTCCGCCATCGCGTTCGAGGATCATGAGGTCGCGCCCGTCGCGCTCGACCGCGACGGGCTGGTGCGGGTGCGCGATGCCTTTGCCGAGGCAGCGAAGCGATCGGCGCGGCTGGGCCTGGACGCGGTGCAGTTGCACGGCGCGCATGGCTATCTGCTGCACCAGTTCCTGTCGCCGCTGTCGAACCACCGGGACGATGATTATGGCGGCTCGCTGGAGAACCGGATGCGCTTTCCGCTGGAGGTGTTCGATGCGGTGCGCGCAGCATTCCCGGCGGACAAGCCGGTGACGATGCGTGTTTCGGGCACCGACTGGGTGGAAGGCGGCTGGGACGTCGCGCAGACCATCGCCTTTGCGCAGGCGCTGGAAGCGCGCGGCTGTGCGGCGATCCATGTGTCGAGCGGCGGGCTGCACCCGGACCAGCAGATCCCGGTCGGCCCCAATTATCAGGTGCCGCTGGCCCGTGCGGTGAAGCAGGCAACGACCATGCCGGTCGTCGCGGTCGGCCTGATCACCGGGTATGAACAGGCCGAGGCGATCGTGGCGACGGGCGATGCCGACATGATCGCGCTGGCCCGCACCATCCTCTATGATCCGCGCTGGCCATGGCATGCCGCGGCCGAGCTGGGCGCGCAGGTGAAGGCCGCCCCGCAATATCTCCGCTCGCAACCGCGCCGGTACAAGGACCTGTTCGGCGGCGAATGAGGGGAGGCGGCGCCCCGACATGGGCGCCGCCGGTTCGGCTTACTGGAAGCGGTTGAGCAGGTTTTCGATCCGCTCCTGCCGGCCGGAGCGGGGGCGGGGATCGATCGCGCGGGTCTCGGCCAGGTCGGCGATGCCGGCGAGGTCCAGCCCGGCGATCGCCTGGCCGAACTCGCCGTCCCAGCCGGCGTAACGCTCGGCCTTGATCGCATCGAGGCGGCCGTCCTCGATCAGCGCGGCGGCGTTCAGCAGGCCACGGGCGACGGTGTCGATCCCGCCGACATGGCCGTAGAACAGGTCGACCGGCTCCATCGACTGGCGGCGGACCTTGGCGTCGAAGTTGAAGCCGCCGGTGGTGAAGCCGCCCGCGCGCAGGATCTCCAGCATCGCCAGCGTCATCTCCTCGACGGAATTGGGAAACTGGTCGGTATCCCAGCCATTCTGATGGTCGCCGCGATTGGCGTCGATCGACCCGAAAATGCCGAGCGCGCCGGCCGTCGCGATCTCATGCTCGAAGGTGTGGCCGGCCAGCGTGGCGTGGTTCGCCTCGATATTGACGCGAACCTCGTCCTCCAGGCCGTAGCGCTTCAGGAAGCCGTATACGGTGGCGGTGTCGAAGTCGTACTGGTGCTTGGTGGGTTCGTGCGGCTTGGGTTCGATCAGGATGGTGCCCTTGAAGCCGATCCTGTGCTTGTGCTCCACCACGAGCGTCAGGAAGCGGCCGAGATTGTCCAGCTCGCGCCGGAGGTCGGTGTTGTGCAGCGTCTCGTACCCCTCGCGGCCGCCCCACAGCACGTAATTCGCGCCGCCCAGGCGATGCGTCGCCTCCAGCGCGTCGCGGACCTGCATCGCGCCGAAGGCGAAGACCTCCGGGTCCGGGTTGGTCGCGCCGCCGGCGGCAAAGCGCGGATGGCCGAACAGGTTGGCCGTGCCCCATAGCAGCTTGCGGCCGGACGAGGCCTGCAACCGTTCCAGATGATCGACCGCCTCGGCGAACAGGCGGCGATGCTCGGCGACGCCGTGCGCCTCCGCCATCACATCGACATCGTGGAAGCAGTAATAGGGGATGTCGAGCTTCGAGAAGAAGTCGAACGCCACCTCGCGCTTGGTCGCTGCGGCGGCGCTGTCGTTGGCGCCGCGGTGCCAGGGGCGATCAAAGGTGCCGCCGCCGAACACGTCCGACCCCGGCCAGCAGAATGTATGCCAGAAACAGGCGGCGAAGCGCAGATGGTCCTCCATCCGCTTGCCCAGCACCATCCGGTCCTTGTCGTACCAGCGATAGGCGAGTTCATTGTCGGTATCCGGACCCTCGTAGCGGATCGTCGGCACGTCGGCGAAGAAGTCGGTGGCCATGGATTGCTCCTGTTCAGGGCTTGATACGGGGATAGGCGTCGCGGAAGGCGGCGTATTTCGGGGCGAGACGATCGATCAGGTCGCGATCGGGCTCGACGATGTGCGACACGGGCGGGGGGACGCAGATGTCGGCGGGGTCGCCGCCATCGACCGCGAGTTGCGCGAGCCGTGCCGCGCCCAGTGCGGGGCCGACCTCGCCGCCACGGAGATAGACCAGCGGCACCCCCATCGCAGCGGCGAGCGTGCCACCCCAGTAGCGCGAGCGCGCACCGCCGCCGATCACCGCCAGCCGGTCGATCGTCGTGCCTGCGGCGCGCAGCACGCCGATGCCGTCGGCGAGTGCAAAGGCGACCCCCTCCAGCACCGCCTGCGCCAGCCGTTCGGGGCCGGTGTCGTGGTCCAGCCGCAGGAAGCCGCCGCGCACCTGAGCGTCGTTATGCGGGGTCCGCTCGCCAGACAGATAGGGCAGGAACAGTTCGGGGCCGGATGCAGGGCCGGCGCGCTCGGCCTGCTCGAACACCGCCGCCGCGCCCGCCGCGCCGATCAGCCGCGCCACCCAGTCGATGCAGGCCGCCGCCGACAGATGCACGCTCATCTGATGCCACATGCCCGGCAGGCAGTGGCAAAAGGCGTGGACCGCCCCTTGCGGATACGGTTTGAACCGGTCGTTTGCGACAAAGATCACGCCGGAGGTGCCCAGCGACAGCAGGGCATCGCCGTCCCGAACCACGCCGACGCCGACCGCGCCGGCCGCATTGTCGCCGCCGCCACCCGCGACCGCCACACGGTCCATGCCCCAGTCTTGCGCAACCTCGGCACGCAACATGCCCGAGATCGCCGATCCTTCGACCAGCCCTGGCATCTGATCGACCCCGAGGCCGGTCGCCGCGAGCAGGTCGTCGCTCCACTGGCGCGCGCCGACATCCAGCCACAGCGTACCGGCGGCGTCGGACATGTCCGACACCTTCTCCCCGGTCATGCGCAGCCGCACCTCGTCCTTGGGTAGCAGCACGGTGCGCGTGGCCGCGAACACGTCCGGCTCGTGATGCCGCACCCACAGCAATTTGGGCGCGGTGAAGCCCGGCATCGCCAGATTGCCCGCCACTGCGTGCAGATCGGGCGCGACGCGTTCCAGCTCCGCGCATTCGGCATGGGATCGACCGTCATTCCACAGGATCGCAGGGCGCAGCGGCCGGTCGTCGGCGCCCAGCAGCGTGGCGCCGTGCATCTGCCCGGCAAGGCCGATACCACGCACCTGCGCCCGCACGCCGGGCTCGATCGCCTGCACCGCCGCGCAGGCGGCATTCCACCACGCGTCCGGCGATTGCTCGGACCAGAGGTGCTGCGGCCGCTGCACCGTGAGGGGCGCGGTGCCCTGTGCGACCACCCCGCCGCCCGTATCCAGCACCACCGCCTTCACGCCGGACGTGCCGATATCGATACCCAGGAACATGCGTGCTTCCTTTCCCCGCCAGGGAGCAGGGGGGATTATTTCAGGATCGGATTGATCGTCTTGATGGTGCCGTCCGGATTGTAGAACAGCTCGGTCACCTTCACGTTGCGCAGCCGCGTCTGGCCGGACAGTTGCGTGTCGGCGTAGAACAGCCACCAGCGGCCGTCCCATTCCACGATGGAGTGATGCGTCGTCCACCCGTCCACCGGCTCCATGATCCGGCCCTTGAAGGTGAACGGCCCATAGGGCGAATCCCCGATCGCATAGACCAGGTAATGAGTATCGCCGGTCGAATAGCTGAAGTAATATTTGCCCTTGTACTTGTGCATCCAGGACGCCTCGAAGAAGCGGCGGTCATGATCGCCACCCTTTATCGGCTGGCCCTGCTCATCCAGGATGACGACGTCGCGGGGCTTTTCCGCGAACTCGGTCATGCCCGGCGCCATGGCCGCCATCTTGGCCGTCAGGGCGGGCTTGTCATCCGCCTGCAGGTCGGTCTTCGATCCGTTGGGATCATAGGTGCCGGTGGTGTTGCGCTGAAGCTGTCCGCCCCAGATGCCGCCGAAATACATGTACGACTTGCCGTCATCATCGGTGAAGACGGCCGGGTCGATCGAGAAGCTGCCCTTGATCGGCTGGGGATTGGGCTTGAACGGGCCCATCGGGCTCTTCGACGTGGCGACGCCGATGCGGAAGGCGCCCTGCCGGTCCTTGGCGGGAAAATACAGATAATAGGTGCCGTTCTTCTCCGCAGCATCGGGCGCCCACATCTGCTTTTCCGCCCAGGGCACCTGCGACACGTCCAGCGCGACCGGGCCGATCGTCACCGGGCCGCCGATCCTGTCCATGCTCAGCACGCGGTAATCGCGCATTTCGAAATGCGCGCCCAGATCGTCCTCAGGCGTCGGGCCGTCGATGTCGTGGCTGTTATAGACGTAGATCTTGCCGCCGAAGACATGTGCGGAGGGGTCGGCGGTGTAGATTTCGGTGACCAGCGGCTGCGACAGATAGCGCTTGGCCTGTTCCTGCGCATTGCCGGCGGTGTCGTTGGCGGCGGCGGCATTTCCGTCCGGGCTGGAAGGGGAGCAGGCAACCATGGCGAGCGCCATCGTGGCGACAACAGACAGCGATCCGATGCGGCGCATGCGACGTCCTTCCTAAGCAGACAGCCCTCTTGGCGGGACCGTTTTGGGATAGCGCTATCATAGAATTGGCCTGACCTGTCGTGCAAGCAGAATATGAACAGGTTTATCAACGTGAATTGACCGGCACCGATTGCGCTTGCCGCGTGATCGTGGAAGCTAGGGGGGCATGAGCCAGAGAACGACGCGCCGTACCCGTAGCGCTCCCACCATCAGCGATGTCGCCAAGGCGGCCGGCGTGTCGCTGATGACCGTTTCGCGCGTCATCAATGGCGAGAACAATGTCCGCCCGGCCACGCGCGAGGCGGTGAACGCGGCGATCGCGGCGCTGAACTACGCCCCCAATCCGGCGGCACGCAGCCTGGCAGGCGCGGCGCAGATCCGCATCGGCATGCTCTACAGCAATCCCAGCGCAGGCTTTCTCAGCGAATTCCTGCTCGGCAGTCTCGACCAGGCATCGCGCTCCGACGTGCAGATCATCGTCGAGAAGTGCGAGATCGGCGAGCATGAGGTGGAGGTCGCGCGTCACCTGATCGATGGCGGCATCGACGGCATCGTGCTGCCGCCGCCCTTGTGCGAGGCGGATGCGGTGCTCGCCGTGCTCAACCAGGCGCGCATCCCGACCGTGCTGGTCGCCAGCGGCGAGCCACGCGAGGCGATGCTGGCGGTGCGCATCGACGACCGTACCGCCGCGCTTGAGATGACCCGCCACATCATGACTCTGGGTCACCAGCGTATCGGCTTCATCCGCGGCAATCCGAACCTGACCGCCAGCGATCGCCGGTTCGAGGGGTATCGCGCCGCGCTGGAGGAGGCGGGCATCGCCTTTGACGAAGCGCTGGTGACGCAGGGGCTCTACACCTATCGCTCCGGGCTGGATGCGGCCGAACGGCTGCTGGAGCGCGACGATCCGCCATCGGCGATCTTTGCCTCCAACGACGACATGGCGGCCGCCACGGTCGCGGTGGCGCATCGCCGCGGGCTGGACGTGCCCGGCGACCTGACCGTGGTGGGGTTCGACGACACCACACTGGCCACCGCCATCTGGCCGGAACTTACCACCATCCACCAACCCATTGCCGACATGGCCCGCGCCGCCGTCGAATTGCTTGTCTCGGCGCTCCGCCGGCAGACGGGGGAGGCGGAACCGCACCGTCTGCTCGATTTCAGCCTGATCCGGCGCCAGTCGGACGCGGCACCCAGGCGGCGGCCCCCCGCCCGGCTCGGCTGACGCGCGCGATCACGACTCAAGAGGGGATTAGCATGACGAACACCCGCCGCGGGCTGATGCTCGCCGCTGCGCTTCTGGCCGGCGCGTCGCCCGCTGCCGCGCAAGGCCCGCTCACGCTTGCCTCGCCGGACGGCACCATCCTGTTCACCCTGAACGGCAGCACCGGCGGTCCGCCGCAATTCCAGATCGCGCGCCGGGGCGAACCCGTGATCGCCCCGTCGCCGCTCGGCTTCAACTTCACCGACGGATCGCGTACCGATGCGCTGAGCGCCCGCGAACTGCGCCGCTCGACCGCCGACCGGATGCTGCCGCTGGTCGCGACCAAGGCGGCCAGGGCGCGGGACCATTATAACGAGATGGTCGTGGCGCTCGGGGATCCGGCGGGTGCCCGCCAGCCGATCGAACTGACCGTGCGCGCCTATGACGATGGCGTCGCCTTTCGCTACGCCATGCCCGGCGGCGCCAGGTCCACCGAAATCCGGGTCGAGCGCACCGGCTTCTCGTTCCCGGCCGACGACCAGTGCTGGGGTCTGAACGTCGGCCGCTTCACCTCCAGCCATGAAGGCTATTACGATCCGCTGAAGATCAGCCAGCTTCGCCCCACCGACCTGTACGACAATCCGCTGCTGTGCCGTACGCCCAGCGGCGCCACCAACTTCATGCTGACCGAGGCGGATCTCACCGATTACCCCGGCAGCTATTTCGCCGGGCGCGGCGATGGCGGCCTGGGGGTCGAGACGGTCCAGGCGATGTTGCCGGGCGAGTTGCGGACCGCGGTGCGAAAGCCGGCGGGGCAGGCGGTGGTGACGCCGTGGCGTGTCGTGCTGATGGCGGACAAGGCGGGGCAACTGATCGAATCGAACACGATCGGCAACCTCAATCCGCAAGCCAGCGGCGACTGGTCCTGGCTGAAGCCGGGCAAGTCGGCCTGGGACTGGTGGTCCGGCCCGTATTTCCCCGGTCAGGCGTCCGAGCCGATGAACATGGCCGGGCTGAAGAAGCTGATCGATTTCGCCGGCCAGGCGCGGCTTCCCTATCTGCTGGTCGATGAAGGCTGGGCGCTCAATTCGGGCGTCGGCGGCTCGGCGCCGCCCGATACCGACATCACGAAAACGCAGGCCGGGCTGAACATGCCCGAGCTGGTCGCCTATGCGAAGGCGCGCCGCGTCGATCTGTTGCTGTGGCTGCAATGGAGCCAGCTCGACAAGCGGCTGGACGAGGCGCTCGATCAATATGCCCGCTGGGGGATCAAGGGCATCAAGGTCGATTTCATGGACCGCAACGATCAGGCGATGGTGAATTATTATCATCGCGTGCTGGCGGCGGCGGCCAAGCGGCATCTGATGGTCGATCTGCACGGCGCCTATCCGCCGACCGGCCTGGCGCGTACCTGGCCCAATTACGTCACGCAGGAAGGCGTGATGGGAGCCGAATATAACAAGTGGTCGCGCCTCATCACCGCGCGGCACAACGTCAATCTCGCCTTTACGCGCATGGTGCTGGGGCCGCTCGACTACACGCCGGGCGGCTTCCGCAACCGGACGCCCGGCGACTTCCAGATCGTCAACAGCCCGCCGCAGACGCAAACGACGCGGGGCGCCGCGCTGGCCATGTATGTGGTGTGGGAAAGCCCGCTCCAGATGGTGTCCGACAGCCCGGATGCCTATGCCGATCAGCCGGAATTCGGCTTCGTCCAGGCGGTGCCGACGGTCTGGGACGAGACCCGCTTCCTGGATGGCGACATCGACAGCCATGTCGTGGTCGCCCGGCGCAAGGGGCGTGACTGGTATCTCGGGGCGATGACCACCGAGCAGGGGCGCCCGGTGACCCTGCCGCTCGGCTTCCTCGGCAAAGGCCGGTACAAGGCGGAGATCTGGCAGGATGGCGCCGCCGCTGACCGTGTCGTGCGTTCCGATCGCATGGTGGGTGCGGATGATACGCTGCCGCTGCTGCTCGCGCCTTCGGGGGGCGCCGCGGTGCGGTTGACGCCGGCGGGGTAGGGGACGGCTGGCGGCGCAGAGAAGGTTGGTTCACGCGAAGACGCGAAGACGCGAAGAAGAAGGATGGTTCGCGCGGAGGCGCGGAGGCGCGGAGG
>NZ_CAMLAC010000131.1 GCF_946477935.1 uncultured Sphingomonas sp. | reverse complement strand
CTCTTTCACGAACCGCGTGGGAACAGGAACCGCCGCCATCGTCGGCGGCATCGTCGCCCTGTGTGCCACAACGGCGCCGGCCCTGTCCGCCAACGGCATTGCCGATCCCACCCGGACGGTGCCGGGTCTGGCCGACACGGCCATGTCGGGGGCAATCCCCGCCGATCGCGGGTCGCTTTGAACCATCGCCCCGGCGTCGACCGGAACTTGCGGCATCGATATCCGATCGGCGGCGCCGGGGCCGGCCCGGCGCACTGCCCCGTCCGGCACCGCATCCGCCAACGGCGGATTGCCCGAAACCGCACCGGTCCGTTCCGCCGTACCCTGCATCTCCGGCGGCACCGTGGCTGCAACCGACAGGTCGCGCATCGCCGCAGGCGTGGATCCGACCGGCGGCATCTCGACGGTCGCCAACGTTTCGGCGGCGGCGGTCGCCGTCTGCACCACGGCAAGCCCGGTGCCCGCCAGCATCGCCGGCCGCGCGGACGCCCCACCCTGCTGCACGGTCATACCGGCCGAGGGACCAGCGACAGCGATCTGCGCTGTCACGTCCGACCGCACCGGCTCCGGCATCGGCACCGGCACCGGCATCGGCACCGGCATCGGCGCCATGAACGGCACCACACCCATTTCCGGCAACGCCTCGACCTCATCCGGCAAGGCGTTGCCGCCGGTGGCATCATCCTGCCCGGTCACTGCCGGCGTCGTCACGACCGACCCCGGCTCGCTGTCGCCATCCTGAAGCGACAGGAACGACGCCAGCGAGAGCGCAAACGCCGCGCCATCCGTCGTCGTCGCCCCGCTCGCTCCCCCAACCGGCGCGAGCGAGCGGCCGATCGCGCTCGCGATCTCAATCATGATGATGAACCCCCAAAACTCATGAAGGGCAGGATCAGCAAGGATCGTGCCGGTTCTTTCGATTGGCCGGCGCGTCTTCCATCGCGCGCATTTCGCGCATCACGGCGGCGGCTTCCGCGCGCTCGATCAGCTTTTCGACCGCGCTCTGGTCGCGCTTGGCGCTGCGCGTCTGTTCGGCGGCGGCCTCCGCCTGCTGCTCGGCCTGCGCGATGCGGCGCAGCGCGATCTCGGCGGACTGGTGCAGCCGCTCGCGGAAATGCGCCGCCGCCATCAGCGACACGCTGGCAGAGGGGGCCGCCGGCGTCGGCGACACCGCATCGACCAGCCCGGCGATCCGCTGGGACAGCGCCTGCTCGCTCGCCACCTGCTCACGCGCCCGCGCCTCGTCCCCCATGCGCAGGTTCAGTTGCAGCGTGCGGACGCGGTGGATGCGCGCCAGCGTCGCCTCGCGCCGCTTCGTCATCCGTCGGTGCCGAACACGCCGACCAGCTCGTCCACCGCCATGTCGATCGGCACCGCGCTGTCATAATCCTGCCGGATATATTCCATCACCGCCGGGTGTGCGGCGATCGCATTGTCGATCGCGGCATCGGTGCCAGCGCGATACGCGCCCATCAGTACCAGGTCGCGATTTTCCTCGTACGTCGCCAGATGCCGGCGCAGCACGCGCGCCGCCTTGGCATGCGGCTTCGACACGATATCGTTCATCACCCGGCTGACCGAGGGGCCGATGTCGATCGCCGGATACACACCGCGCTCGGCAAGCTGCCGGCTCAGCACGATATGTCCGTCCAGAATGGAGCGTGCCGAATCAACCACGGGATCGTTGCCGTCGTCGCCGTCGGCCAGCACGGTGTAGATCGCGGTGATCGATCCCGGCCCGTGCGCATCCGCCCCCGCCCGCTCGATCAGATTGGGCAGCATCGCGATGGCGGACGGTGGGTATCCACGCGCCGACGCCGGCTCGCCAAGCGCCAGTCCGATCTCGCGCCCGGCATGCGCGACGCGGGTCAGCGAATCCATGATCAACAGCACGCGCTTGCCCTCGGCGCGGAACGCCTCGGCGATCGCGGTCGCACGCAGCGCCCCGCGAATGCGCAGCACCGGCGAATGGTTGGCGGGCACCGCCACCACCACCGACCGCGCCCGCGCCTCGCCCGCCACCTTGGTCTCCAGAAAGTCCGCCACCTCGCGGCTGCGCTCGCCGATCAGGCCGATCACGATCACGTCCGCCTGCGCCGCGCGCACCATCATGCCCAGCAGCACCGACTTGCCGACGCCCGATCCCGCCATGATACCGACCCGCTGGCCAAGGCCGATGGTCAGCAAACCGTTGATCGCGCGCACGCCGACATCCATCGGCGCCAGCACGCGGCCGCGGTCCAGCGGCGATTGCAGCTTGCCCGCCAGCGGCCAGCGCGCAGCACCCCGGATCGGCCCGAGGCCGTCGATCGGCGTGCCCGCGCCGTCGACGACGCGGCCCAGCATCGCGGCGCCCACCTCCGCCTCGCCCGGCGCGCCCATCGGGCGGACGGGTGCGCGCGGCAGCAGCGGCGCGGGCCCACCCAGATTCATCATCAGCGTGCGGCCGTTGCGAAAACCGATCACTTCCGCCTCGATCCGCGCATCGCCCTCGCCGCCGACCTCGCACACCGTCCCCACCGCCAGGTTCAGCCCGACGGCCTCCATCAGCAATCCGTCATAGGAGGACAGGCGGCCGGACACGCGCGGCGCCGCCACGAAATCGGCACTGCCCAGCGTTCCCAGATAATCGGCGGCGAAACGGTTCAACATGCGGGAACGGGCACCCTGTCCATCGCCTGCGCCAACTGGTCCAGCCACAGCGCCGGCCCATCCTCGACCACGGTGGAGGCGCTTTCCAGCACGAAGCTGCCGCGCGCCACGCTCGCGTCGCCCACCGGAAAAACCGTGTCCGGCAAACGGCCTTGCAGCAGACCGACATCATCCGGATGCACGCGCAGCAGCGCGGACTCCGCCGCATCCGCCAGCATCTCGCTCGCCACCTCCACGCGCCCCGCCAGCCGCTCCGCCGCGATACCGACCTCGCCCACCAGCTTCGACACCAGGAACAGCACCGTCTGCCGCAACTGCCCCGCCAGTGCCTCGCGATCGACCCTCCCCCCGCTCAGCGCCGCCTGGATCCCCACCAGCAGCGCCTCCTCCTGAGACTGTGCCTGCGCGCTCGCCGCGGCCATCCCCTCGGCGAACCCGGCCGCATGCGCCGCCTCCACCGGATCAATAAACGGCACCCCATCCACGCACGGGTCCATCATGTCCCAGCCCGCGGTCGGGTTCGCCTGGCGATCGGCGGGGCTGAAATGCTTGGGGCCCGCAGCCACTTCCGGCTCGACATGCAGGCCGAAGTCGGGCTCCGGCACCGGGCCGGCGGGCGTTGCGCGCGGGGTGAAGCCCACGGGGCTGCGCACTTCGATCAGGTCGACCGCGGCAAAGGCGGCTGGCTGCGGCGAAAATGCCTGGTGCAGTGCTGCCGCCGCCGCATCGTGGCGCGCGGCGAAACCGGCGATGAAATCAGACATAGTCGTCCTCGCCCCCGCCCATCACGATGGTGCCGTCCTTGGCCAGATTGCGCGCGATCTGGATCATCGCCTTTTGCGCCTCCAGCACTTCGGACAGCTTCATCGGTCCGCGACCCTCGATCTCGTCGCGCATATTGTCGGCGGCGCGCGACGACATGCAGCCCAGGAAACGGTTGCGGACCCCCTCGTCCACGCCCTTGAGCGAGCGGACCAGGATATCGCCATCGACGTTGCGGATCAGCGTGCCCAGATTCTTGTCGTCCAGCTCCAGCAGGTTCTCGAAGACGAACAGCGCCTCCTCGATCTGCTTGGCCAGTTCGCGGTCGATCTTGAACAGCTTGGGCATGACGCGCTGCTCGGTCGCCTTGCGCGCGCTCGACAGGATCTTGGCCGCCTCGCGCGTGCCGCCCAGCGTGACTCCCTGCGCCTGCTGCCCGCTGCCGCTCTGGCGCGTGATCAGGTCGCGCAGCATGTCGATCGCCTCGGGCGCCACCGGGCCCAGCCGCGCGATGCGGTGCAGGATGTCGGGCTGCACCGCATCGGGCAACAGCTCCAGCACCTGTCCCGCCACCGCCGGATCGCAATTGGCGATCACCACCGCGGCGATCTGCGGATGCTCCTTGTCCAGCATCGCAGCGATGTCGGTCGGGTCCAGCCAGGCGAGCAGCTCGATCTCGGCCGCCGCATCGGGCGGAGTGATCCGCGCCAGCACGCTGTCCGCCTTGGCGGGGCCCAGCGCGCGGCTCATAACCGCCTCCACCATCGGGCGCGGCTCGAACGCGATCGTCGCGCGCTGCCGGGCGGCGGACACGAAGGTGTCGAGCACATCCTCGACCTCCTGTTCGCTCACGTCCGCCACCGCATACATGGCACGGCCCAGTTCGCGCACCTCGTCCGGGTCCAGCTTCTGCAGGATCGCCGCGGCCTCGTCCTCGCCGACCAGCATCATCAGGACCGCAGCGCGCTCCACACCGGTATAGGTGCGGGCACCGGCGGCGATATCGGCTTCCATCAGTTCGCTTCCGCCTTGATCATGTCGCGCACCGCCAGCGCCGCCCGCGCCGGGTTGTCACGGGTGAAGCCGCGGACCGCGCCGATACGCTCGTCGAAATTGCGCGTCGCCTCGATCTGCTCCAGCGTCACGGGCGGCTGCACCGCGATACCATCCGGCCCGGCCGGCGCGGCGGCATTCTCGCCTCCCTCGCCGTCCGCCGCACCCATCGGCAACGCCTTGGTCTCGTCATCCTTCTTCTTCGTCATGCTCTTCACCAGCGGCCGCACGCCCAGCAGCAGGACCAGCAGCGCGATCACGATCGCGGTGCCGTTGCGCGCCAGCACCGGCAGCCAGGCATTGTCGTACCAGGCGGGGCCGTCCGTGGTGGCGCCGGCATCGGCGAACTTGCGGCTGATCACGGTGACGTTGTCGTTGCGCCCCTGGTCGAAGCCGACCGCGCTCTTCACCAGATCGCTGATCTGGTTGATCTCCATCGCGGTGCGACGACCGGTGGCGGGATCACGCAGCAGGACCGCCACGGTCAGCCGCTTGATCGAACCGGGCGCGGCGCGCGTCACCGACACCTCCTTGCCCAGATCGTATGCGCGCTGGAACGTATCCGACTGCTTGGCGGGATTGGGTGCAGCACCTCCGGCGACCGGCTGGTTCTCCGGCGTACCGGGCGTGCCGGGCGCGGGGTTCGGCGGCACCTGAAGCGTGCTGGCCGGCGGCGGCGTGTTGGACAGCGCACCGGGAATGCCCCCCGGCGGTGTCGCGGTCGCCAGATTGCCCGTCCAGTTGCCCGTCTCCGCGCGCAGCGCGCCCTGCTTTTCGTAGGATTCGCGCGTCGCGCTGGTTTCGTCCAGATTGACCTCGGCCTGCACCTCGGTGGTGAAGTTGCCGCTGCCGACCAGCGGGGTCAGCAACTGGATGAGCTGCGTGCGATACTTGTCCTCCAGCCGGCGCTGGAACTCGATCCGGCGGTCGTCGCCATTGCCGGCGGCCGCGCCGTCCTTGGTCAGCAGGCCGCCCATCTGGTCGACGATCGTCACGCCCGACGGCTTCATCCCCGGCACCGAGGAGGCGACGAGGTTGACGATCGACTGCACCTGCGCGTCCGACAGCGAGCGCCCGGCGTTCAGCTTCAGGATCACCGATGCCGAGGGCGCGGCACTGTCGCGCACGAACACCGACGCTTCGGGCATGGCGAGGTGCACCCGCGCCTCGGCCACCGCGTCGATCTCCTGGATCGAGCGGGCCAGCTCGCTTTCGCGCGCCTGGCGCAGACGCTCGCCCTCCACCGCGCGGCTGACGCCCATCGGCAACTGGTCCAGGATCGCGTAGCCGCCCGGTGCTTCCTTGGGGAGCCCCTGGCCCGCCAGCAGCATCCGCGCCTTGGAATAATCCTCCTCGCTGACGGTCAGCGCGCCCGTCGCATCGTCGATGCGGCTGGCGATGTTGCCAGTGCTGAGCGCGGTGGTCACCGCCTGCTTGTCCGCGTCCGACAGATTGGCGAACAGCGTCTTTTGCGGCGGGGTGGACAGGCTCATCCAGGCGAGCGCGGCCGCCGCGATCAGGCCGATCAGCAGCGCCATCGGCGCGGAACGGCGGACGGCCGGCTGTGCCAGCACGCCCTTGATCTGGCGCAGCGGGTTCGCGAAGCGTTCGGGGAGTTGCGGGCCGCCCGGCGTGGCGGGGTTGGCGGGTGTCAGCGCTGTGCTCATGTTACACCGGCATGCTCATGATGTCCTTGTAGGCGGACAAAAGTTTATTTCTCACTTGCAGCGTCGCCTCGAACCCGACCGAGGCCTGCTGGCGCGCCAGCATCACCTTGGCGATGTCCATGGTCTCGCCGCGCTCATAGCTTTCGGACAGCTTGGCGGCCTGTTGCTGGCTGTCGTTGACGCTCTTCACCGCCTCGTTCAGCGTGTCGGCAAAGCTGGCCGGCTGCGCGCTCGCCGCCGCAGCGGCACCTTCGGCCGCCTGTGCGCCGCCGGTCTGCGCCGCGGCCTTCAGCGCCTGGTTGCGCTCCAGGATCTGCGCGCGCAGCGCCATCACCCGGTCGACGCCCATCGCGCCGTTGACGCCCCCGATACTCATGCGGACAGTGCCTTACGCCCGGGCAGGCCGACATCCTCGCCCTGCTCGCGCGCCTTGGCCAGGCGGTAGCGCAGCGTGCGCTCCGAGATGCCCAGCCGCCGCGCCGTCTCCATCCGGCTGCCGCCGCATGCGGCCAGCGTTTCGCGGATCGCCGCGAACTCGCTCATCTGCACCACCTTGCCCAGCGTCGCCGGCACGGCGGGCTGCGCGGGGGCGGACAGGTCGAGGTCGTTGGCGACCATCGGCCGGTCGAACACGATGTGGCTCGCCTCGATGGTGTCGCCGCCGGCGAACAGCAGCGCGCGCTGGATCACATTCTCCAGCTCGCGGACATTGCCTGGCCAGCTATGCTCGACCAGCGTCTCGATCGCCTCGGCGCTCGGCCAGGGAATGGTGCTGCGGCTGCCGGCATGGCGCAGGATCATCGTCGCGGCCAGCGCGGGGATGTCGCCGCGACGCTCGGCCAGCGCCTTGGTGGTCAGCGGAAACACCGCCAGGCGGTAGTAGAGATCGGCGCGGAACCGGCCCGCCGCCACCTCGGCCTGCAAATCGCGATTGGCGCAGGCGATGACGCGCACGTCGACCGGCTGTGGCAGGCTGGCGCCCAGCGGCACCACCTCACGCTCCTGCAACACGCGCAGCAGCTTGGCCTGCAATTGCAGCGGCATCTCGGCGATCTCGTCCAGCAGCAGCGTGCCGCCATCGGCCGCGCGGAAGAAGCCTTCCCCGCCCGACGACGCGCCGGTGAACGCACCCTTCTGGTGCCCGAACAGCAACGCTTCCAGCATCGCCTCGGGAAGTGCTGCGCAGTTGATCGCGATGAACGGCTTGTCGGCGCGCGCCGAATTGGCGTGGATCGCGCGCGCCAGCACTTCCTTGCCGGTGCCCGTCGGCCCGTTGATCAGCACGGTGATGTCGGCCTGCGCGACGCGCTCGGCCAGGGTGAACAGCGCCAGGCTCTCCGGGTCCGCCGCGGTGGGCATGCCCGCCCCCGCCAGCAGCGCCCGCATGAAGCCGTTGCCGACCGCTCCGTCTTCCGGCCCGAACGCGATCCGCGTCGGCAACCCGTTGCCGGGCCGCTCCAGCCGCCGGCCCGCATCGCCGACCACGATGGTGCGCGCCGGTGCCGCGATCGCCTCGTCCTCAGCGACCAGGAAGGTATCGCCCGGCTGGCCCGCACCGCCTTCGACCACGGTCATGCCCTGCGCGCGCAGCGACGACAGCAGCGCGTAACGGCGCTTCGCAAGAACGGCAGAGGGAAGAATCGACGGCATCGGAGGGACATTCCTTTCGCCGCCCTCAATGCTCGATTCGTCCCCAAAAAAGGGTTAATTTGGCCGCTTGCCGGCAAACTATTTCCGGGCGCGTCGCCCCCGTACGCGAGCACGCGCGCGCGGGCTCGCATCACGCCCGCGCGAGGCGGGCGGTTCGCGGCACCCGAACCGGCAGGACCGGCAAGAATTTTCCGAAAATCGGCTAAATCTTGCCGGAGCATGGCCGTTCTGGGTGGTGGCGGCTCGGTGATCCGATGGGGATCGGAAAAGGTTCGCCGAGCAAGAGATGGAGTTCCCGACATGACCGTTATTGCCAGCAACATCAGCGCGCTCCGCGCCACCTCGGCTTCGACCTCGGCGCAGAACATGCTGGGCACGTCGATGCAGCGCCTGTCGACCGGCAAGCGCATCAACTCGGCCAAGGACGATGCCGCCGGCCTCGCCATCTCGGCGTCGATGACCGCGCAGATCAAGGGCATGAACCAGGGCATCCGCAACGCCAACGACGCGATCTCGCTGGCGCAGACCGGCGAAGGCGCGCTGGACGAGGTCAGCAACATGCTGCAGCGCATGCGCGAGCTGGCGGTGCAGGCGTCGAACGGCACCTATTCGGCCGACGACAAGAAGAACATCGCGTCCGAGCAGGAAGCGCTGCAGCAGCAGATCACGTCGGTGACGACCAACACGAAGTTCAACGGCCTGTCGCTGTTCAACGCGGCCGCGGCCACCGGCTACGACATCCAGACCGGCGCCAACGCGTCCGACAAGGTCACGCTCAAGTCCACCGATTTCAGCGCAGCCGCCTCCAAGCTGAAGGTCATCACGGACAACACCTATACCGGTGCGACCCCCGCCACCCCGGCGCTCAGCGCCTATGACGATGCGATCGGCGAGGTGTCCAACACCCGCGCCAGCCTCGGCGCCGCGCAGAACCGCCTCCAGTCGGCGGTGAACAACGCGACCTCGAACATGACCAACCTGTCCGAAGCGCGCAGCCGCATCGAGGACACCGACTTCTCGCAGGAGACGACCGCGCTCGCCAAGGCGCAGATCCTCAGCCAGGCGTCGACCGCGATGCTCAGCCAGGCGAACCAGTCGCAGCAGGGCGTGCTGAAGCTGCTCGGCTAAGCTTTGCCGCTCACGCGCCGGCACCCAGCCGGGGCTGATCCAGACCCCGGTCGCACCCGATGGTGCGGCCGGGGTTTTGCACGTTCCGCAAACGCCACGGCCGGTCGGCAGATTTCCGGCAAAAGGCGGCAAAATAATTCCGCCTTCCGGCTAAAGATTGCCGGTCGCTTGCCGTTCCTACTCTTGGCGGCTCGGTGATCCGATGGGGATCGGAAAAGGTTCGCCGAGCAAGAGATGGAGTTCCCGACATGACCGTTATTGCCAGCAACATCAGCGCGCTCCGCGCCACCTCGGCTTCGACCTCGGCGCAGAACATGCTGGGCACGTCGATGCAGCGCCTGTCGACCGGCAAGCGCATCAACTCGGCCAAGGACGATGCCGCCGGCCTCGCCATCTCGGCGTCGATGACCGCGCAGATCAAGGGCATGAACCAGGGCATCCGCAACGCCAACGACGCGATCTCGCTGGCGCAGACCGGCGAAGGCGCGCTGGACGAGGTCAGCAACATGCTGCAGCGCATGCGCGAGCTGGCGGTGCAGAAGGAAAACGGCACCTATTCGGCCAACGACAAGGCCAACATCAAGTCCGAGCAGGACGCGCTGGCGCAGCAGATCAGCAACGTGCTGTCCAACACCGCGTTCAACGGCATCAAGCTGTTCGACGGTTCGACCGCGGCCACGCCGGCGGCCGGTACCGACGGCAAGGTCAGCATCCAGGCCGGCGCGAATGCCAGCGACAAGGTCGATGTCACGCTGGCCCGGCTGACCGACGATGCGGCAGTCACCAACGTCATCACCGCCGCGGTCGCAGGTCCGCCGGCCGTCCCCGCGTCGGTCAATGCCTCCGCCACGCTGGCGCAGTTCGACACCGCCATCGGCAAGGTCGCCAATGTCCGCGCCGGTCTCGGTGCCGCACAGAACCGCATCCAGTCCGCGGTCAACAATCTGACCTCGAACGCGACCAACCTGTCCGAAGCCCGCAGCCGCATCGAGGACACCGATTTCTCGGAAGAGACGACCGCGCTCGCCAAGGCGCAGATCCTCAGCCAGGCGTCGACCGCGATGC
>NZ_CAMLAC010000130.1 GCF_946477935.1 uncultured Sphingomonas sp. | reverse complement strand
CGTGCCTTATTTCGGGTGGCGAACGCCATAGTTTGGCAATACCTTGCCTTTAGGACGCATCAGTCGATCGCGCGCTTCGGTGCGCGATAGATGTCTCTTGAGGCCGGGTCGCCTACGGACAGCACCATGGTCCCGGCCTCAACTCCCACTGCATCTCTTCACGGAACCTGAAGGCGATCGAAGATCGTTCGGCCTGCATGTTCATCGTGTCGTCGGTCATCGGGGTCTCCGTCGGTTGAGTTTCGCTACCCAAACCTATCCGAAGATCTCCGACGGCCACCCCTCAGCTACACCACACCCTGGGACGCGACCTCCCTCGCCTATGTCATGCGGAGGGCGTCAAGCGTGGGCTCGACGTGACGGCATGGGATGTGACTGCGGGGCAGGCATCGTGGCTGATGACGAACGTCCGCAATTTGAAGCTGCCGCAATGGCGTGCGCGAGGCTAGTCTCGACGACGATATGGTATTGTTGGAGCAGATGGTCATGCATCGTGCTGACCGAGGGCGATGATCAATTGATCGCGACGTTTGCGGGCGGGGATGCGCTTGGCTGGACCCGACCCAATCGCAGCCGTTCAGGTGGTATTATCCGTTTCATGCCATTCAATCATCGTAATTGAACGGCATGTATCAGCGCTGCTTCCTTGTTATCGCCGCGGTAAAGTCCGGATCCTTCTTCGCCACCCAATCCACGAATTTGCGTACGTTTGGATGATCCAGCAGTCCGGCCACTTCCATCCCATGCCGTTGCAATTCGGAATTGGTGAAATTGGCAATTAGGGTCTGCTGGCAGATCGGATGCATAGGCACGACATCGCGGCCACCGCGGCTTTTGGGCACGGGGTGATGCCAGACAATGGTTTTGCCGGTCGGCCGGCCGCAGAGCCAGCATGGCACCGGCGCGGACGGCGTGTCGTCTTCCTGCGGAAGATGATCATAAGGGTCATGTTTTGAACGTCTTGCCATAGCTCGATCTAACCACCTTGATGCCTCGCTTGTAGCGAACCGATCCGCTAGCTGCCAACAGGGCCCCATCGCACTTGACGCGCCGATGTCATTCGGTCCTACCGGTCCGTCGGAAGTCCTCGATTAGCTTCTGCGATCGTCCGCGACATGGGCTCGGCATCTCGGGCGACCTGATCATCGTCCAGTTCGCAGCGTAGCCACTACACGCGTGGAGGTTGCCGTTGTCGTTGCGGGGAGCGTCCCTCTGACTGTTAAGCCAAAATCCTCCCTTTATGGTCTTCTACCGTACCGACCACGCCGCTGAACAAGACCATTAACCAATTCGATAACGATGGCCTTCACAAAGCCCGTTCAACGTGGGGGTAATCTTGATTAGACCTTGGTCATGGGCGTTTGGTGTAGCTGCGTTGGGAAGCGCTGCACCGCTTGGCGCGGAATTGAACGTGCCCATCGCAACCCGCGTCGTTTCGTTCGTTCAGCCCGGACCGTCGGGCATCGTCACTGCCGCAATAGTGTTTGAGCCAGGCAACGGCGCCTCGGAAGCCGAGGCGAACGCGATCGAGCGTTCCATCGGTGCAGGAATCGCAGCAGGACGGGCCACCATCCGGTCGAGACGCGTGCCGATTGGGGCGCTGGGCGTATTAACAGGATACCGCGTCGCGTTCGTCACCGCCGGTCTTCGCAGTGAACACAGTGCCATTGCGGCCGCGGCAGCAAAATCATCAGTCCTCACCATATCGTCTGACCCCGCATGCGTACAATCCGGCCGTTGTGTCGTCGGGGTCACCTCTGCCCCGAAGACGCAGATTACGATCAATCGCGCTGCTGCGCGCGCCACGAATGTTCGGTTCGGTTCGGCATTCCTCATGCTGGTCAAGGAAATTTGAGAATGCCCGTCATCCTTCCTGCCATCAGGCTGCGGGCCATTCTTGCGGCTGGCGTTCTCCTGTGCCCCGCGGCTGCCATGGCGCAAACCGTCGATTATCAAGCACTGCAGGACACAATCGGCGAGCCTGTCACCACCAGCGTGGCCGGAAAGCCGCAACGTGCCTCAGAACTACCAGCCTCCACAATCATCATCACGCGAACGGATATTGCCCGCTCGCCCGCCCGTGATGTTCCCGGGTTGCTGAAGACCTATGCTGGCATCGACGTGAACCGTTGGACGGCTGGACAAAGCGACGTCGCGGTACGTGGCGGTGTCCAGACCTACAATGCAAGGCTGCTCGTTCTGGTCGATGGCAGGCAGGTTTATCTCGACCACTACGGCATGACGAATTGGAACTTGCTTGGCGTTCAGCTTGAGGAAATCGAACAGATTGAGCTGGTCCGCGGTCCGGCAAACGCACTGTTCGGCTTCAACGCTGCAAGTGGCGTGGTCAACATCGTCACCCGGCGGGCCGGCACCGCCCCATCTTTTACGGCGACAGCGGAGGTCGGCAATCATGACATCGGCAAGGTGTCAGGTGTCGTACGGCTCCCGGTGACTCCGTCAATCGGCATCAGGATCTCCGGAGCACACGCGCGCGAAGACGAACGTGATATTCCGGCGTCGTTGGTACAGCCAGCGATGATCGCAAACGTCGCCAGCGATCAGATTGCCGGAGATGTTTCAGCATCCTTCGATGGACTGGAAGCCGTACTGGGTGGTGGCTATGCGTCCAACAGCCAGATCGAATATTTGCCCAGCCAACTGCTCTCCAACCAGGATTACAGCAGTCACAACGTTCATGCATCTGCTGCTCACGATACATCGTGGGGTGGGATTACGCTCAATGGTTACGTTAATTGGCTGACCGCGAAGTACGGTATCGGCACGACCGTCGATGCCACCGTTCCGATCATCTTCAAGAATCGAATCATTGCCACCCAGGCGTCTTCAATCCTGCGCTTGAGCACGGCTGGTACGCTACGGGTAGGCGTTGAATACCGTAACAACAGGCTTGCCTCGATCGACCAGTTCTCTGATCTGATCTCCTACGACGTTGCATCCGTCAATGCGCTGCTCGATGTTCATGCCAGTGAACGCATTTCAATTACCGCAGCAGGTCGCCTCGAACGTCTTTGGCTGGGGCAGTCTGGCGCCGTTCGCCAGCCAGCGTATGATGATCCTCGCGATTTTGATCGTGCTTTCACCCGCTTCAGCTTCAACGCTGCTCTGCTTGTCCACGTTGACGCGCGCAATCTACTGCGATTGAACGGCGGGCACGGCTACCAGTTGCCGTCATTGGTGAATTTCGGCACGCGGCTCCCGATCGTAACACCATCCCCTATTCCGGTTTTTGTCACTGGCTCTCCTGGCATGAGCCCGGTTGGGATATGGAGCGGTGAGCTCGGTTATGTTCACACCTCTGGCGATATGCGCTTGGAAGCAACGGCGTTCGTCACGCGCACCAACAATGCAATCGCCTCTCCCGGAGACGGACTGCAGACTGAATTATTTCTGTTTCCTACCCCGTCCCTCGTCGCGCGCTTCAAAGCCATCGGCGATTATACCACTTACGGCACATCCATTTCCGTGTCGGGGATAGTCGGCAGACTAACGTGGCGGGGTAATTACACCTGGACGCAAACCGATGAGCAACTCGGCTCGCTGGTCCAACCGATACCCTATGCCTTATCGCCGGAGTCGACGACCCCGGTTCACAAAGCCAACATCGTAGTTGGGTATGCAACCGACCGGCTGTCGCTTTCCGGAGTTGCCCGCTACACCTCTGCGACCCGGCAATTCGCGTTCTCTGCTGAACCAAGATTGATGCTTTACCGCGTCAACGACGCAGTGGCGCTCGACGCACGCGCCGGTTGGCGCCTCGCCCCAACCCTTGAACTATTTGCTGCTGGCGAGAACCTCACGCTGGCCGCAGGCGCCGCGGGCTCTCCGATCCCCGCGGATCGTCGCGTGCGAGCAGGAGTCCGCGTTGCGCTTTGACCAGCTTTCTCGGTTGTCGGATCGGCTTGAATGGAAGCTCAAGCTGGCCGACCGGCCTATATCCGGAAAAGTGGCAGCGACGCCGCTGATCATGCTCGTGCTTTTCGTTGTCATGGCACTGGCCAGCACCACAGCGCTGCTGATTGTCGGGCGCGGCGTAGATCACATTGTCAACCGCGATATGCGCGACATCGGCCAATTGAATGCAATCACGCAACGGTTCGATACCGCCAATTCGAACGTGTATAACCTCCTTGTCACCAAGGCAGCATCTTCGGGACTGACGATCGACGCGCGAGTAAAGGCCATCAATGGAGATCTGAACGGCGTGCGAACAGCGCTGATCGATTACCAGCGAAACCACCGTGAGCAGGAGGCGGTGCTGGGAGACGTGGTGTCCGAACTGGACCGCTATACGGCCAGCGTAGATGTTTTGACGTCGATGCTGGAGGTTGATTTCGCCAGTGCCGCTACAATGGTGGCGCCTTTTCGTAGTAACGCGCAACGTATCGACAATCAGATCCGACAAGTCGCGGACGCTGGGGTGCGCCAGGCGAACGAGAGCGCGCAGAGCGCGCTGTTGGCAACCCGTATCACCATAGCCATCCAGTTGGTGGTCCTGTTCATCGGAACGGCGCTGAGCCTGTTGATGGCCTATGTGGTCGGGCGTTCGATCGTACGCTCGGTCGCCGGCATCGCTGCGGCCACGGACTCTGTCATGAACGATGCCGATGTGGATCTCGTAGCGCTACAGCGTAGAGACGAACTTGGGCTCGTCGTGAACGCCCTTGCTGCCTTTCAAAAACAGCGCAAGGAAGCAGCGCTTCTGGCGCAACAAGCAGCCATCCTGCACCAGCAGGCGGAGGCGACGAAGCAACAGCAAGCGCAGGCTATCGCCGAGATGGAAGAACAGGCCCGGCGGGAGCGTGAGAAAACGCTGGCAACGCTGGCGGAGGCATTTGAAAAGCAGGTTAGCGGCGTTATCCGGGACGCGCAGGAGGCGATGGAGCTCCTTGAGGTCAACGCTGTCTCGTTGCGGGAAGCAATCAACGGCAACCGTGCACTTGCTCAGCAACTCGACGATATCGCCCAGCTTTTCGCCACCGAGATGCATGAAGCCGGGCAGCAGACACATTCGCTTGCACGTGCATTCGAGGAAATAGATCGCGAAGTTGCTGGCACCAGCCTCGCTGCCCGGTCGATCAATGACCACGCGCAGAGCGCGAACGAAACTGTCGGGCTGTCGCAAGTGCAAGCTACCAGTATCGAGCAGATCGTAGATGTAATTACGGCCATTACCAAACAGACTAATCTTTTGGCGCTCAATGCGACTATTGAAGCCGCCCGCGCTGGCCCCGCCGGTGCTGGCTTTGCCGTCGTCGCAGCCGAGATAAAGTCGCTGGCCATGCGCACTGGCGCAAGCGCTGGTGACGTTCGCAATAAAATCGAATCCGTCCAAGGTCATATCAAGTCTGTTGTTGCCAGTACCGGAAGCTTGTCCGCGCTGATTGGCAGTCTGGATGATGGTGCCAGCCGCGTAGCCCACATGTCTCGAGGGCAAAGCGATGCGATAGATCAAATCAACAGGCGCATTATTGCCGTAGAGGAGCGTAGCCAAATGCTTGCCGAGGCCAGTAAGCAGATAACATCCTCCGCCATTCAGAATCTCGCTTCAGTAGGAAAGGTTCAAAACTCGGGAGGCATTTTGAAGCACACCCTTAAGGTTCTGGCAGATGACGCTCATGGATTCATGCAGCATTTTGCCCGATAAGCAGAGACAGGTTTAGTTGTTGATCTTAAGGAATTGCCTCTAAGGCAATATAGGCCGTCAGCAATAACAATTGCATTTTATCATACATGATCGTCGGCGTGGGAAGGCCGGCTCCGGGCCATCGCCGACCTGCCACTACATGCCGTTATTGTCCATGCGCTCGGCCCATCGCGACATTCCATCCCCGTCGCCATCCATGCCCAGCGCTACCCCGGTTCAATTGGTGCGATCTAGTATGGCTTGGCGCCCAGATGGCGTGACCGCGATTGACCTGTGGATCGGCGTGGAAAGCGGACCCTTCATCCCGGTGGTCTAGGCTGTTCGTTTGACGGTGTGTCAAGCGGCGAGATCTGGATGTTGGTATTGGATACGGTGTTGAGGATCCGGCGCGAGAAGCTGCGCATCGGGCGCATCCACGACCTGCCGGTACGCGAGGGGTTCGATGGCTCCTACGATGCGGTGCGCCGTTATGCGGCCCGCTGGCGGCAGGCGCGGCGTCGCGACGTGATGAATGCGCCGGCGTTCATACCGCTGCTGTTCCGGCCAGGTGATCCCAGCAATCACGTAGCAATCACCGCAGCGGGAGCATCAAGAAAACGGCGGGAAGTCAAACGCCCGGCTTATAAGGGGCGAGGACCCGTAACACGCGGCCTACCGTCGGATATACCGGAAATACCAGACCTCGTGCCCCTGACGCCGCGCCTTGCGCTCGTAGCGGGTTTCCGGCCAGTCGGCGGGGCGGTGGAGAAAGTCGCGCGGGGTTTCGGCCTGCCAGACAAAATCGGTCCGCGTGTTCATCACCATCATGGACCAGCGGCAATAGGTGGGATCGTCGGTGCCGAGGCGGAACTCTCCACCCGGTTTCAGCTTGGCGGCGATCGCATCGAGCGGGCCGTGGTTCATCATCCGCCGCTTCGCGTGGCGTGCCTTGCGCCAGGGATCGGGGTGGAGGAGATAGACGCGCTCCAAGCTGGCATCGGGCAGGCGCTCGATCACTTCCAGCGCGTCGCCCATGTGCAGGCGTACATTGGCAAGACTGCGGTCACGGATGTGACCGAGCGCGCCGACGACACCGTTTAAAAAGGGCTCGCAGCCGATAAAGCCGGTCTCGGGCGCAGCCTCGGCCTGTCCGGCGAGATGCTCGCCTGCGCCGAAACCGATCTCCAGTTGCAGCGGGCGATCGTCGCCGAACAGGGTGCGCGCGTCGATGGGCCCGGTTTCGGGCACGCTGAAGGTGGGGAGGGTTTCCTCGACCAGAGCGGCCTGGCCCTGGCGAAGCTTGTGGCCTTGGCGGCGGCCATACAGGCGGCGGATGGCGACGGGATCGTTCATGGCCGCCGCCCATAATCCGATGATGCGCCGGAGCAAAGTGGCCGCACCGGCGGTTGCACTCGCGGATCGGATATGGCGGCTGGTCGCGATCAGCGCCGGAAAGGAAGGCGATGGGCAAGAAGAAGGATGCGAAGAAGGCGGGCAAGGCCTTGTTGAAGGCCGATACGGAGGCGACGCACGATGTGGCGCAGAACCGCGATACCTTGTTGGTTCGCATGGCTGGAGGCGCCAGCGAGGTGGCGGATCAGCCGCCGCTGATCGCGATTTCGGCGGCGACGCTGGCAACCGGACTGGTGCTGAGGCGGCCGGTGCTGGCCCGCACGGGCGCGCGGATGCTGACCGCGCATCTGATCGCGACGGGCATCAAGAGCGTGGTGAAGCGCAGCGTGGTGCGCGCGCGGCCGAACCATGCGGAGAAGATCGGTAAGCCGGTGTTCGAGGCGGGCCAGAAGAATACGCCACCGCTCAACTCCTTTCCATCCGGGCATACGGCGGGCGCGGTTGCGGTGGCCAATGCGGTCGCGCGGGAGGCGCCGTTGACGGGGCTGGCGACGCAGGGCGCCGCCGGGGTGATCGCGGCCCTGCAACCGCCACGCGGCACGCATTATATCAGCGATGTCGTTGTCGGCGGCGCGATCGGCTGGGTGTCGGAGCGAGCGGCGCGGCTGATCGTCGACCGGATGGCGCCGGCGATCTTGCGGCGCGTTACGCGCTAGGCATATACGAAACGGGCCTCGACCAACTGGCGGTCGAGGCCCATCCGTTCAGGCATATGGACCGTGGCTCAGTCGGCCAGTTCGGTCTTCAGCGCATCGACCAGATCGGTCTTTTCCCAGGTGAACAGCGCGCCTTCCGCGTCGCGGCCGAAATGGCCATAGGCGGCAGTCTTCGAATAGATCGGCGCGTTCAGCTTCAGATGCTCGCGGATGCCCTTCGGCGTCAGGCGGACTAGCTTGGGCAGCGCATGCTCCAGCTTCGACTCCTCGATATTGCCGGTGCCGTGGAGGTCGACATAGACCGACAGCGGCTCGGCAATGCCGATCGCATAGGAGAGCTGGATCGTACACCGCTTGGCGAGACCGGCCGCGACGACGTTCTTGGCGAGGTAGCGCGCGACATAGGCGGCCGAGCGGTCGACCTTGGTCGGATCCTTGCCCGAAAAGGCGCCGCCGCCATGCGGGGCGGCACCGCCATAGGTGTCGACGATGATCTTGCGGCCGGTCAGGCCGGCGTCACCATCCGGGCCGCCGATTTCGAACAGGCCGGTCGGGTTGACGTAGATCGCCTTGTCCTGCGGGAGCCAGCCCTCTGGCAGAACCTCGGCAAAGACGCCCTTGACGTATTCGCGCAGCTTGGCCTGGCCTTCGGGGTTCGACAGATCGGCGGAGTGCTGGGTCGAGACCACAAGCGCGGTGGCACGGACGGGCACGCCGTTCTCGTACTGCAGCGTGACCTGGCTCTTGGCGTCCGGCTCCAGGAAGGGCGCAGCGCCCGAGTGACGGTCGGCCGCCATCTTTTCCAGGATCTTGTGGCTGTAATAGAGCGTGGCGGGCATCAGGCCGGGCGTCTCGTCGGTGGCGTAGCCGAACATGATGCCCTGGTCGCCGGCGCCTTCGTCCTTGTTGCCGCTCTCGTCCACGCCCATCGCGATATGCGCCGACTGGGCGTGCAGGTTGTTCGAGAAGTCGAAGCTTTCCCAGTGGAAGCCGTCCTGCTCGTAGCCGATGCGCTTGACCGTCTCGCGCACGGTCCGCTCGATCTCGTCGAGCGCGCCGTCCACCCACGCGCCGTTCTCGAACACGCCCTTGCAGCGGATCTCGCCGGCCAGCACGACCTTGTTGGTGGTGGTCAGCGTCTCGCACGCGATGCGCGCTTCGGGGTCCTTGGAGAGGAACAGGTCGACGATCGCGTCGGAGATCTGGTCGGCAACCTTGTCGGGATGGCCTTCGGACACGGACTCGGAGGTGAAGATGTAGGAACTGCGCATACCCGTCCTCATAAGGATATAAAGATAGCTTTATATGTGCATCTAACGGCCCCGGCGGCGGATGGCAACGGCGATGGCGAACAGCGCCAGGGTGACGAGCGCGGCCATGAGGTTGCCGAGGCGTGCGAAGAGCGTGGGCGGCAGGGCGGGGGGGATCGCCGCTTCCACCGCGCCCGCCGTCTCGTGGGGGATGCTGGCGACGATGCGGCCGTCCGCCGCGATGATCGCCGAGATGCCGGTGGGCGTGGCGCGGACGACGGGCAGGCCTTCCTCGATCGCGCGCAACTGCGCCTGCGCCAGAAACTGGGGCGGGCCCCAGCGGCCGTACCAGGCGTCGTTCGAGGGGTTGAAGATCAGGCGCGGGCGATGGTGGCGGTCAACGACCTCGCCGGAGAAGATGATCTCGTAACAGACCTGGATGCCGATCGCACCGAACGCGGGCCAGTCGAGCGACGCGGGGCCGCGGCCGGGTACGAAGTCGATGTCGCCGGGGACGAGGCGCGCCAGGCCGAGCGGTGTGAGCAGCGAGGACCAGGGCAGATATTCGCCAAAGGGTACCAGATGCGCCTTGTCATACCGCCCGGCAATGCGCGCGTCAGGCGTGATGGCGAGGACCGAGTTGCCCGCGCCGTCGATGTCGCCACGCGCATCGAAGGTCAGCGTCGTGGCGTTGGTCATCAGCATGTCGCGCGGACCCAGCACGCTGGCGATGCGGCGACGGGTATCGACCGGCCAGCGGCGGTCGTAAATATACGCCGGATAACCATTTTCCAGCAGGTGTTGGAGCAATCCCTCTGGCCAGACGATCAGGCGGGGGATCGCGCCGGGGCGGCCGGACCCGGCGATCAGCGCGTCGAGGGCATAGTCGCCCGCGTCCGCGGTGCGCAGGTCGTTGCCGATGTTGGGCTGGACGACGCGGATGCGGGGCGTGGACGGGGCGGGCGACGGTGCATGGGTGAAGGGGGCGGAGGCGGCGGCGAGTGCGACGACGGGCGCGGTGATCGCCGGTAGCGTCCAGCGGCGGCCGGAGGCGAGCAGCAGCGTGCCGGCGGCAA
>NZ_CAMLAC010000129.1 GCF_946477935.1 uncultured Sphingomonas sp. | reverse complement strand
ATTACCCACCGAGAGCCGTGACACAGTTCGCCATGGGATACCGGAGTGAGCGTCAGCGGCATGGTCGATTGAGCCCATTCTGCATACGCCTACGCACGTGCTCCCCCGCCTTACGTCCTTGAACTGTGTCTGTTGCCCCATCTGAGCACGTCACCGCCGGACTATATAGGATGTTGCTCTCCAGTCGAACAGCAACGGACCAGGTAGCTGGATCTGCATTCACAGCGTGGGCGGAGAGGTGTCCGGCTGCTCGGGCGAGCACTACGGACCGCCGAAGAGGGTCGACCGGCTTACGCTGTTCCGACGTGGATCAAGCAAGCCAGGAGCATAGCCTACTATGGCGCGATCTCGGCGGACCCGTTCAGTGATCAGCCAAGCATCGTCCAGCGGAGTTATTTTAAGCCCTGACCAGACAGATTGCGAGCTGCCCGACAATAGTTGGGTAAGGCTCCGCATGACCAATTACTTCAGATAATATGAGCAGGCGGAAGCGATCATCGGCACCGGCGACGCTGACATGATCGCGCTCGCCCGCACGATCCTCTATGATCCGCGCTGGCCATGGCACGCGGCCGCGTATCTCGGTACCCAGGTAAAGGCCCCGCCCCAGTATCTACGCTCGCAGCCACGTCGCTTCCGCAACCTATTCGGCTCATCATGACTAAATCGATTTCGTTGAGACGACCCAATTGCGGTCATTCAGCGCCATCTTTCCCCTTTCCGGAAACGGACGCTTGTTCATCTCGGCAGGTACGAACCGGCTGCAGTTGGCAGGTCTGCCCCAGATGGGCGCTCATTCTCCACGTAGAGAATCTGACGCGGACTTCTGACATCTTGAACCTCGCGGAAAACGGGCGTTAGCGCGTCGGTTTCACAACCGGACGGTTGTGACACCAATCTAAACGGCGCAGTCGATCGGACATTGATGTCCATCGAACAACCGACCTGCCTGCTCAGAACAAAGATGCTCAGCATTCCGATTGCGCTGCGCTGTAACGACAGCTTCGGCGATCCGAAGTCGTTTAAAGCTCGGTGCGCTTTCCGAACCAGCGCCGGTCGAGTGACCAATCGCCTGCACCGACGTTCAACAGATACAGGCAGCCAAGGAGCATCGTCAGATCGGCGCGGGATTCGTGCTGTGCGCTCCAGAAGCCGTAGCGCTTGAAGTCGGGGAGACTGAACGGCCCGAAGCCCTCTCCAAGCAAAATCGGGAGCTTAGTCGAGACTAACGCCACGACCATCGTGACGATCAGAGGAATCGTTGCCAGCCTGGTGAACAGACCAACGATGATGAGGGTGCCGCACACCAGCTCGACTACGCCGACAAAGGGTCCCATGATCTCGGGGGCGGGGATGCCGATCTTGGCAAAGCGGCCGGCGCCGAGAATATCGGGAAACACAAGCTTCTGGATGCCTTCGGGGAAGAAAACCACCAACCCGACCGCCAGACGGATCAGGATTACCCACGGGCTGGCGTCGCTATCGGCCGAGCGTGATCGCTTCTTCGTCGGTAATCTCATCCTTTATTTCCTTCTTGTGACCTGGGTTGAACCGCCTCCGGGCGACTGGCGGTCGATCCTGGACCCTGACGGCGAAACGCGGGGCAGCGCCTTATCGGTCGAAAGCAAGTAGGATGGGGCAGGGACCTTCATCCGATCGGCTACAATCGTGCGCCAAACGCGCGAGCGCGGTGCGTGCCTTTTCCAATTCGGCAATCTTGCGATCCAGTTCTGCTATCCGGGCAGCCGCCATCTCCCTTGCTCGCGCGCGGTCATCGGTGGCATCGAGTTGCAGCAGCTCGGCGATCTCCTCCAGCGTGAACCCCGCGACCTGAGCAGAGCGAATGAAACGGAGCCGGCGAACCTCATCCGGACCGTAGCGACGGATACCGCCGCCCGACCCGGAGTTGTTCGGCCTATCGGGTGTGTCGAGGAGGCCCCGGCGCTGGTAGTAGCGGATCGTCTCAACCCCGACGGCGCCTTCCCGCGCGAGCCCCGCGATCGTCATGCCGGCCATGTCTTGACTCCGTACCATAGTACGGACGCCATATAGGTCCTGCACAAAGGCCGGAGAAGACACATGGCGACGTTGGCGCCGAAGAAGGCGATGATCTATCGGATGGTGATGCCGACGCACACCTGCCCCTACGGGCTAAAGGCGAAGGACCTGCTGCGCCGCGAGGGTTACGAGGTCGAAGACCATTGGCTGCGCACGCGGGAGGAAACCGACGCCTTCAAGGCCGAGCACGGCGTAAAGACCACCCCGCAAACCTTCATCGGTGGCGAGCGGGTAGGCGGCTATGACGATCTGCGCCGCTTCTTCGGCAAGGCGGTTCGCGATCCCAAGGCCGTCACCTATCGGCCGGTGATCGCGGTGTTCACCATGACGGCGCTGATGGCGCTCGCCGCCAGCTATGCCGCCTTCGGCACGCCGTTCACTGTGCGCGCAGGCGAATGGTTCATCGCCTTCTCGATGTGCGTCCTGGCCATGCTCAAGCTCCAGAACGTCGAGAGCTTTTCGAGCATGTTCCTCAACTACGATCTGCTAGCGAAGCGCTGGGTGCCCTATTCCTATGTCTATCCTTACGCGGAAGGGGCGGCGGGCGTCCTGATGGCCGCGGGTGCGCTGACCTGGCTGTCGGTGCCGATCGCGCTAGTCATCGGTACAATCGGCGCGGTGTCGGTCATCAAGGCGGTCTATGTCGACAAGCGCGAGCTGAAGTGCGCCTGCGTGGGCGGGGACAGCAACGTGCCGCTCGGCTTCCTGTCGCTCACTGAGAACGTGATGATGGTCGCGATGGCACTCTGGATGGTCGTGGCGCCGGCAGCGCTCTCGATCGCACATTGACATCGGTCGTCTGTCGGGGCCGATAGCAAGCATGGAACGCCGACTGCCCCGTCTTGCCGGTATGCTCCGCCTCGCGGCTCTGGCCGTGCTGGCGGTGGTGCTGGTCATGCGCCTGGGGCCGATCTGCGAGGCCGTTGCAAACGCCTCGCCGGTCGCGTCGGAAATGTCAGGTTGCGAGGGCAAACCAAAGCCGGGGAAGGCACCGCAGCAGGCGGCATGCTCGACCCCGTGCACGGCGGTTCAGGTCAGTGCGCTGGCACCGGCCGACACTGCCCCTCCGGTACGCATGGCTTTCCGCCCCCTGCCTGTCGTTGGCCTCGCAGGTATCCCAATCCCCCCGGCCACGCCTCCTCTGCGAACCGTGTGACGATCCCGATCCCACACTTTCAATCGACGGAGTTACTGATGACCAAGTTCAAGCTGATCGGTGCCGCCCTGGCACTGGCGATCCCCGGCGTCGCATTCGCGGCCGGTTCCTGCTGTGCTGACATGGCGTGCTGCAAGGACGGTGCGGACTGCTGCAAGGAAAAGGACGGCAAGAAGGGCGACTGCTGCGCCAGCATGAAGGACGGCAAGCACGGCGACCATGCCGGCCACGACATGTCGGGCATGAAGCACTGATACAGGGGCGGCGGGAGCGGTGATCCGCTCCCGCCGCTACTTACCCGTGGTGGGCGTAGATGCGACGTCCACCCGGTTCGAACGCGATCACGTCATATGCCTGGGCCTTCATGCCGGGCATCTCCATCCCCGGCGATCCCATCGGCATCCCTGCCACCGCGAGCCCGGTCACGCCTTTTGGCTTGGTCACCAGCGCGCGCTTCATGTCGGCGATCGGCACATGGCCCTCGAAGATCATGCCGTCGATGATCGCGGTATGGCATGACGCGAGGTCGCCGGGCACGCCGCGGGCCTTCATTAGCGCCGGGCGGTTTGCATCGTCGACGACGCGCACGGCGCGGCCGAACTGCGCCTTCACCTGCTGCGCCCATTTTTCGCAGCACGGGCAACCCGGATCACGGTGCATGGTGATGTCAGCCGCGGCCATCGCTGCCGCAGGCACGCCCATCAACAACACGGCCATGGCGGCGCGGAAAGATCGGCTCATTCTCAACTCCTCGAAAGCCAGCCCCCCTTACCGGTGAAGGAGGGCCAGGCTTGCGTCCATTATTGGGGGCGCTTGCCCATTTTGCGAAGCATCGCATTCAGCGTCGCGATCTCACGGTTCTGGCTGTCGACAGTCTTCTGCGCCTCGCGCCGGATTTCGGCGTTCTGGGTGCTCCGGAGCGCCGTCTGCGACATCGTGACCGCACCGCGATGATGCTCGATCATCTGGCGAATCCATGTCTCACCAGCATCGGCACCCTTCGCCGCCATCATGCGCTCGTGCATCTTCATCATGTCCGGGCCGTAGGGATCAGCCGCGGTCGGCTGCATCATGCCCGCATGGTTCATGCCCTGATGGTTCATTCCCTGGTGCCCGGCTTGCTGGGCGAGCGCAGGCGAGGCGGCAAGCAGGGCGGCGGTCATAGTCGCGATCATCTTCATCTGGCTTCTCCACGTGGCCCCCGCCCGTGAAAATGATACGCGCCCCGACGCGCAATCCCTCAGGGCGGCTGAGATTAACGGATCGGCTGAAACGTGTTCACACCGACGCTCTCGTCCGTTTCCGGCGGGGGAGGAGCAACCTGCTTGTCCCGATAGGAAGGAAGATCGGGTGCATTGTCGGGCACAGGGTGTGCTTCGAGGCGAGCGATGGCCCGCTTCATCTGAGTAATCTCACGCACCTGGGCGTCGATGATTCCGTCCGCCAGCTTACGCACTTCAGGGTCCTTGATGTGCGCACGCTCGCTGGTCATGATCGCGATCGAATGATGCGGGATCATGGCCTTCATGTAGGCGACGTCGCCCACGGTCTCCTGACTGCGGACAAGCCATAAAGCGCCCGCAAAGACGACGATCGCACCGGCGACGATGCCGAGATTGGCACGCCGGTTGGGGTACATGCCCCACATGAAGCCGAGCATGATGATCGCCATCACCGCGCCCATGACGATCGCCATCCATGTCCTGGTCTGGCTGTATTCGACGTGGCTCAACGCATAAGTGTTCAGGTACATGAGCCCGAACATGACGACGGTGGAGGTCGCGATCATCGCGGCGAACCGTCCGTAGCTCATTCCCATCCCGCCGCTTTGGCCTGACTGGTGGTCGTTGGGGTCCATCGCGCGCACTACTCTAGAACCCCGCCCAAAGAGTCTTACGCGGCTCCCTGCCGCACCCCTTGAGTTTTTCGCCGTCGACGCGGCCAGCGCATGAACAGAAGGATCGCGCCGGACACACCGAACACGAGACCGCCGGCAGCGAACGCCTTCAGCCAAGGCGTGTTGAACCGTTCGTGCTGGGTCCAGTCCATGATGTGGAGGCCCCAGAAGAAGTCGTACAACCGCCACGTTCCGGTGCGCACGGACGTCAGCCGGCCCGTCTCGGCTGCGACGTAGATGCGGGTGGCATCGGCATCAGCGAATGAAGCGCGCCATGCTGGCAGCGCTCCCCGATACTCGGTGCTCGCCCGCTCGATCCGGTCGACGGTCGAGGCGACGGGTTTGCCGCGATACGCTCTCCTGGCGATAGTGCCAGCGGTCGCCGCGTCGATCGGCGGGAGCAAGGCTGCGGTGCGAGCGTCGAGCAACCGAATACCGCCGGCCGCAAGCTGGGCCTCCACTACAGGTCGACCGAGCAGCACGCGGTGCTGGAGCTGGCGAACCGGCGCGCCGGCAGCCGACAACAGCGCCGGGACGGGCGCGAATGCCTGGGCGGTCGAAAGCACGGGCTCGGAATTGCGATCGATGCGGTGATCGCCATGTACCGTGTCGATCGGCAGCAGGCTCATGATGAGCCCGCTGGTAAACCACACGATCACCTGCGCTCCGATCAGGAGAGCAAGCCAACGGTGGACCTTGCTCGCACCGATATGGAGGCGCAGCCGCGGGCTCAGAACCAGGTCCTCACGCCCGCGACGAAGCTGAAGCCGCCCGTGTTGTCACCACGTGCGCGAGTGAAGCGTGCCGTGTCCCCGAACTGCCGTTCCCATGACACGCCGATATAGGGGGCGAACTCGCGACGCCCCTCGTAGCGGAGACGAAGCCCGGCCTCGAGGTCGGTGAGCCCCGAGCCGGTGCCGGTTTCGGGCACGTCCTGAGCGGAGAAGTTGGCTTCCACCCGGGGCTGGAGCACAAACCAGTTGGTGATGCGCTGGTCGTAATAGCCCTCGGCGCGACCCAGCACGTCGCCCTTGTCGGACAGGAACAGCGCGCCCTCTACCTCGAACCAGCCCGGGGCCAGGCCCTCGATCCCCACTGTCGCGTAGGTGCGCGAGGGATTGGGCTTGAAGTCGTAGCGGACGCCCGCCTGGAGGTTCCAGTAGGGATCAAGCGCGCGGCTGTAGAGCGCCTGCACCTCGGCCTGGTCGAGCGGCTTGCCGAACGTGCCCTCGCCCTCGGTCTTCAGCGTGAAGCGATTGATGTCGCCCCCGATCCACGCCTCGCCATCCCAGCGATAGCCGTCGCCTCCCTTGCGCGCCTGATATTCGGCGAGGTTGAAGAGGATCTGGTAGACGGTCATCCCGCCATGCTCGCGGCGCAGATCGTTCTCGCGCGAGTTGGCCATGGCGTCCGCCCCCCAAAAACGGTCGGCGAGGTGATCCCCGGCAGGGGCGGGAGCGGGCTTGTTGCCGGGGGGAAGGTCGGTCCCGACCTTCACGGCGGGCTGATTGCCGGGCATCGCCATGCCCGGCATCGCGCTCATGTCATGGCCGGCGTGGGGGTCCTGCGCGGGCGCGGCTCCTTGCTGGCCGCCCATGTCCATCCCCTGCATCCCGCTCATGTCATGTCCGGCATGAGGATCGGCGGCCGGCGTCTTCGCCGGTTGCGCGCGACGGGGAGCGGTACTTCGGACGGGCGCCTTACGCTTGGTAGCGGGCCTGACCGTGGCCTTCGGCTTCGACTTCGGAGCTGCTTTCGCTGCCGGCTTTGCCGGCATCGTCATGCCCGGCATGTTGTGCATGGAATGGTCCATGGTCTGCCCGACCGCGGGGGCAGCGAGGGCGAGGGGCGCGAAGCCGACGAGAAGGAGCGCCCGGTTCACGCCGCGGCCTCCCCGGCCTTACGGACCTGGACGACGCGCATCATCCCTGCGTGCATGTGGTAGAGCATGTGGCAGTGGAAAGCCCAATCGCCTTCCTCCCCGGTGACGTCCCAACTGACGGTGCCGCCCGGCTGCACCAGCACGGTATGCTTGCGCGGTGCATAGGCACCCTTACCCGTCACCAGGTCGAAGAAGTGGCCGTGGATGTGGATCGGGTGGCCCATCATCGTGTCGTTGATGAGCGTCACCCGCACCCGCTCGCCGTGAAGGAGGGTGATCGGGTCGGGGTTCTCCGACAGCTTCTCGCCGTCGAAGCCCCACATGTAGCGCTCCATGTTGCCGGTGAGGTGAAGCTTGATCTCCCGCTCCGGTGCGCGTGTGTCCGGGTTGCGGTCGAGCGCCATCAGGTCGCGATAGGTGAGAACGCGGTGCCCGACATTCTCCAGCCCCTGCCCGGGATCGCCGGTCCGATCGACCGGCATCGGCGAGATGGTCTGCACGCCCGGTCCCTTCTTCACTTCGGGGGCATTGCTGAAATCGCGCATGGAATGGCTCATGCCGCCCATGTCCATCCCGCCCATCTGATCGCCGTTCATCATCGGCATCGTGCCGGAGCCGTGATCCATTCCTGCCATGGCGCCGCCCTGAGCCTGGCCGTGGTCCATGCCCGCCATGCCGCCTGCTGCGGCGCCGGCCGCGCCGTGGTTCATTTGCGAATGATCCATATCCGGCATCGCGCCGGTACCTGCGCCGTGCCCCATCGCAGCATGGTCCATGCCGGACATCGATCCCGCGGCGCCACCTATAGCACCATGATTCATGGCGCCGTGGTCCATCGTGCCATGATCCATGCCGCCCATGCCCATGTCCTTCATGGTCGCGAGCGGGCGCTTGCGGAGCGGGGGCACCTCGGCCGCCATGCCCTCACGCGGGGCGAGCGTCGCGCGGGCCATGCCGGAGCGATCGATGCTCTCACCGACCAGCGTATAGGCGCGCAGGTCGGGCGGGGTGACGATCGCGTCATAGGTCTCAGCCGGGCCGAACTGGAACTCGTCGATCTCGACCGGGCGCACGTTCAAGCCATCGGCCGCGACGATCGTCATCGGCAGGCCCGGAATGCGGACGTTGAAGGTGGTCATCGACGAGGCGTTGATGAAGCGCAGCCGCACCCGCTCGCCGGGGCGGAATAGCGCGGTCCAATTGTCCTTGGGGCCGTAGCCGTTGACCAGGTAGGTGTAGACCGAGCCCGTGACGTCGGCGACGTCGGCGGGGTCCATCCGCATCTTGCCCCACTCCAACCGCTCTTTCAGCGACTGATCCTTGCCGGCGAGAAGCCCGGCCAGGGTCTGGCGCTGGCGGTTGAAGTAGCCCGACTCCTTCTTCAACCGATCGAAGAGGTAGTGCGGGTGGTGGAAGCTGTGGTCGGACAGCACGACGACGTGCTCGCGATCGAACTGCACGGGGTCGGGGTTCTTGGGATCGATCAGGATCGGGCCGTAATGCCCTTCCTGCTCCTGAAGCCCGGAATGGCTGTGATACCAATACGTCCCGCTCTGGATGATCGGGAACTCGTAGGTGAAAGTCGACCGGGCCGGGATGCCGGGAAAGGCGATCCCGGGCACGCCGTCCATTTGGAACGGCACGAGCAGGCCATGCCAGTGGATCGAGGTCTCCTCGTCCAGCTCGTTGACAACATGGAGGCGGACATTCTGCCCCTCACGCAAGCGGATGAGCGGCGCAGGGACGGTGCCGTTGATACCGATCGCGTGGCTCTGCCGCCCGTCGATCATCATCATCTGGTGCGCGACCTTCAGCGTGATGTCGTCGCCCGAAACGGTCGGCAACGGCTTGGCGATACCGGCGGACACGGGCTGCGCCCACGCCGGCATATAGGCCGACAGCGCGAGCCCGCCTCCTGCCAGACCAGCACCGCGCAGCATCTGGCGGCGGTCGAGAACGCGCGACATGGAAACTCCTAGTAAGGTGGGGCCGATATCGGCCCGTCTCATCCCTTCTACGCGTGCTCGCTGGGCATCCCTCAGCCCGAGTTCAACTTTTCCATAAGGCGCGCACGTGCGCGATACAGCCGCGTCTCCACAGCCTTCTGGCTGATCCCCAACACCTCGGCCGTTTCCGCCTGGCTTAACCCCTCGATCGTCCGGAGCACCAGCGGCTCCTTCAGGTTCGCCGGCAGGGTGGAGATGGCCCACGTGACGCGGTCCAGCTCCTGGCGGTCGGCCGTACTGTCATCGATCGGCACCTGATCGTCCACGATAGCATCGGCTTGGCCGTCGATCGGAAGCGCAAAGGAGAGGAAGCGGCGCACCGTGCGCTTCCTTGCCCAATCACGGCATTTGTTGATGGCGATCGTCGACAGCCACGCCTTCATCGCGCGCTGCGCGTCGTATCTCGGTAGCGCCTGATGCGCCGCGACGAAGGTCTCCTGCACGAGGTCCAGTGCCTCGTCGGGTTCGCCGACGCAGGCTCGTGCGAGCCGGAACACCGGCTGACGATAGCGGCGAACGATCTCGGCAAAGGCAGCCTGTCGACCGGCGATGCTGAGCGTCGCCAGCTCCCCATCGGACAGCGCGGTCCAATCGAGGCTCACCCCTGACCGTCGGTGAGCGCCTTCACCACCGCGTCGTCGAATTGGGAGGTCTGGTCGGGGCGTAGAAGCTGCCGCATCGCGAAGATGTGGGCGAGCGTCGCCTTTTGCATTTCGCCCATCGCAGCATGGCTCTGATCGACCGCGGCCGTGACTCTCGGGCCGTTGCCGTGCTCGGCTTCGATCGCCTCGGCCAAGCGGGCGTTGGCGGCCCGCAGCTCCAGCTCCAGCGCGCGCCGCTGGACCGCGAACCGATCTTCCAGCGCCTTCAACCGGGTTTGTTGGTTGGCATCGAGCGCGAGCTTGTGGTGCAACACCTCGTGGAGCGCGGTGCCGGGCTGCTCGGGCTGGGGCAACAGCGCACGCCCGACGAAAACCCCCCCAATCGCCGCAAGAAAGGCGAGCAGGACGCAAAACATGAGGCGACGCGTCGAGGTCATGGCTCGCCGATCAGCAGGCTCGAGGGCG
>NZ_CAMLAC010000128.1 GCF_946477935.1 uncultured Sphingomonas sp. | reverse complement strand
GCAGGCTGAGCGGAAAGCGCACGTACATCAGCACCACCAGCCGGATCACCTCGGGCGACGAGTTGAAGTAGCGGAACGGAGAGGCTGGTTTGCGCGGGCGAGGCATGGCCCTACCCTACCCTATTTGGCTCTCCCGAACAGCCCGTCCATTTGGTTTGACGGAGCCAATGGGCCTACTTCCGGCGGGAGGAAGACCAATCCTATGTCGAGGCCGCGCGTGCCGCTATGCGGGATCGTGGATGGCAAGACGGCCTAGTTATATGGGCCACAAATGAAATCCGGCGGGCAGCTGGAGGGGACCTGGAAGACCTCCATTATGCGCAGCGCTGGGTTACAACTCGGATCAATGCTCACCTTCACCAGCAAATTCATTATGGTGCGCCGGGTGCATTGCTAGCCACTGACGAGCCCTATGAGGACTAGGTCGCAGCCAGGAGGTCGCGAACGTCCTGTGGGACGGGCCCGAAAGCGCGATCATTCGACAACGCGGCTAGCCAGTCGGCCAGGACGTCGTTTTCTGCGGAGCTGAGCGGGACGGAGCGCTGCCAGATAGACAGGTGAGCCAAATCTTCCACCTTGATCCGCCGACCGCTCACAGCTGCATTAAACGCTGCCGTGCTGGCACCGTGCTTTCACTTCAGGTATTCACGAAGGTGGCTCCGGATGGCCTCTGAGGGTATAGAGATGGCACCGTCAAGGAGCGCGGCTCGGTTCTGCGAGCCACACGGCCTACACTGTGCGTCCGGGTCAGTTTCGCGAGTTCGGAAACTGGAAGCAAGTTGAGGCTGGCCTGAATCGTAAGCTTGGGCGAAGGCAATGCGTCTCGGACATGCCGCGCCTCCACTCCCTTAGCAACTTGCACAAGCTCTTTCAGCCCGACGTACTCCGGCACTCGGGACATAACGGTGTTCATGTGCTTCGTAGCGACTACGGCGTACACGCGGTCAAACACGCTCGAATATGCCGACAGTTGATCCTCCAGGCGGGTGAGCCGATCCGCCTTGGATTTCACCTCGAAACACGTCATCACCGAACCGACGGTTACGACGTCGGCCCGGCGAGCCCACTTCTCTACAGCTAACTCCGAGATGAGCGCACTTGAACGAAGCGCTCCATTACTTCGCAGGTGAGTAAGTAGCGCAACCTTCGCGATAGCTTCGGGCGAATCGTTTCCCATTAAACGGCCCCATCAACGCCGACAGGCAATATGAGCGATTTCACGCCGCGCGGTACAGCCCAACAATGCTGCCCCACACACCTGCCCCACACGACGGCTCATTTCTGAGCTAAGGTGTTGTAAATGAAAGGTTTGTTTGAACTGGCTGGGGCGGCAGGATTCGAACCTGCGTATGACGGTACCAAAAACCGTTGCCTTACCGCTTGGCGACGCCCCAGTGGAGTGGCGCGCCTTAACGAGCGGCGCGCCACTTGAAAAGCCTCAATCTAGGCGGCGGAGCCACTGATGCGGGTCGGCGGCGTGGCCGCGCTGGATGGCGACGAGCTGGTCGCGCAACTTGGTGGTAAGCTGGCCGGGACCGCCGGAACCGATGGTGAAACGACCGGCCGGTTCGGCGACGCTGCCGATCGGGGTTACCACCGCCGCGGTACCGCAGGCGAAGGCCTCGACCAGACGGCCGCTCTGTGCGTCGGCACGCCATTGATCCAGCGCATAGGGCTCCTCCCGCACCGTCAGGCCGGCGTCGCGCGCCAGCGTCAGCACCGAATCCCGGGTGATGCCGGGCAGGATCGTACCGCCCAGCGGCGGCGTCGCCAGCGAGCCGTCATCGAAGACGAAGAAGACGTTCATGCCGCCCAGTTCCTCGACCCATTTGCGCTCGGCGGCATCCAGGAACACCACCTGGTCACACCCTTGTGCGATCGCTTCCTTCTGCGCCAGCAGGCTGGCCGCATAGTTGCCGCCGCACTTGGCGGCACCGGTGCCGCCCGGTGCGGCACGGGTATAGCCCTGGCTGACCCAGATCGACACCGCCGGCGCGCCGCCCTTGAAATAGGCACCGACCGAGGAGGCGATCACCATGTAGAGATATTCGGACGAGGGCTTCACCCCCAGGAACACCTCGCTGGCGATCATGAACGGGCGCAGATAGAGCGAGCCGCCTTCCATGCTGGGAATCCAGTCACGATCGGCCTGCACCAGCCGTTCGATCGACTCCAGGAACAGCGCCTCGGGCAGTTCCGGCATAGCCATACGGCGCGCGGAATCGTTGAAGCGGCGCGCGTTCATTTCCGGCCGGAACAGCCCGATGCCGCCATCCTCCAGCGAATAGGCCTTCATGCCTTCGAAGATTTCCTGCGCATAATGCAGCACCGCTGCAGCCGGATCGAGCGTCAGGGGCTTGCGCGCGGTAATCTGCGCATCGTGCCATCCCTTTTCGTCGCTCCACCGGATCAGCGCCATGTGATCGGTGAAGACGCGGCCGAAACCGGGGTCGACCAGCCGCGCCGCACGCTCGCTCGCGTCGACCGGGGTCGCGCTGGGATCGAAGCGGAACGGGACGGTCGTCGGCGCGTGCATGGCGGTCCTCTCAAACAATCAGGTTGCGGACGCGTAGGACCGATGGCTAAACCGGTCAACATGACTGCCTTGAACCAGTCCGCATCGGCACAATTTCTCCGCGAACCAGAGCTCCGCAAGGGCATGGAACTCATGTATTTCGGCAACAGCCATATCGTGCGATCGATCGATCGCGGGTTGGCAGCGCAAGGATTGGGGCGGGCGCATCACCGCGCGCTCTACTTCATAGCGCGGCGGCCCGACATGACCGTCAGCGAACTCTTGTCGATTCTGGCCATCACCAAACAGTCGCTGGGCCGCGTGCTCAACGAACTGACCGAACGAGGATTGCTGGAGACGAGGCCCGGCGACCGGGACCGGCGCCAAAGGCTGCTGCGCCTGACATCCGATGGGCTCGCCATGGAAAGCACCTTGTTCGAGGCGCTGCGCGAGAAGCTGTCGCTTGCCTATGCCCGCGCCGGGCAACAGGCGGTGACCGGCTTCTGGACGGTGCTGGAAGGGCTGATCCCCGAAGAGGAACGCGCCCATATCGAGAAGCTGCGCCTGCTGGACACGCGGCCGGGCTGACCCCCCGCCGGGACACGACCACCCCACGCCCAAGCCGGCGGGCATCGACCGGCATCACCTCCGCCACGAAGCGGATACGTCTCTACCCCTCCGGCGCGCGGGCGAGCTTGGCAACAAGCCGCTCGCCGTCCTTCGGCTCGGCATAGAGCCTTGCCGCCCGCCAGGCATAACGCGCCTCGAACCGCCGGCCGAGCGCCCAGTAGACATCGCCCAGATGCTCCGCGATCTCCGCATTGGCGGGTTCCTCCGCCGCCGCACGCTCCAGCAGCGGCAGCGCACGGCGCGACTGGCCGGCCATGTGATAGGCCCAGCCCAGCGAATCCGTGATCGACGGATTGTTCGGCGCGATCCGGCTGGCCGTCTCCAGCAGCTTCGTCGCCGCCGCCACATCCTGCCCGCGCATCACCCGTGCATAGCCCAGATAGTTGAGCGCCAGCGGCTCGTCGGGTGCCAGTGCAACGGCACGCGCCAGCGCCGGTTCCGCCTTTTCCCATTGACCGGCCTGGTCCAGCGCGCTGCCATATTGCATCCACGCCGCCCAGGGCACCGGCGGCTCGGCCGCGATGACGCGCGCATACCAGTCCGCCGCCTCGGCAAAGCGGCCATCCTCGCTCAAGAGATCGGCGAACACCTGCCAGTCGCGCGACGACGCGCCCCGCGCCGTGGCGCGCGATCGCGCGAGATCGAGCGCGACGCCGCCCTTGCCCATCGTGTCCAGCAGCCCGATGCGGCTGGCGGCGGCGGGTTCGGCAAAGGGACTTTTGCGGTCGACCCCGTCCAGAACGGCAAGCGCCTGCGCCTCGCTGCCGTCGCGCGACAAGGCATCGGCGAGTACCAGCCGCGCCCGGTCATAGCCCGGATCGGCGGACAGGCTGGCCCGGGCCAGCGCGATGGCGAGCGGACGTGGCCCCTGCCCGGCAATCTCGGCCCCTACCCGGGCGAGCAGCCGCGATACCCCGAACGCCAGCGTCGGCTTCGCCTTGATGCCGCGGCGATGCGCGGTCAGCGTCGGATCGCTGCCCTCGATCAGCGCGCGCGCCGCGTCGCGTCGATGGCGGTGGAACAGCAATTGTGCGGCGGCCACCCGGATATCGAGCGGCGACTGCGCGCTCTCGATCGCGATGCGCGCGCCCTCGCCATCGTCGCGGCCCGCCGCGATCGACAGCAACACCTGCGTTTCCAGCGACAGGCGGCGCGCCACCACATCCTTGGTCGCGGTCAGGATCGGGGTCGGGTCCTCGCCCCGCGCGAACGCCGCCCAGCCATGCAGCGACGGGGCGAGAATGGCCAACGCCCCGCGCTCCAGCCGTGTCGCCGCCGCATCCAGCGCCACAGGATCGTTCGCGCGCGCCGCATCGGCCACCGCGATCAGCCCGACGTCCAGCGGCGCGACATCCGCCTTCTGCAACACCGCCGCGGCACGCCTGACCAGCGCATCGTCACCGGCGGCCAGCGCCTCCCGATAAGCCCGTACCGCGATCACCGGATCGTCGGGCCGTCCCGCCAGCACCTCGCCAAACCGCGCCGCCGCCGCATCGGGCCGCCCTTCCGCCGCGGCGATGCGCGCGGCCAGATAGGCGGACAGTTCGCCCGTGCCGGGGTCCGCCGCCAGTGCGGCCGCGGGAGATAACGCCAGGGCGATCGCGACGATGCGGCTACATGTTCGGATAGTTCGGGCCTCCACCGCCTTCGGGTACGACCCAGTTGATATTCTGGGTCGGGTCCTTGATGTCACAGGTCTTGCAGTGGACGCAATTCTGCGCGTTGATCACGAACCGGGGATCGCCTTCCTCCACGCCCACCACCTCATAGACGCCGGCCGGGCAATAACGTTGCGCCGGTTCGTCATACAGCGGCAGGTTGTGTTCGATCGGCACCGACGCATCCTTCAGCGTCAGGTGGACCGGCTGATCCTCCTCGTGATTGGTGTTCGACAGGAACACCGAGGACAACCGGTCGAAGGTCAGCACGCCGTCGGGCTTCGGGTAGACCGGCGGCTTCACCTGATCCTTGCGCCACAGCGTCTCGTGGTCGCGGTGCAGCGTCATCGTGAAGGGCATCTTCAGCTTGAGATATTCAAGCCACATGGTGACGCCGGCCAACCCGGATCCCATGAAATCGCCGAAGCGCGCCACCAGCGGCTTCGTGTTGCGGACGATCGACAGCTCCTTCTTGACCCAGGACCGCTCGAACGCGTCCGGATAGGCGGCCAGCTCGTCGCCCGCGCGACCCGCCTGCACCGCCTCGAACGCGGCCTCGGCGGCCATCATGCCGGACTTCATCGCGGTATGCGTGCCCTTGATCCGGGGCACGTTGAGGAAGCCTGCCGAACAGCCGATCAGCGCGCCGCCGGGAAAGACCAGCTTGGGGATCGCCTGCAACCCGCCCTCGTTGATCGCGCGCGCGCCGTAGGACACCCGCTTGCCGCCCTTCAGCAGTTCGGCGATCACAGGGTGCGTCTTCCACTTCTGCATTTCCTGGAAGGGCGACAGATAGGGGTTGGAATAGTTCAGCCAGGTGACGAAGCCGATCGATACCTGCCCGTTCGCCTGATGATAGATCCAGCCGCCACCATTGGCATCGTCGCCCAGCGGCCACCCTTGTGTGTGTACCACCTTGCCCAGCTCGTGTTTGGCCGGATCGATGTCCCACAGCTCCTTGATGCCCAGGCCGTACGCCTGGGGCTGGCTGTCGCGGTCCAGATCGAACTGGCGGATGATCTCCTTGCTCAGATGCCCGCGAACGCCCTCGGCGAAGAAGGTGTACTTGGCGTGCAGTTCCAGCCCCGGCTGCCAGTCGGGCTTGCGCGTGCCGTCGCGCGCGACGCCCATGTCGCCGGTCGCCACCCCCTTTACCCGCCCATCCTCATGGAACAGGATCTCGGCCGCGGCGAAGCCCGGAAACACCTCGACGCCCAGTTCCTCGGCCTTGCCGGCCAGCCAGCGGCACAGATTGCCCAGGCTTCCGGTATAGGTGTTCTTGTTGTGCATGAAGGGCGGCGTCCACAGATGCGGCAGCACGCGCTTCTTCGTGGCGGACAGGATCCAGTGATGGTTCTGCGTCACCGGCACCTCGGCCATCGGGCAGCCATCGTCGCGCCAGTCAGGCAGCAGCTCGTCCAGCGCGCGCGGATCGATCACCGCGCCCGACAGGATGTGTGCGCCGACCTCCGATCCCTTTTCAAGCACGCAGACGGACAGCTCGCCGCCGGCCTCCGCCGCCAGTTGCTTCAGGCGGATCGCGGCAGACAGGCCCGCCGGGCCTGCTCCCACGATCACCACGTCATACGGCATTGATTCGCGTTCGCTCATGCGCATCCTCCGGAGGCCGTAGCGTCACCTCTTCCGGGCGCGGGCCAACACCAATTTGTCCCTTTTGCCGATCCGACAGATTGACGTTTTCGTCAACCTTGAAGCATGGATGGCCCCATAATGGGGGCTTACCAGACAATCGATCCCGCACTTGCCGCCAGCGCGCTGGACTGGTGGCACGATGCCGGCGTGGACCTGATCGTCGGCGACGATCCGTTCGACTGGCTGGCAGCGCCCCCGCACGAGGCGTTCGCACCCATGCCGGGCCTTGCCCCCGTCGCCGCGCCAGCCCCCGTCGTTGCCGCACCTGCTGCGCCCTCGGCCCTGCCCGATACGCTGGAGGCGTTCGCCACCTGGCGCATGGGGCCAGAAGCGCCCGAACAGGGCTGGACCGGCATCTCGCTCGCCGCCACCGGCCCGGCGGATGCGGCCATCATGGTGCTGGTCGATTGCCCCGACCGCGACGACGGACAGGCGAACCGGTTGCTGTCCGGCGCGCCGGGCCGGCTGTTCGACCGGATGCTCGCCGCGATCGGCCTGTCACGCGACAGCGTACATGTCGCCGCCGTCTGCGCGCGTCGCCCCGCCGCCGGCCGTATGCCGCGCGAACTGGAAACCCGACTGGGCGAGGTATCGCGCCATCATGTCGGGCTGATCGCGCCCAAAAGGCTGTTGCTGCTCGGCAATGCGGCGAGCCGTGCCATCCTTGGGACCGAAATGGGGCAAGCGCGCGGGATTTTGCACCGGCTTAACCATAGAACCGGCACGGAGGGGGCCGCCATCGGCTCGGATACCGGGTCGGACACCGGAGTGGTGGCAAGCTTCCACCCGAGGTTCCTGTTGGAAAAGCCGGTGGCAAAGGCGGAGGCCTGGAGGGATTTGCAGTTGCTGATGAAGGATATCGGGGCATGACGCGCACGCTGGCGATCGCCTGCGCCCTGGCGACCATGGGCGCCGCGACGGTGGCCACCGCCGAACCGGCCAACACCGCGACTACGGCCAAGACACCGCGCATCCCCACCCTGCTCGATGATGCGCAACAGGCCGGCTACCGCGCCATCTTCGGCGCGATCCGTGACGGTCGCTGGACCGATGCGCAACTCCAGCTCGATGCACTCAAGCCCGGCCCGCTCCACGCCATCGCCCGCGCCGAACTCTACACCGCCAAGGGGTCACCGCGCGTCGACCTCGACAAGCTGCTCGCCGTCCTCAACGAAGCCCCCGAACTGCCTCAGGCGGAACAGCTCGCCCGCCTCGCCAAGTCGCGCGGCGCCACCGAACTGCCCCCGCTGCCCGAAACGCAGACGCTGATCTGGCGCGACGGCGCCCCCCGCCGCGCCCGCGCCAAGAGCGTGAAGAGCGACGAGATCGCCGCCGCGCTCGCCGTGCAGATGCAACCTTACGTCAAGGCCGACCAGGGCGCCCCGGCCCAGGCGTTGCTTGATGCGACCAGCGGCCTCAGCCCGGAGGCGCAGACCGAATGGCAACAGCGCGTCGCCTGGATGTATTTCCTCAGCGGCGATGACACCAACGCCCGCGCCATGGCCGCCCGGGCGGCGGTGGGCAGCGGCGAATGGGCGATCCAGGGCCGCTGGGCCGGCGCGCTTTCCGCCTGGCGCCAGGGCGACTGCGCCGCCGCCGAGACGGGCTTCGAGGGCGTCGCCGCCCGCGCCTCCGACGTCGATCTGCGCGCCGCCGCGCTCTACTGGGCCTCGCGCGCCGACATGGTGTGCGGCCGCCCCGACAAAATTGAGGGCCGGCTGAAGGCCGCGGCGCAGTTCGGCGAAAGCTTCTACGGCCAGCTTGCTCGCCAGGCGCTCGGCCTGAAGACCCAAGCGCAGCCCGGCGGCCAGTTGGTCGCCACCGACTGGGCCGCGCTCGATCGCCGCCCCAATATCCGCGTCGCCGCCGCGCTGGCCGAGATCGGCGAAAGCGAACTTGCCGATACCGTCATCCGCCAACAGGCACGCATCGGCGCCCCTACCGAGTTCCGCAGCCTCGTCCGCCTGGCCGAATCGCTCGACCTGCCGGCGACGACCGTCTGGCTGGCGCATAACTGCCCCGCCGGCGTCACCGCCACCGCGGAGGCGCGCTATCCGACACCCAACTGGACACCGGACAGCGGCTGGCGGGTCGACAAGGCGCTGGTCTATGCCCACACCCTTCAGGAATCGGGCTTCCGCAACAAGGTGGTCAGTCCCGCCGGCGCCTACGGCCTGATGCAGATCATGCCCGCCGCCGCCACCGATTTCGCACGCGAACGCGGCGTCTCGATCGACAAGTCGGCGCTGACCAAACCGTCCACCAACATGGATGTCGGCCAGCGCCATCTGGAGCGATTGCGCGACATGGCGGGCATCACCGGCGGGCTGCTGCCAAAGGTGATCGCCGCCTACAATGCCGGCCCCAGGCCGGTCGGCGAGTGGAACAGCATCGTCCATGACGGCGGCGATCCGCTGCTCTACATCGAAAGCATTCCCTATTGGGAAACCCGCGGCTACGTCACCACCGTCCTGCGCAACTACTGGATGTATGAGGGGCAGGCGGGCAAGGCCAAGTCGCCCAGCCGTACCGCACTCGCCCAGGGCATGTGGCCGCGCTTCCCCGGTCTGCCGGGCGCCACGGCCGTCCGCATGAACGCGAAGCCCAACCCGCGCGCCACGGCCGATGCCACCACCGCCATCGCGGTACAGGCGGCGGTCAGCCCGCAATCCAGCACGGTGACGCGTGCCGATTGACCCCACCCGCACCTTTCGCCCGATCCGCATCGCGGTCCTCACCGTCTCGGACACTCGCGGTCCGGCCGAGGACCGCTCTGGCGACACGCTGGTCGCCCTGCTGACCGAGGCAGGCCACGACCTTGCCGACCGCGCGATCATCCGGGACGACGCCGAACAGATCGTCGCGCGCCTTCATGCCTGGATCGACGACGATCAGGTGGATTGCATCCTGACCACCGGCGGCACCGGCGTCACCGGCCGCGACGTCACGCCGGAAGCGGTGGAGCGCGTCGCCGACAAGATGATCCCCGGCTTCGGCGAACTCTTCCGCTGGCTCAGCTACCAGACGATCGGCACCTCCACCGTCCAGTCGCGCGCCTGTGCCTGCGTCACCCGCGGCACCTATATCTTCGCCCTTCCCGGCTCCACCGGCGCGGTGAAGGACGCGTGGAACGGCATCCTCAAGGATCAGCTCGACAGCCGCCACCGCCCCTGCAACTTCGTGGAATTGATGCCGCGCCTGCAGGAGCGCTGACGCTCACCCCGCGTCCGGCTGCATCGCGGCCAGTTCATGTCCGTCCATGTCGCGAAAATGGAACCGCCGTCCGCCGGGAAAGGCGAAGATCGGCACGCTGATCGTGCCGCCCGCTCCGGCCACCGCAGCCAGCGCCGCCTCCAGATCGTCTACCTCGATCACCGGCAGCGGCTGGCGCACCGCATCCTTGTCCGCATCCAGCCCGATATCGGTGTCCCCCGACATCGTCGCCGCATAGCTCGGCCCGAAATCGCTGAAGTCCCAGCCGAACGCCTGCGCATAGAAGCGCTTCGCCGCCTCCCGGTCACGCACCGGCAGTTCCAGATAGTTCAACCGCGCCATCGCTTCGCCCCTCTTGTTCTTGCTATGTTCTGACACGCTCGATAGCGTCTTGCAATGGCAAAGACTCGTCCACAGCGCGGCGCCACAC
>NZ_CAMLAC010000127.1 GCF_946477935.1 uncultured Sphingomonas sp. | reverse complement strand
CGCCGCAACAGTGTCGCGCTACGCGGCACCCCGCCGGCAACCACCACCGTCCCCGCCGAAATCTCCTCCTCCACGCCGTCGCATTCCACCCGCACGCCCCGCGCCCGCCGCCCGGCCGGATCGGTCAGCACTTTCAGGCAGTGCGTGCCGTCAGCGACCTTCAGCCGTCCGGTCGCCAGCGCCGGGCGGATCGCGGCGGTTTCCGCATCCATCTTCGCATCAAAGCCGCATTGGTGCGCATCGCAGGCAGGGCACATCCGGCACGCGCCGGCCCCGTCCCGCCGGTCCAGTGCCCTTGGGATGGGTGCGGGGTGCAGCCCCGTCGCCACCAGTTGTTCCACCAGTCCACCGATCCGTGGATGCGCCGCGATCGCGGCATAGGGATAGGCGCGTGCATGCGGCGGCTCGGTCGGATCGGACTGGGCCGCGCCGTGCACGCGGTACAGCCGCTCGGCCTGATCGTAATAGGGCTCCAGATCATCATACAGGACCGGCCAGGCTGGCGAGACGCCCGCCTCATGCGCCACCGCCTCGAAATCGGCTTCGCGCAGCCGGTACAGTGCCGCGCCGTAGAATTTGGTCTGGCCCCCCACACAGGCAATCGGCTGCGTCCGGTCGGGGTGAACGTGGCGGATGTAGCGGCTGCGCGACCCGCCATCCAGCCAGCGTCCCTCCTCGATCAACAGGACACTCAGGCCCTCGTGCGTCAACCGATGTGCGATCGTCCCCCCACCAGCCCCGCTGCCGACGACGATGACGTCATACGCCTTTGCCTGGGCCATACCCCCCCGCCATCAGCAGATCCCCGCCTTGCCAGCCTACCCCATCTTGGCAACCTGCCGAGGCACGCAGCCGAGGTGTTCCCGGAAATTGCGGGTAACCGCGGGATCTAGCGCAACAGCAAAACGTTGGCGGCACCTGGGGCGATGGACAGGCATAATGCCACCCAGCATATCGCCCAAGCGGCGCAGCAAGCTGTTCGCTACGGAACCAACCAGCATGATCCCGCCGATGCGTGGCGTCGGATATGGTCTAAAGCCCGGCAGATGAGCCGTCTCTCCTTTCGCATGCTGCTGCTCGCAGCATTCATGACCGTCCTGACGCTGGCGATCGGTATCGGTGCATCGTTCGTCATCACGTATCTCGACATCTACGATCTGACGGCGGAAATGCCGCTGGCGGGCTGGAGCGAATTGCGCGCGATGCTGCCGGACGATCCCGTGATTCGCGCGCGCTTCCAGGAGCTGTTCGTGCGCTACAGCCACACCGACATCCGCCCGCAAGACTGGTTCTTCATCGCGATCACGGCCGCCATCTCCACCCTGCTTGGTGGAGCCGTCGCCTTCGTGTTCGCGCGTCGGCTCAGCCGCCCGATCACCGCAGTGGCCGATGCTGCGGTGAAGGTCGCGGCCGGCGAGCAGAATGTGCGGATCGCCCCGATGGTCCTGGCTGGCGAGGTGGCCGAACTGGTCGGCAGCTTCAATGCAATGGCCGCCTCGCTGGATGCCTATGGGCGGGAGCGCAGCATCCTGACGGCCGGCATCGCGCACGAGATGCGCACCCCGCTGACCGTGTTGCGCGGCCGTCTTCACGGACTGATCGACGGCGTGATCGCGATGAGCGACGCCGAAGCGTCCACGCTGCTGCGCCATGTGGACCGGCTCTCGCGCATTGTGGAAGAACTGCGCACGCTCGCCCATGCGGAGGTGAATGCGCTCACCCTGGACCGCCGCATGGTCGATCTGACGGAGACCGCGCATCTCGCCGCGGCCGATCTCGGGCCGCTGACGGCAGAGGGGGACGTCACCATCGCGGTAGCGGGGGCTGCACCGCCGCTGTTTTGCGACCCCTTGCGCATCAGCCAGGCGCTGACGAACCTGATCTACAACGCCGTGAAACACGCTCCTCCGGCCTCGCAGGTGCTGGTTTCCCTTGAACAGTCCGGTGCGCACGTCTCGATAGCGGTGATGGACGCCGGTCCCGGCTTCGCCGCCGAGGATCATGACCGGCTCTTCGCGCCCTTCTGGCGCGCGAACTCGCCGGCGAACGCCGCCAAGCCAGGCAGCGGACTGGGGCTGAGCCTCGCGTTGAAGATCGCGCAGGCGCATGGCGGCACGATCACAGCCACCAACCGGAAGGGGACCAACGGCGCCATCTTCACCCTGTGGCTGCCGCTGCATCAGGCGGAATAGACGCTTTGCCGACCTGCCCCCCGCCGAAGCTCCTTCATAATGGCCTAACAGCCGCCATTCCTTATGGCGCCGTGCCACCAGTATCGGATAGTCTGTTGCTCAAGTTCTGCCCCTCGCGTCCATCGGCGCTTTGAGGGCGTCGTGGCAACGCGCCAATACCGACCGCTTGCGCGGCACGCTCCCGGTAGATTTGCCGGTCGGTGAGGTGACGCTCCAGATTGAAGCGGTTGTGGATATTGGCGTGGACCGAGGCGAACTTGTGTAGCGTCTTCATCTGCCGGAACGGCAGGTGGCTGTTCTCCACCCGGTTGTTCGCCCAGCGGCCGACCTCCTGCCGGTCGTGGCAGCCCAGTTCATCCAGGGCAGCGCCGTAGCTGCGCAGGCCATCAGTGGTGATCGCATCAGGCGAGCCGTGGCGCTTGAGCGCCTTCTTCATGAAGGCAAGCGCCGCTGCCTTGTCACGGGTCCTGGTGACGTAGCTCTCCAGCACCTCACCCTTCGTGGTCTACTGCCCGCCACAGGTAGACCATCTCGCCGTTCAGCTTCACGTACATGTCATCCAGGTGCCAGCGTCAGTGGCGGTAACACCGCATGCCGCTCCGTCTCACCATCACCTCTGCCGCCTTGAAAAGCGCCTCGTTTTCAGAGCTATCCTTCAAACATGTCGGTCAAAGCCGCTGTACGGCTCGGGGCGAACGGACGGCCGGTTCGATCACTGTCATGAAAACCGCTCGTTTGGCCGCGTGCCTTCCCTCGTTCAGAGGCGCGGCCCTTCCGCACGATGCGTGTGGAAGGTGCCGTCATAAGGCGCAGTACAACAAGGGGTTTAGATGACGAGACCGACGAAGCGCCAAGTCTTGGCGGTCGCACTTGCAGCCGTTTCGGCAATCGCCATGGCGCATCCCGCCGGGGCACAGATGGTGGCGCCCGCTGACACCCAGGCGGAAACGCGCATGACGACAGCCGCGGCGCCTGTCAGCGCCAACAAGCCCCTGCTTGCCCAGGCCGGCGTCACCGGCACCGTCGATGCCGAAGGCGATGCCGGCAGTGCTTCTGCACCGCAGATGACCCGCGACAACGGGGCGCCGATCGGCGAGAACCGCAACTCGAAGGCCGTCGGTGACCTCGGCCCCGTGCTGCTGGAAGACACCACCCTGATCGAGAAGCTGGCACGCTTCGACCGTGAGCGCGTCCCGGAACGCGTCGTGCACGCGCGCGGCACCGGTGCACATGGCGTGTTCACCGCGACCGCAGACATTGCAAATCTCACCAGCGCTTCGCTGTTCGTGCCGGGCAAGCAGACACCCGTCTTTGTCCGCTTCTCGACGGTGATCCATCCCTCGGGCAGCCCGGAGGGGATGCGCGATCCGCGCGGCTTCGCGACCAAGTTCTACACCGATCAGGGCAATTGGGACCTGGTCGGCAACAACCTGCCCATCTTCTTCATTCGCGATGCGATCCAGTTCCCGGACATGATCCACTCGCTGAAACCGTCGCCAGTCACGAACAAGCAGGATCCGAACCGCTTCTTCGACTTCTTCTCGGCTACGCCGGAGGCGACGAACATGCTGACGCATGTCTATTCCAACCTCGGCACGCCCGCCTCGTACCGCACGATGGACGGCAACGGCGTCCACGCCTTCAAGCTGGTCAATGCCAAGGGTGAGACAATCTTCGCCAAGTTCCGCTGGATCAGCCGCCAAGGCGTGCGCAACCTGAACGGGCCGCAGGTGGCGACCGCCTCGTGGAACTACCTGACCGACGACCTGTATGGTGAGATCGCCAAGGGAAATTACCCTGTCTGGGACCTGATGGTGCAAACCATGAAGGCGTCGGATTTCGCTAAACTCGACTACAACCCGTTCGACGACACCAAGGAGTGGCTGGACGTACCATTCCGCAAGATCGGCGAGATGACGCTGAACAAGGTGCCGACGAACTTCTTCGAATATACCGAGCAGTCCGCCTTTGCGCCTGCCAACATGGTACCGGGGATCGAGGCATCGCCCGATCGCATGCTCCAGGGGCGACTATTCTCCTATTCGGATACGCAACGCTACCGCATCGGCGCCAATGTCATGCAGTTGCCGGTGAACCGGCCGCTCGCTCCCGTCGTCAACAACTATCAGGATGGCCAACTGGACCAGGCCACCCGTAGTTCGGACGTCAACTATTTCCCGGCCGCAACCGCTGCGAAGACGACAGATGCGCGTTTCAGGGCCGCACCCTATGTGGTGGACGCCATGGTGGACGCCAAGCCTATCGCCAAGACGAACAACTTCGCGCAGGCCGGCCTCTTCTACCGGGCGCTGAAGGATCAGGACAAAGCGGACCTGATCGCGAATTTGGCGGGCGACCTGAACGTCGTGACCTCTGCCCGGACCAAGACGATCATGGTCAGCTATTTTTATCAGGCGGACAAGGATTTCGGCTCGCGCCTCGCAAACGCGGTTCAGGTGCCCATCAACGACGTGACGCGCGCAGTTGCCGAATATCGCGCGGCCAACCCTGGGCAGAACGCCCGCTGATCAGAAGGCGTGGGCGGGACCGTAGGCCGCCCACGCCTGCCAACCATCAGGAACGACGATGATCACCTTTCTAGCCGCGCTGTATGCCGCGGCGCTCAACCAGGCCGTGGCTGCCGAGCGAGTGCCAGCCGCGCTCCCGTCTCCCGAACGCCGCCAGCACCTGCTGTTCGAGGCCGCCAAGCTGGGCCGCGCCGACATGATCGACCCGCTGGTAAAGGCGGGGGCGGACATCAACGCCTATGACGATCGTGGTTTCACGCCGCTGATCCTGGCGGCCTATAACGGCCAGCTCCCCACCGTCGATGCACTGATCGCGCGGGGCGCGGACGCATGCCGCCCCGACCGCGACCAGGGCAACACGGCGCAGATGGGCGTCGCCTTCAAAGGCGAGGATGCGATCGCCGCGCGCCTTCTGAAAGCCGGGTGCGATGTCAACGCCCGTAACAGGGCCGGGCAAACCGCGCTGATGATGGCATCGCTATTCAACCGCACCCGCCAGGTCGACATGCTGCTGGCAGCCGGCGCGGATCGGAGGATACGGGATGCAGCAGGGCGTACCGCGGGCTCAGTTGCAGCCGATCAGGGGAATGCTCCTATGGCACGTCATATTGCTCCATAAGCGGCAACGGACACCCCATTCCGCGTAACAGGATGGAGTTGGAGGTTCGAACGTTCTTCCATCCACGCCACCCATCACGAGTCGGATGAAGGCGACGGAGTGTCGGGAATTGCAACCGCCCGCCTGATCGCGCAGGGGTAGGTGGCAACAAAGGGATGCGTAGGGCAAAATGAGGATAAAGCGTCGTGTTCTGGAGCAGTTGCCGCTGCTTCAGGAGCGCCAAGCGCTGGCCTATGGGACAGCGCTGCTGCTGTCTGCTCTGGCGTGGTGGATCCGTTGGGAATTGGATTACGCGTTTCCCCCAGGCTTTCCCTACCTGACATTCTTCCCGGCCGTCATTATTACGTCCTTCCTGTTTGGACGGGGGCCTGGAACGCTTTCGGCTGTTATCTGTGGATTTCTGGCCTGGTACTTCTTCATACCACCGATCTATTCGTTCGACTTCACAGGACGCACGCTCGTGGCGCTCAGCTTCTACGCTGGTGTCGTTGCTGTAGATATCGGTCTCATCCACGCCATGCAGCGCGCAAATCAGCGATCTTCACGCCTGGCGGTGGAGCAACGCTGCCTGGCGGAGCGGACAGAGCTGCTCTTCAGTGAGCTACAGCACCGAGTGTCTAACAACATCCAGATGGTCGGTGCCATGTTGTCATTGCAGCAACGTCAGGTCATCGATCCGTCGGCACAGCTGGCTCTCGCTGATGCCTCGACCAAGCTTCAGCTTATCGGTCGCATTCAGCGGCAGCTATACTCGACGGCGGGTGAGCAGGTGCCTCTCGATGTGTTCCTACGCGACCTGATGGCGGACCTTTCTGCCGCAGACAGCAGACCGGGCATTGTCCACCAGATCCATGCAGAGCCCGGGATCCTTCTTGCTCCCGACGCAGCGATCCCCCTTGCCCTCATCATGGCGGAAGGCATTGCCAACGCAATGGAACACGGCTTCGCCAACCAGGAAGTTGGCGTCATTGTCGTCAGCCTTGCTCGTCAGGGTGAGGCGATCGAGCTTTGTGTCCTTGACGATGGTGCTGGGTTACCGCCGAATTTCGACTTAAGCCAGTCGGAAAGCCTCGGCCTGAAGGTCCTGCGTAGCCTCGCAAGACAAATGGGGGCACAGATCAGCATTAGTAAGCGCTTTCCAGCTGGAACCGCGCTCCGCCTTATTTTGCCTGACAACATACAAAAGGTCAGCCCGGAATTGACGCAGCGTGATTAAATTGTAAATTCAGTATTTATCGTATTTTCTAATTACATGTGCGCTCTCATGCAATGAAAAGCACGGCGATCTGAGCCATGTTCACAAGCAGACGCCCGCAGGTATAATGTCACGCACTAGTTCTGCCGCTATTTTACTTATGGAGACTTGATCCACGAGTACGGCATTGTCCGCATCAATTTTCTAAAGTTCGGTACGCACAGCTCCCCGCAATTGCTGAGAGCGCGTTTAAAACTGCAACTTGCTCGTGACCAATGACCTACCAAAACCCATATACTGACCTTGGCAGACTATGAACGCCGTCGCACCGCATCCGCGAAAACCGCAACATATGTGCCTGGAATGCCACATTATGCACAATATGGCGGCGTGCGACATTCCCATTCTTAATATCATATTGCTAAATCGGCATAAGTTCTTGCAACCTTCGATGACAGGCGCGGCACAATGCGCCGGCAACATCGGGGGAAAAGATGAAACGATCTTCCTTGTCGGCTCACGCCGGGCGTCTAGCGCTGGCCGCCTCCATCCTCTTCCTGCCCGCAATCGCCGAAGCGCAGGCCGCGCCGGAGCAGTCTCCGCAGGAAGCTGCGGCGCAGAGCGGGGAAGACATTATTGTCACCGGTTCGCGCATCCGGCGCGATCCACTGGATAACCCCTCCCCAGTCGTTACCGTAGACGAGGCCGCGATCGCCAAGACCGGCCTGTCTTCAATCGCGGACGTGCTGCAGCGCATTCCAGCCTCGTCTGGCGGCTTGAACTCCAAGTTCAACAACTCCGGCAATTTCGGCAATCCACCTGATGGCGGAGGCGTGGGTGCCGGTTCAGCCGCAATCGATCTGCGCTATTTGGGTTCGAAGCGTACGCTCGTTCTCGTTGATGGCCTGCGTTATGTAAATGGAGCCAGCGCCAGCGGTATACCTGGCACTGTCGACCTCAACTCCATTCCCGATGTCATGATCCAGCGCGTCGAAGTGCTGCAATCCGCCGCCTCAGCACTCTACGGATCGGATGCGATCGGCGGGGTCGTCAATATCATCACCCGTTCAAACCAGCGCGGATTTCGAGCTTCCGCGCAATACGGTCAATATCTTGGCGAAGGTGATGGCGAGACGCAGAATTACCAGTTGAGCTGGGGAGGTGGCAGCGACCGCGCACACATCGACGCCGGTGCTTTCTACACCAAGCAGAACCCGGTTCGCGCCAGCGACCGCTCGATTTCACAATTTCCCAACCCAGGTCAGACGAGCTGTAGCGATCCGATCGGCGGATGCTCGGGTGCCGCCGTCAACGGACGCATCCTCTTCAATCCAGGCAATCCCTCCTTGCCCGCCGGCGGGGTGATCACGGTGCGCAATGCGCCACTCAACGGACGCGGTATCTATGATCCTACGCTGGTTGGGGGCGACTTCCGTGCCTTTACCAATGCGGACCGCTTCAACTTCGCACCATTCAACTATTTTCTGACACCGAACGAGCGCTATGGCGGATTCGTCAACGCGCGCGCCGAGTTTTCCGACGCGTTCAATCTGCGGCTGAAGGCCAACTGGGCACACCGCAATTCGCAGAACCAGGCGGCCTTCCTGCCGCTCAACATCGGCCCGGATGCAGGCAACGGGAACCTGCTCGACACGATCTCGGTCGATGCGACCAACCCGTTCAATCCGTTTGGCATCACCCTCAATTCCGGGACGAATGGCCAGCCCGCAACCTATTCGCTAATTGGTCGCCGCCTGGTCGAGGCAGGCCAGCGCACGTACAGCCAAACCGTCGACACGATGAGCGTGACCGGCACCATCGATGGCAAGTTCCAGCTCTTCGGCCGCACCTGGTATTATGACGCCAATGCGGTGCTCGGCTTCAATGACGCACGCCAGCTTTTCACCGGCAACATCAACGCCGCGAGGCTTGCACAGGCGCTGGGACCGGTCGCACAATGCACGAGCGGCTGCGTGCCCTTCAACATTTTCGGCGGCCAAGGGTCGATAACCCCGGAAATGCTCGCCTTCATCGCATTTGATGAACGTTCGCGCAGTCAGCAGAAGCTGCGCGATTATACGTTGAACGTGTCGGGCGAACTGTTTGACCTGCCCGGCGGGCCAGTCGGGATCGCCGCCGGTTATGAACACCGCTACCAGCAGGGCAGCTTCACGCCGGATCCGATCATTCAGGCAGGACTCGGCGCGGACATCCCCGCACAGGCTGCGCGCGGCGCGTTCAACGTCGACGAGGTGTATGGTGAAATTCGCCTACCGCTGATCCGCGACGTTTCCTTTTTGCAACTCGTGGAACTGAACGGTGCGGTACGCCATGCCAACTTTTCCACCTATGGCGGCAACACCACTTTGACCGGCGGGGCCCTTTGGAAGCCCACGAGCGACCTGTTGCTGCGTGGGCAATATGCCGAAAGCTACCGCGCCGCGTCGATCGGCGAGTTGTTCGGTGCGCAATCCCGGTTCGACCAGACGCTGGATGATCCCTGCACCAGCGCGGCAGGCGGTTTGTTCCAAAGCAACGCCACGGTGCGAACAAACTGTATTGCGAACGGCGTGCCAGCCAATGGCAGCTATGTCGAGCCGCAGGGCGGGCAGATCAGCGTGCAAACCGGCGGCAATCGCGACCTTGCGCCTGAAACCGCACGAACCTGGCTTTTCGGTGGCGTCTACAGTCCCGCCTGGGCTCGCAGCGGCTTTGCCAGCGCGCTGAGCCTTGAGGTGAACTACTACGACATCAAGGTGAACGGCGCGATTGCCTCGATCCCCGCAGAGGTGCTCCTCGACCGCTGCGCGCAGACAGGCGACGCGCTATCATGCGCGGCGGTGCAGCGCACACCCAACGGCTTCATCTCCGCAATCAACGGCATTCTTCTGAACACGGGCGGAATCCGTACTCGCGGCGTCGACGCAACCCTCACCTTGCGCACGCGCCAGACCAGCGCCGGCACTTTCGGTCTTTCGGTCAGCGGCAATTATCTGCTGAAGTATGAGGAAACCGTACCAGCGACCAGCGGATCGACCACGACGAACTACACAGGCACGGAGCGAGGGAGCCCGGATCAAGCCTATCCACACTTCAAAGGCCAGGCGACGCTCGATTGGGACATCGGTGCGGTTGCAGCCGCATTTACCGGCCGATACATCGACAATGTCGTGGAAAACCAAGGCGGCAATCGTCTGTCCAGCCGCTTCTACGGCGATGTACAGTTGACGTTCCGGCCCTCCTGGCTGGGTGAACGGCTAGGCTTCACGCTGGGCGTCAACAACGTATTCGACACCGATCCGCCAGCCTGCTTCTCGTGCAGCCTCAACAACTATGATCCCACTACCTACGACGTGCCCGGCCGCTTCGGCTATGCGCGTCTGAGCTATGGGTTCTAACGGTCATCATCCGCCGGTTCTGAGTTGAACCGGCGGACTCAGGTCAGCCTGGTGACGTGCATCGCGGCCTTGTCGGCCGCCTCGCAAACATCGCAGTACCGCATCGTTGCCAAGCTGGCCGTCACTGTTGTTCAGATCATTCCAAGTCGATCAGAACGGCGGGTTCTGACGTGATGGGTTGGACGGCCCCTGCGCCAGCGTAGCTGTGCAATGATGTGGTC
>NZ_CAMLAC010000126.1 GCF_946477935.1 uncultured Sphingomonas sp. | reverse complement strand
CGCAGCATGGGGACTAACTGCTAATTTACCGTTTCATGAAAACGGAGGAGCGGGGCCACGATAAGGTAACTTCAGAGATCTCTGTTGCCGGCACGACCCAATTTCGGTCACTCAGGGCTGCTCACAAGCATTCCGAAAGCGGTCGTTGATTCAGGTTCAGCCCTATGGCGGGAATCGGCCGGGAGCAGCCAGGCAACTTTCAGAAGCCGATGCGCCGAAAGCGGACGGCTCGGCGGCATCGATCCCTATTCCTGGGTTTTCTCTTCGCGCCCGCTACGAGGGTAGGCGGACCATGACACTGGATCGCCTCGTCGAGGCAGAAGCCCTGTATCGCCATTGCCGGCGCGCTGCCGTATCGTGTTTGCCGGTCGCGCGCGGCGATGGAGCAGTTCCGGATTAAATATGCACGAGTATGAGGACATAGCCGACCCGGACAACGTCGCGCAGGGCGACGTTATCGAATGGCTGCCCCCCCGCGCCTCGGCGCCCTGGCGGATATTCGGCGTGGTGGTCACGGCGGACTGCGATCTTGTCTGGAAGAAGCACGACGGGGTGGTGTCCTATGTGCCGGCCATGCCAGCCCGCGACTTCGTATGGCATTCCTGGCGCCCGACGTATTTCGCGAAGCATCAACCCAAGCTGATGGCGGAAGCAGCCAAGCGCCTCAACACGTGGCGCGCAAAACAGGGGTCAATGGGGGAGCTGACGGCTTCGGCAGTGCGGGACTGGCTGGCGCGCGCAGGCGTCGACGGCCTGCTCGACGAGCTCGGCGCGACAGATAAGGGACAGCGGAACGGGCTACGCCCTCCGCTGGAGAAGCTCCTCGCGGTGGAGACAGCGCTGGCATGCGAAACCCCTGATCTACCGCTTCTACGTCGCGCACACGAGGCGACAAACCAGACAAGCGCCGCCAACGCAGCGATCCTCGTCCGCGAGGTACAGAATGTCTGGAGCGGCCTTCCCGGCGACGTGTACCATCTGCCGTCCACACCCGAGGGTGAGGAGGGCGGCCTGTTCCTGCTGCTCCGCCACATCAGGCAGCTCGGAGTGGACGAGATCACCGGGAGGCCGGGTGCCGTTCGCGCGGGCGAGGCGCACGCGAAGCGCGTTGCCAGGGTGCGCGCGCCGTTCCGATACGCCATAACCCAGAGCCTCGCCAAGGTGTTTGCCGACATCGGGCTCCCCGACGACCACGACATACGTAAGAAGGACGCCGCCGCGCGCCTGTTTGAGTCCTGGAGCTGACATGCGTACGATCATGATCACCGCGGCGGCGATGAACGTCGCCTCACATCCCGACTTCCCGCTGGATCAGGTGCTAACCGACGCAGCGCCGCCGCAGTTCGGGCACGCCCATATCGTCATCGGCACCGACGCGACGCTGGTCGCCACGTCGGCTTGTGACGAGCACAGCCGCGTCGTCGTGATCGGTCCCGGGAGCCACGGCTTTTTCGACCGCGTCGAGGAGAACGAGCGACGCGTGCTGTTCGATCGCTGCCTACGGATCGCACTGCGCGGCATTGACGACCGCATCGCGCTCAATCCGGCCTGGATGCCTTGGCGCAAGCATAACCGCGTCTCGCTGTTCGCGCACCCCTTGAGCGACCTGCGTGTCATCGCCGAGGTGAACTTTCAGCAATCCGGCAACACCTTCGTTTTCGACCTCGTCGAGAACAGGGATGCCCGCGACCTAGCGAACCTCAAGATCGATCCGGCACCCTATTGCAAAGCGCTTGACGAGCTTCCCTCCCTACTGGCTCGGCGCTCGGGCGCGGCCCCTGAAGACGTCTCCCGCGTCGACTTGGACACGATCGAGGGCGATGCCGTCTCGCGGGGGATGAGCTACGACCAATGGTTCAGCAGGCTCTCACCACGGCAGCGAGATTTCGTCGAGCGCCCTCTGAACGGTCCCTTGCGAGTCCGGGGAGCGGCGGGAACGGGCAAGACGCTGGCTATGGTCATGCGGGCGCTTCGGATCGCGAAGGAGGCCCCCGAGGGGGAGCCCAAGCGCATCCTGTTCCTGACTCACAGCTGGGCGATGGCGATCAAGGTAGACGGCTTGGTGCGCTCGATCGGGCGGACCGTGCGAGGCGCCAACGCCATCGAGGTCTACCCACTCCTCAGCATCTCCGGCGAGCGGGACTACGCGTCAATCGGCCGCGAACCGCTCGGCGGGGACAGCGATGAGGGGAAGCGGCGCTCCCTGAAGATCATCGACGACCTTGTGGCCGCCTTCGCCGACGCGGACTGGATCGCATATCGCGGTGGCTCGACCGAGGCCTTCCGGAAACCGTTTGAATGCCCCCCCGGCTCGCGCGAGCGTCGTCGCCTCGCGTGGGATCTATTGATCGAGTTCGGCTGCGTGCTCGCCGCCCAGGGCCTGTTAGGCCGAGCGGCCGATCGGGAGCGCTACATTCGCATGCGACGCGTCGGCTACATGATGCCGCTCGCCAACCAAGTGGAGAAGGAGGTGGTGTTCGGGCTGTGGGCGAGGTTCCTGGCCTACCTCAAAGAGCACGGACTGATCTCGTCCGACCAGATTGTGAGCGACTATCTAAACGAACTCCAGACTTTCTTCTGGGAGGCGGCGCGTGCGACCCGCGGCTGGGACGTCGTATTCGTGGACGAGATGCACCTCTTCAATGCGCAGGAGCGGCTGATCTTTCACAACCTGCTGCGCGATGGCGACCGCACGCCGCTGGTCATGATGGCGCTAGATCCCAAGCAGTCGCCTCGCCAAGTCTACACCGAGATGAGCGACGAGAAGGACGAGCGCGCCGTCAGCATCTACGAGCGCGCGGGTCTGGCGGGCTCCGAGAAGATCGACCTCGTCGAGGTCTACCGCTACACCCCCGAGATCGCTGCGGTAATCAAGGGGGTGGTGGACGCCGCGCCGGCTCTTGACATGAGCGACGACTGGAATCTCCCGCCTGGCGTCAGCATGGTGGCGAGCGGTCCGAAGCCGTCGTTCCGGGTGGAAGCGAACGCGACTCGGGTGTTCCGCCGTTCGATGGAACTGGCCGCCTCTCTGCAGGCTGACGCACGCGCCCGGTCGGGCCAGGTTGCGGTCCTTTGCCTCGACTACGAGCGGTTTAGCACCTATTATCTCGCCGCCGAGCATCAGTACGCGCGCGCGGTTTTCGTGATCAGATCGCGGGACGATATTGAGAAGCTGCGCTACATGAACAGGCGCATAGTGTTCAGCATGCCAGAATACGTTGCTGGGCTCCAGTTCGACACGGTGGTACTGGCGGATGCCAACGCCAATCTTGTCCCCGATGGGGGCTTTCGCGGTCATTCCGAGCGAAACTTTCTGGCCGAGCTCTATTTGGGTATCAGCCGGGCGGAACACCGCCTCGAGTTTGTCGCCTCCAAGGACTGCGACGGTCTCTCGCCATACCTTCAGAAGCTGGCCGATGCAGGTCTCATGATCGAGGCGTGATTGGCCGCGGTGTCCGTCGTTGCCGGCCGGATCCTCGGTCGAGACGAGGGTCACCCATCGGCACCGCCTCTTTGGAGCCGCTCCTTCTCCGTGATGCGCCGGCGCCCGTTGGCATTGCCAAAGGTAGTGATAGGGTTGAATCAACGGGCCGAGAACAACGAGTGTTTGGGGCAATCGAATGAGCGCTGCTTTTCGTGCGGTCTTGACAGCGCTGACCGTCTCCGGGGCTGCGCCGGCCTATGGCCAGACACAGGCACAACAAGACAGGCTTAATCGCGTGGCCCAGTTCCTAGTCACCGCACCGCTTTGCGAGAAGCTTGGAATGAGGCTGACCGCCGATCTGGCCGAAAAGGCGGAGGCTGCGCTAAATGCCGAGACGACGCCCTGGCAAGTGGACCCAACAAAGCTCGAGCGCCTGAAAGGCGAAGCGGTCTCGCGCCAAGGCAACATCCTGAAGACGGACCTCGAGACAGCCGCCAACGGTGCCAAGACCGATGTGCAGCTTCGCGCCGTCAGAGGCATCCTGCTTGGCTATGGTCGCACCTGCGTGGCCGCGACGACCGACCCCATCTTCTCGTCCCTGATCATAATGCCGCCAGATTATGATCTGGAAAAAGTCACTACTGACGTGGCGGACTCGTTGCTCGAGGCCGGCGGCCTGGCAAGCTGGCAAACTACCCAAATCCAGGCGCGAGGCGACCTGATGATGCTGGCGGGTACCTGCCGCTCCAAGATCGGTGCGGCGCGCTCGGATGCGCTAGTGAAGGAATTCGGCCGATCCGCCGACCCGCGTGTCCGCGATTATTATTCGCGCTCCTTCGACAAAGGCCTGGCGGAGCCCACAACGATCTCCACCTTGGCTGGCTGCAACCGCACTATCGCCGGCTACCGAGCGAAAATCCGCTGAGCGATGGTCAGGCGCCGAAACATCGATTTGCAGATGTGCGATTGACGCGGAAAGATGCCCCCAGAGAAATTGCAAACGCAATTTTCCGATTAGCTCAGATGTACCGCTATAAGTGGAAGCGACCTCAGTCGCCTTACATCAGAGGTTAAGACAGGAGTTCGAGCCGATCGACACGCTTCATCTCGGCTCTTATCCATTTTTTATACGATGCGGAAGCCCCTTCTAGCTTTTCAGCCATTCTGATTTCGGTGACGTTGAAATTATCGGGCACGGTAAATTTGAGTCCTGACCGGAGCAACGCAGCAACCACGTAGTCGTAGCTAACGCTGTGATCTTCATGAAATTCGATCGCGCACAGGTCGAAAGCCTGGGAGATTAGAGGATCAATAATCGTATAGATGAACTCAAGCGAGAGCGCCCTGAAATCCTGTTCGTCCGGAGCGCAGAAATGCTGAATGGCGTTTCGAGCGCGCCTCAGCTTCTCAAAGCAAGGCGGATTCGGAATGCGCTTGCCAGTGGTCGCCCAGAGGATCTGTGGTAGCCGCTCAAAGTCGTGTGTCCGCCCGCGCTGTATCAATGTCTCGACATCCAGAAGCTCAACGCTCTTGTCATCGAGATTGAAAATGTCTTTGAAAATGAGCAGCGGATGCTCCCTCGCGATAATCGCCTTGAGAAACAGCTCTCCGGCGTGCGCGGTGTTGAGCACGCAGATATGTTCCCAATGCTCGTTGCCGGGATCGAAATACACGGCATGCGTATTCGCTTGCGTGAGCGCACCAATCGCAAGGTTCAAAATCCGGTTTGGGATATCTTTCAGGGCACGGTTCATTTTTTTCCATCCCCAGATGCCCTCTCGGGAAGGTCCTCTTGAATCAGATCATAGAGGCCGGTGTTCATCGCGAGCATGCTGCCATCATCGAGGCGATCCAGCTCTACGAAGCCAGCTCGCTCGAATATAAGCCAGATGTTCCGCTCGCCCCGCTCTAGCCACAGCTGGATTGCGACGAGGCGCCGTCTCATCCGCCGGCAGCCTGCCTCATCGAGGTCGCCTGGCCAAGCATCTTCATGGAACAGTCTATGGACAAAATAGTCGCGCTTGTCCTTGATCCACCGAAGGTAGGCAATATCGGTGGGAGCGATGTCGTGGCGCTCCAGGATTTTGATGAGGGAGCCGAGTGTCGATCCCTCCAACTGCGCCTTCTTCGCAACCGAACGCGCCCACGCATCTCGGTCAGTGCCAAGCGCCTTTTGCAGTTTCACTCGATCGCACAAGTGCATGGCTGAGATCAGCATGCTCTCGAACTTGCCCACCGCGAGATATGCACCAGCCATTTCCTGGCAGTAAAGGAAACGAGCTAGGTCGAGGTCGGACATCGCTTCGATCAGCGACTGCAATTCATTCCTGCCGATCGTTGCCTTGAACATCTGAACTCTCAACCTCAGTCGCTTCATCTAGCCCGCCAAATTCGTGATCCGCATGCCGGCGCGGGCACCGCTACCGATGGATTTCAGGCGGACAAGCAATGAACAACAAAGTCGTCCAACGTCTCCCAAAGCATTTTTAGGTGTTCAGGTGAGACGCTAAAATTAGGCGAGTGCACATAGCGATTGAGCGTATCAATCGAGACAATGCCTTCTCCTTGCTGCAGCTTGTTGATCGCGCCCAGATACTTCTTGTCGATCTTGTCCTTGTCATGAAGGTCCGCGGCGACTTTCGCAGCTTTGCGAGACAGCTTGTCCGCCTCCTGCACGCCAGCCGGCTGTGCGCGCTTGACGTAATTATCGATGGAGAGCTCGAGCAGGACGCGAAGTAAGACAGAGATTGCGTTGGGCTCCTCGCTCAACTCAAGCTTGTACTGAAGCTCCTCCCAAATAGCGCGATGGCGCTGCAAGTGCGCTGGCCACGTTATGCCGTAGTTCACCTCGGGAATCAGATGAGGCCATGCTTGTGGTCGCGGCGGAGCAGGAGCAGGGCGCGGCGGTACAGGTGAAGGGCTGGGAGCGGGCGCGGGGTTCGGTGCCGGCTTAGCACCCGACTTCGGCATCACCTTTGGTAGAACGCCTTCCGTCTCCAGGGCGTCCATGTAAGCCAGCTTGGATTCTGTATCCCAAATCTGTTCCAACGTGATCGTGCGGCTTGCGAGGTCATTGGCTACTCGATGGAGGGCGCTCAGCGTCTCCGCGCGGTCGCAGATGATGTCGAGCCTGCCTTTGCGCACCGAGATGCCGAGGCGGTTCCGGAGCGATTCAGCGGACAGCAAACGGTTGAGGTTCGATCGCGGGATTTTTCGCCCCGGAAGAAGCTTAGCCTCCTTAAGCAATTTCTCGATCTCGTCAGCGACGTTTAACCCCCCGCCCTTACCTGTGCGGACGACGAAGTTTGTCTTCATCCGGTCGTCCCAGGTGCTCTGGCCTATTCCACCTTGTACACCGGTGTGCCGCCGAAAGAGGATATCATCGACGCGGTCCCGGTCCGCCTCGACCCTGCATTCCAGTTTGTCGGGAAAGATGCCGGGCCATTTCGGTTTCAGGTCGGCGAAAAACTGCTGAAGTTCGACCGTCGGCGCTCGCCTCGGGTTTGCGAGTAGCTTGAGACAGGTCGTACGGCGATTGCCATCGGCAACGATATATTTGTCGCCAGAAGGAAAGACGAGCGGCGGTTCGAAAACCTCCCCCTTGTTGACCAGATCCCTCGTAAGATTGCGCATGTGAGGCTCTTGCGCCGCGAAGAGCTGGGCAATCGCCGCAGTCTCGTTCCCAAGTTCACCGTGCCGGTCGTTGGCTGGATTTACGATCAACGATGTCAGCGGCAGATTTCGATAAGCCATGTTTACTCCCCTTAATCGGAAGCAAGCATGACTTCGCTGCCTCGTCAATTGAATCCGTCACTGACGATTGTCTCACGCTCGGCTTCCACCCGCGGTCTGGTCGGCCACGACGTCGTCATACGCGCTGGCACCGCCGCCACCGAAGCAGGTTCATAAAATCCTGTAGTGCATAGAATCTCCTAGCTGCGCAGTCGTCGCGAAATGCCATTCCTCTCCCAAAGGGCAAATTTAACGGTTGACGAGAAACCTCACAATACACAGATTACAGGCAAAATAGATTATTGTGAATACCCACATAAGTACAGCCTCGACCAAACAGATATTATATTGCTATACGACGACTGTGCTCATGCTTTCGCGTTCGAGAGTTTCCGCTTTTATCATCCGACATTGACGTCGGCATTTTATTATTCCGCGCACCAAAAAATTATTGTTGTAGGATTTGAAACGTAGCTAACGCGACGACGTGCCTGAATCCTGCTAAAATCGAACATAACTGATTTATCAAATGTCACCCGCTACGAAAGCCCACTACGCCGTACAGCCGAATGTCAAATTTCGGGCTTGCGAGAAGAATGTTTCAATGACCGAGTTGAGGGCGCTTAGCTGCCATGGACAGCGTTATGAACGAACGACTGCTTACCGCGATCGTACCCCCGAAAGCGGACAGGCAGGTTTCCACCACTAAAAGGCGTTCGAAGCCCCCGCTCGACAACATGGAAAAAAACAGTCGAGGCCAGCGGTTCCCACAAGTGACCAGATCGGCTTCCACTAAAACTTTAAGTAGAGCTTAAAATCACCTGTCAGCCGTCTGGATCTGAAATTTGTAATGGATCGAATGTAAAAATATCCGGAAACTGTGATCTCAACGTATTGCTAATTATCATCTTAGAGGCGTGCTTCGTTTCCCATCGCCGCTGCTGTCTACTTTTTGGAGCAGTAGATTTATTATCCATGATAATAGCTTAGGATACTTTCTCCATGGCAATAATAGCGTCAAAACCACCCTCATGGCTAGCTGCTGCCATTATTATAGAAATGGCTGCATCAATGGTAAGGCCATTTGATTGGCTAAATGATCTAAGCAATATGACGGCATCGCTGAGCTGCGTCTTAAAAATATCATTTGAAACATCAATGTTCATCGACGTCACGCCTCCGGCAGTTCAGAGGCGGCCCGGCGTAAGCCGGGCGTTGGAAACCCTGCGCTAGGACAAGGCGCTGCCGCCTTTGGGCAAGCCTTGGACATGCGCGACAGCCGCCCGGCCGAAATGCTCGACCGGACCTAGCGATTGTCGGGGTTTCCACGCCCCGCGGACGGGATATACCGTCCGCATGTGCTGCGTTACAAAGCTTCCGTAATAGTGCAAGACCGTTCTGAGCTCGTGAACGGCGGATGGCTACGTTTGCGAAAACATCAATGAAACCGCTGGGCCGAAGTTCGGCGATGAAATTGGCGCAGGCGCAAGTATGGCCGTATACGTAAGCCGTCGGGTCTGACGTGATCTTAGTATATTCCTCGCATTGAACAAGTAGCGGCTTGCTAAAGAATAGGCCGATTATAAATAAGCAATTGCGTGACGGCATTTTGATATCCCGATTTGAGAGAGGCTACACCAGCTGCCCAGCAGCGTTAGCGGTTCGGCTATCAAACGTTGCGCATCTTGCCTTATCCGACTGTGTGAGAACAAACCGTAATAAGACGCAGCAAGCTTAAGGCCCCGAAGGTCTGCCGGTGCGCTGTTGGAAGGTACAGATGTGCGCCACCGGCCGGCAGACCCTTGCACGGGCTATTGGTACCTTCCCGACCACTTGGAAGGCGACTTAACGCCGTCGAGACGCTTAGAACAGTAAGCCAACAGTTTAACGAGCATAAATTATCTGGGATGAAACGTGCCTAAGCGACGAATTCTTCGTGATAATCTGAACGCTGACTGCATAATTTTGGTATCAAGATAATACGAGTTGGGGCTGCGGATTGCCGATCTGGGCGGTGATGGCTTGTTCGCGCGCGTGCATCAGGACGATGGACAGGTTGTCGCGGTCCGCGCCTATTTCCCCGGCGATCTGATCTCCGCCATTCGGCAAAAGGCCCGGTGGATGACTGGCATCGCCTTTGCTGGCTGGGATCGCACCGGCTGGGCACGTCCATTTGCTCTAAGTGATCACTGGATGCGAATGCGCGACCGACGCGCGCCTCTGGCGATGCTCGTTCTAGCGACCGCCTATGTCGCGCTTCTACTGTGGGGCATCGTCACGCTCATCCACCTGATCCGTGGTACAACCGCGCCCCCGGCAGACCCCCTGCTCGACGATTTCATCTTCTGGAACGCCTTGCTGCTGTGCTGGCGATTGGCGATGCGGATGGCGTTCACGCGCCGTGTCTATGGTTGGCAAGAGGCGCTGTGGTCCGTGCCCCGTTTTGTCGTGGGCAATTTCGTTGCACTCGCCGCGGCCCCCCGCGCATTGCTGCGCTACGCCGGCATCCTTCGTGGTCACACACCCGTGTGGGACAAGACCCAGCATGAATTTCCGGATGCAGCCTGATCATGGCTGCCGGACGCCCCATCCGCTTCCTGCTTCTGGTTACCGGCGGCTGGACACTTGCACGTACGCTTTTCATCCTGTGGCCAACAGCAACGCCGGAGGCGGTGGGTACGCTACTTCTTCCTCCTGCGCGAGCATCGACGGTGCCCGTATTACGCAGGCCCACGGCCTTTCCAGTTCACCCTGTGCCGCGACCTTACCACGCCGAAACATTGCGCATCGCAGCGCCCATCGCCCAATCTGAAGTTCCAGTCCAAAACGTGTCCGTCTCCCCACCTCTCGCCTTGGTGGCACAAGGTGCGCAGGCAGCAACCGGCACGATCCCGCCTCCGCTGTCGCCTACTCCGATCCCCACCCCGCCCTCCCGCTGGACAGCAAGCGCCTGGGCCATTGCGAGAGGGGGCCAGACCACATCATTGCTCGGTGTGCAACTGGGCGGATCCCAGGCCGGTGTAAGGCTGACCTACGCGGTGAAAGGGCA
>NZ_CAMLAC010000125.1 GCF_946477935.1 uncultured Sphingomonas sp. | reverse complement strand
TATCGAATTCATCGGCGACTCGCACACCGTCGGCTATGGCAACACCGCCGCTTCGGGCACCTGCACCCAGGATCAGGTCTGGTCGACCACCGACACGACGCGTGGCGTGCCCGGCCTGCTCGGCGCGCGCTACGATGCCGATTACCGGGTCAATGCGATTTCCGGGCGGGGCATCGTGCGCAACTATAACGGGTTCGCCGCCGACACGCTGCCCCAGGCCTATCCCTACGCCACGCTGGATCACGCCCATCCCGCCAATGATCGCGGCTGGTCGCCGCAGGTGATCGTCATCGCGCTCGGCACCAACGACTTCTCCACCGCGCTGCGTCCGCCGGAAAAATGGAAGACGCGGGATGCTCTCCATGCCGACTATCAGCAGACCTATGTCCGCTTCGTGCAGACACTGCGCGCCCGCCATCCCAGGGCGCGCATCATCCTGTGGTCGACCGACCTCGCCGATGGCGAGATCGCGGCACAGGTCGCACAGGTCCACGCCCGCCTGCGCGCTTCCGGCGACACCCGCGTCGCCTACGTCCCCGTCCACAACCTCGCCTTCTCCGGCTGCCACGCCCACCCCTCCACCACCGACGATGCCGCCATCGCCGATGCCGTCGCCCGCGCGATCGACGCCGACCCCGCCGCATGGAAGGGGTGACAGGGCCCGGCCCGGACCCCATCTCCCGTCCATGCAGATCTTCACCATCGGCTATGAGGGCGCCACCCAGGCAGACCTGATCGCCGCCTTGCAGGCCGCCGGCGTCACGCTCCTGGCCGATGTCCGCGCCGTGCCGCTGTCGCGTCGCCCCGGCTTTTCCAAGAACATCCTGGCCGCCGGTCTGCGCGAGGCGGGCATCGACTATATCGGCCTGAAAGCGCTCGGCACCCCGCCGGAGGGGCGAGAGGCCGCCCGCAAGCTCGACCATGCCCGCCTCGCCACCATCTATGCCGGTCAACTCGAACTGCCGGAGGCAATCTTCCAGGGCGCCCAGCTTCGTGATCTGGCGCAGCAACGCCCGACCGCGCTGCTCTGCTTCGAGCGGCAACCCCATGGCTGCCACCGCTCGCTACTGGTGGAGGCGGTGATGCCCGACGCCACCGTCACCCATCTGTTTCCATAAGGGATCGGGGATCCCGCCCCCGTGTTGTAGCCGCTGACACAGGCAACCGGGATAGCAGAGCATGACGAAACTTGACGGGGCGAGCGCGATCGTCACTGGCGCCAGCTCGGGCATCGGCCATGCCGTCGCGCGCCATCTCGCCGCCTGCGGGGCGAGGGTGACGGTCAATTATCACGGCGACGCGGAGTCCGCCGATGCCCTGGTGGAGGAGATCGAACAGGCCGGCGGCCAGGCCTTCGCGCACCGGGCCGACGTCGCGGTGGAGGAGGAGGTGACGGCGATGTTCGACCGCACCGTCGAACGTTTCGGCCGCGTCGATATCCTTGTCGCCAATGCCGGCATCCAGAAGGATGCGACGATCGGCGAGATGACGCTGGCGGACTGGAACGCGGTCGTCTCGCTCAACCTGACCGGCCAGTTCCTGTGCAGCCGCGAAGCGATCCGCCGTTTTCGGTCTCAGGACCGCGCCGCCGCCCCCACCCGCGCGGCCGGTGTGATCGTATCGATGAGCTCGGTGCACGACATCATCCCCTGGGCCGGCCACGTCAATTATGCCGCAACCAAGGGCGGCGTCGCCATGATGATGAAGTCGCTGGCGCAGGAGGTCGCGCCGGAGGGCATTCGCATCAACGCCATCGCGCCCGGTGCCATCCGCACCCCGATCAACCGCGAGGCATGGGAGGAGAAGGACGCGCTCGAGAAGCTGCTACGCCTCATCCCCTATGGCCGCATCGGCGAGCCGGAGGACGTCGCGCGCGCCGTCGCCTGGCTCGTCTCGGACGAGGCAGATTACATCACCGGCACCACCCTCTATGTCGATGGCGGCATGACGCTCTATCCCGGCTTCAGCGACAACGGATAGGTTGGCGGGTGCGGCCGCGGTCAGCGCGGCCGCATAGGCATGCGCCGCAGCCACACCGGCACCTTGATCCGCTCGCGCGCCCAGGTCAGCAGCCCCGCCGCGACGATGATCGCGATCCCGACAAACGTCGCTGCGTCCACCGACTGCCCGAACAGCCAGTAGCTCAAGGCGACCGCCCAGATCATCTGGCTATACTGCGGCGGCGCGATCCGGCTGGCGGGCGAGGCTTGCGCGGCGAACATCAGCAGCACGTTGCCCAGCGCGGCGAGCAGCCCGTAGCTCGCCATGAACGCCATCTGGCGCGGTTCGGGCATCGCCAGTCCGGGGATCATCAACAGCCCGTTCAGCACCAGCGGCCCGATCAACCCGGCCCCGTAGAGCGCGATCCGCTTCTCGCCCGGCCCCGCGACCCGGAACATCACGATCGCGATCGCCGCCGTGATCCCGGCCGACAGTGCAGCCAGATGCCCCAGGTGCAGCGCGCGGAACCCGGGGCGCAGCACCACCAGCACGCCGACGAACCCCAGCACCACCGCGCTCCACCGCCACACGCCTACCTCCTCCTTCAACAATACGACCGACAGGATCGTGACGAAGATCGGCATCAGGAAGATCAGCGAGAACGCCTCGGGCATCGGCAAGCGGGTGAACGCCACCACGCTCGATACCGCGCAGATCCCCGATGCGACGGCGCGTACGAACCATGGTCCCGGCCGGCTGGAGCGTACCAGATCGCTCCAGCGCTCGCCCCGCCGCCGCGCGAACGGCACCGCGGCAAAGCCCAGCACCGCCCCGGTAAACGCCAGTTGAAACGGGTTGATCGTCCCTTCCAGCAGCTTGATCGACGCATCGCTCAGCGCAAAGGCACTGTACGACAGAAAGGCCAGCAGCACGCCGTGTTGCAGCATGGTTGGAAGTTCCTTGGACCTGGTATCAGCGGATGGGCATCAGGCGCGCCGACATGATATGCCAGCGCAACTGCTCGGCGGTCGCGCCGGGAACGTCGTTCACCCGGCGCAGCACGTAGCTTCCGGCAAAGCGCTGGCGCAAGCCGCTTTTCAACCGCGCCTCGACCCGCACCGGCACGGTGACCAACACCGATCCGGCGCCGGCATCCCCGTTCACCGGGGCAGTGGTGAACACCCGCGTATCCGCCGTCTGCGCAAAGCCACGGGTGAACCCCGCCAGCGTCTTGCCGCTCGCACGGCCCTTGTCGCTCCACAACCGGTATGCGCGCGAAAAATCCCCGCTGGCGATCGCTGCATAATAGCGTTCGACCACTTCCCTTGCCGCCGCCGGCGTTTTCTCGGCCGGCGTCACTGAAGCCGCCGCCACCACCGTCATCACCGCGAACAGCATCCGCACCTCCATCGTCGCTGCCGCCCCAACGCGCGGTCGCGGTGGAAGTCCCCCGCCGTCTCTGCCAAGACGGTCGCGCAACAACGGAGATTGGGACGATGACGGGTATCGGCGGTTCGACGGCGGCAGCGGAACTGAACACGTTGCAGCTTTGGGCGTCGCCAGCCCCCGCCATTACCCGTGAAGAGCGCATTGCGCGGATCGACCGTGCCCGCACGCTGATGGCGCAGACCGGCGCCGACATGCTGATCGTCGGGGCCGGTGCCAGCCTGCGCTATTTCGCCGGCCTCGCCTGGGGCGCGACGGAGCGGCTCGTCGCCATGCTGCTGCCGATCGCGGGCGATCCGATCTTCATCTGCCCCGCCTTTGAACTCGGCTCGTTCGAAGCGGGCATCGGCATCGACGGCGATGTCCGCCTGTGGGAAGAGGATGCGCGCCCCTCTGCGCTGGTCGCCGACGCGCTGCGTGCGGCAAATGCCACGACGCTCGCCATCGATCCCGCGCTCGCCTTCCTGTTCGTCGACCGCATCCGCCGCGATGCGCCGCATGTCGCGCTCGTCGATGGCGGACCGGTGATCGACGGGTGCCGCATGGTCAAGTCTCCCGCCGAACTGGCGCTGTTGTCACAGGCCAAGGCGATGACGCTGGAGGTTCACCGGCGCACGGCGCGCATCCTGCACGAAGGCATCCGCGCGTCCGAAGTCATCCGCTTCATCGACGCCGCCCACCGTGCGCTCGGCTCGACCGGCAGCACCTTCTGCGCCGTCCAGTTCGGCCGCTCCACCGCCTTCCCCCACGGCCTGCCGCAAGACGACATCCTGCGGGACGGCGACCTCGTGCTGGTCGACACCGGCTGCCTCGCGGACGGCTATCATTCCGACATCACCCGCACCTACGCCTTTGGCGACGTCGGCGACGAGATCCGCGCGATCTGGAACATCGAACACGAGGCACAAGCCGCCGCCTTCGACGCCGTCCGCCCCGGCGCGCCCTGCGAGGCGATCGATGCCGCCGCACGCCGCGTGCTCGAACGCGCCGGCCTCGGCCCCAATTACCGCCTGCCCGGCCTGCCGCACCGCACCGGCCACGGCATCGGCCTCAGCATCCACGAACCCGCCTACCTCGTCCGCGGCGACACCACGCCGCTTGCCCCCGGCATGTGCTTCTCCAACGAGCCGATGATCGTGGTGCCCGACCGCTTCGGCGTCCGGCTGGAGGATCATTTCCACGTCACCGAAACCGGCGCCGCCTGGTTCACCCCGCCCCAGCCCGCGATCGACGATCTGGGCTGATCTCAAGTTGTTCACGCGGAGGCTCGGGGGCGCGGAGAGAAGCACCGAGCCGAAGGCTCAGCCCCTCAACAACGAGTGAAGGCTTGTCTCCCCGCCAAAAGAGCGCACCCGGACGCGGCCAACGCTACCTCTCCGCGCCTCCGCGCGAACAAACCTTCTTCTTCTGGCCTTCGCGTCTTCGCGTGAATAAGTTTTTGGATTCTCGCCGCGAACAGAGCTGTCGGACACCGCCATCGTCGCCAACCCCTCATCAACGCAGGCGACAGACCACCCTGGGTCAAACTTAGTTCACGCGAAGACGCGAAGATACCTGTTCACGCGGAGGCGCGGAGGCGCGGAGAGAAGCGCCGAGCCGAAGGCTCAATCTCTCAACAACGAATGAAGGCTTGTCTCCCGGCCGATAGAGCGCACCCGGATGCGGCCAACACTGCCTCTCCGCGCCTCCGCGCCTCCGCGCGAACAAACCTTCTCCCCTTCGCGCCTTCGCGCGAGAATCAGACCACGGAGAACCCCGCCCAGAACGGATCCTCCCGATCGATCCAGATCGTGTTGAACCCGGTCGCGACCGCCGATCCCTCGATCGACGGGATGATCGCGGGCCGGTCGCCCAGCACGGTGTCCGCCTCGACCCGCCCGATGAAGCGACTGCGGATATAGCTTTCGTGAACAAAGCGGTCGCCCGCATGCAGCCGGCCCTTGGCGGCCAGATGGGCCAGCCGCGCCGACGTTCCGGTTCCGCAAGGGGAGCGATCGATCGCACGCTCGCCATAGAATACCGCGTTGCGACCATCGGCATCCTCGGCCGAAGGCTTATCCGCCCACAGCACATGGCTGACCCCCCGGATCGAGGGTTCCAGCGGATGAACCGGCTCGAACTTGGCGCGCACCAGCTCGCGGATCGTGCGGCTCAACTCCACCAGCCGCGACGCGCCCAGATCGTCGAGCGAGGTGTAAGCCCCCTGCGGCTCGACGATCGCATAATAATTGCCGCCATAGGCGACATCGACGTTGAGCGGGCCGAAGCCCGGCACGTCGATGGCGATCCCCTCCGCCGCCAGATAGGCGGGTACGTTGCGGATGCGCACGGACGTGACCTTGGGACCTTCCACCGCATATTCGATGTCGATCACGCCCGCCGGCACCTCAACCCGCAGCCGGCCGGGCTCGCGCGGGGTGATCAGGCCATGCTCCAGGCCGAAGGTGATCATCCCGATCGTGCCATGCCCGCACATCGGCAGGCATCCGCTCGTTTCGATGAACAGGATCGCGGCGTCGCTGTCGGGCAGGCAGGGCGGGTACAGGAACCCGCCCGACATCATGTCATGCCCGCGCGGCTCGAAGCACAGCCCGGTGCGGATCCAGTCGAACCGCTCCAGGAAGTCCAGCCGCCGCTCCGCCATGGAGGCGCCGCGCAGCAGCGGCGCCCCTCCCGCCACCAGGCGCACCGGGTTGCCCGCGGTATGCCCGTCGATGCAGAAGAAGGTGTGGCGCATCGTGGCCGTCAGGCGCTCGCCAGCGTCGGCCGCGTCGCCGCCGCCTTTTCCACCATGGCGATCACCTCGGCGCGGCGCTCGCCCTCCAGCGGCAGGCGCGGCATGCGCACCCGCTCGGACCCGCGGCCCATGATCTGTTCTGCCAGCTTGATCGACTGCACCAGGTCATGCTCGGCATCCAGATGGAGCAGCGGCATGAACCAGCGATAGATTTCGCGCGCCGCGGTCCAGTCGCCGCGGTCGACCGCCGCGACCAGCGCCACCGATTCCTGCGGGAAAGCGCTCGTCAAGCCGGATACCCAGCCGGTCGCGCCCAGCAACAGTCCCTCCAGCGCGACGTCGTCCAGCCCCGCCATCAGCGTATACCGGTCGCCATAACGGTTGATCACGTCGGTGAAGCGGCGCGGATCGGGCGCGCTTTCCTTGACCGCGACCACGTTCGGCACATCGACCAGCGCGTCCAGCGTCTCCCAGTCGAACGACACCCGGTAGGCGGGCGGGTTGTTGTACAACATGATCGGCAGGCCGGTCGCCTCCGCGACTGCGCGGCAATGCGCGACCAGTTCGGCGGGCTTGGGCACATAAACCATCGCGGGCAGCAGCATCAGCGCATCGACACCGATGGCCTCCGCATCGCGCGCGAACGCCACGGCGCGTGCCGTGGTCATCTCCGACACACCTGCAACCAGCGGCACGCGGCCGTTCACCGCTTCCTTGGCGCCCTTCAGCACCGCGCGCTTTTCGTCCGGTTCCAGCGAGTTGTTCTCGCCGCAGGTGCCCAATATGATCAGGCCGGTCACGCCGTCATCCACCAGCGCGCTTTGCACGCCCTGCGTGGCGTCGTGATCGATGTCCAGCGCATCGGTGAACTGGGTGGTGGCCGCCGGATAGACGCCGTGCCAGAGCTTAGGTGTTGCGTTCACGTCTTACTCCTTGAATGGCATCCGTATACGGTATAACCCACGGTATGCGCAACCATTCTGTTGAAGCACCCCGAACGATTCTGGTCATCGGCGGCGGCGTGATCGGCCTTAGCTGTGCCTTGGCGTTACAGCGGCTTGGGTCGGCTGTAACCTTGGTCGAGGCATCCGCCGCAACACGCGCCGCCTCGTGGGGCAATGCGGGACACATCGCCACCGAACAGGCCGAGCCCATCGCCTCGCCCCGCATGGTACGCAGCGCCGCGCGCCGCCTGTTCCTGCGCGGCGGCGCGCTGGCTCTTCCGCCAGGCCAGATCGCGCATTGGCTGCCCTTCGCGCTTCGCCTCACCCGTGCCGCGGCCCCGGCGCGCTTCGAACAGGGCCGCACCGCGCTGTCCGGCCTGCTTGCCCAGGCGATGCCGGCGTGGCGTCGCTACGTCGCTGACATCGGCGCGCCCGACCTGCTGCGCGAGGACGGCCATATCGTGGTCTGGGAAACGCCCGAAAGCGCCGCCGCCGGTCTCGCCGCATGGCGGGCCGCCGACATCGGCACCACCCGGTTCACCCCGCTGGCAGAGGGCGAGTTGAGCGCGTTGCGCCACCATATCGCCGCCCCGCTGGCCGGCGGCATCCGCTTCATCGGCAGCGGGCAGGTCGCCGATCCCGGCCGCCTCGCCAGCACCGTACGCGCGGCCTTTCTGGCGGCGGGTGGGACGGAGCGGATCGCCACCGTCACCGCGATCGACGCCGGCTCCGCCACGCTGGCCGACGGCACACGCCTGACCGCCGACCGGGTCGTTCTCGCCGCCGGCACCGGTTCGGCCGCTTTGCTGCGCCCGCATGGGGTGAAAGTGCCGATCATCGCCGAACGTGGCTATCACCTTCAGTCCCCACCCGGTATCGACTGGCCCGCCGACCTTCCTCCGGTCGTGTTCGAGGATCGGTCGATGATCGTCACCCGCTTCGAAAGCGGCCTGCGCGCCGCCAGTTTCGTCGAGTTCGCCGGCCACGCCGCCGCACCCGATCCGCGCAAATGGGCGCGCCTGCGGGGCCACGCCGCCGCACTCGGCCTGCCCATGGCGGATGCGGAAAGCTGGATGGGCGCCCGGCCCACCCTGCCCGACTATCTTCCCGCGATCGGCGCCGCGGCGGGCATCCTGTGCGCCTTTGGCCACAACCATCTCGGCCTGACCCTCGCCCCCATCACCGCCGAGGCTATTGCAGCGCTGGCGTCTGGTACGACGCCGCCCGTCGACCTCACCCGGCTCGCCCCCGATCGGTTCGGCCGCCGCTTGTAAATACCGCGATCACGGCTACCTCCGGGCAGACCTTTGCTTCGCGGAGACCCTTGTGATGACCGATTATGTGCCGCCTCGCGTCTGGGAATGGAACAAGGACAATGGCGGCCGCTTCGCCAGCATCAACCGCCCCGTCGCCGGCCCCACCCATGACAAGGACCTGCCGATCGGGGAGCATCCCCTGCAACTCTATTCGCTCGCCACGCCCAACGGCGTGAAGGTGACGATCATGCTGGAGGAGCTGCTGGCGCTCGGCCATACCGGTGCCGAATATGATGCCTGGCCGATCCGCATCAACGATGGCGACCAGTTCGGCAGCGGCTTCGTCGCGGTGAACCCGAACTCCAAGATCCCCGCACTCATGGATCGCAGCGGGCCGGAGCCCGTCCGCCTGTTCGAATCCGGGGCGATCCTCACCTATCTTGCCGAAAAGTTCGGCGCCTTCCTGCCCGCCTCCGGCCCGGCGCGTGCGGAATGCCTGTCATGGCTGTTCTGGCAGGTCGGCAGCGGCCCCTTCGTCGGCGGCGGTTTCGGCCATTTCTACGCCTATGCGCCAACGAAGATCGCCTATGCGATCGACCGGTTCGCGATGGAGGCCAAGCGTCAGCTCGACGTGCTCGACCGCCGACTGGCCGAAACGCGCTTCCTGGCCGGTGACGACTACAGCATTGCCGACATGGCCGCCTGGCCCTGGTATGGCGGCCTGGTCCTCGGCCAGCTTTACGACGCCGCCGAGTTCCTGTCGGTCGGCGACTACACCCATGTCCGCCGCTGGGCCGACGAGATCGCCGCCCGCCCCGCCGTCATCCGCGGCCGCATGGTCAACCGCCTGTTCGGCGATCCTGCCGAGCAGCTTCACGAACGCCATGACGCCGGCGATTTCGACACCCGCACCCAGGACAAGCTGGCCGGCTGAGCCGCTAACATTCAGGAGCGGTTTGACTTATCCAGCCCCGGCGCGCACGTCCGGGGCTCGATGGGAGGCTGAATGCTGAAAGAAGAACGACGCGGCCCCGCACATTCGCTGATCGCGCGGGAAATCGGGATCGCGATCGTCACCGGCCAGCACCCGCCGGGCAGTACCCTGCCCGGCGAGGTCGAGATCGCCGAGCGCCGCGGCGTCTCGCGCAGCGTTGTGCGCGAGGCGATCCGCATGCTTGCCGCCAAGGGCCTCGTCCTCAGCAAGCCCAAGACCGGCACCCGCGTGCGCGAACGCCAGACCTGGAACCTGCTCGATCCCGATCTGCTCGCCTGGATGTTCGAGGGCGAGCCCCCCGCCGGCTTCGTGCGCAGCCTGTTCCAGTTGCGCATGATCGTCGAGCCCGCCGCCGCCGAACTGGCCGCGCTGGGCCGTGATGCGCGCCAACTGGGCCGCATGGGTCATGCGCTGGAGACCATGGCGCAGCACGGCCTGGGCAACGCGACCGGCCAGGCCGCCGATCAGGATTTCCACAACATCATCCTGGAGGCGACGCACAACGAACTGCTGGTCAGCCTCGCCGGCAGCATCGGCGCCGCCGTCCGCTGGACCACCCTGTTCAAGCATCGCGGCAGCCACCGGCCCCGCGATTCCATGCCGCAACACCGCCTGCTGTTCGAGGCGATCGCCAACCGCGACACCGCCGCCGCGCGCGATGCCACGATCAAGCTGATCGATCAGGCGCATGAGGATACCGAACGGCTGCTTTCCCGCTCGGCCTGACTTGCGGCGGGGCTGGTATTGTCTTACAAATCGCCCGGCCAAGAGAGGGTTCCTGATTTGCCGCCTGCCCCTAACCCTGACCACGCCGTTCCCAGCGACGGCGCTTACATCGCGATCGACTGGGGCACGACCAATCGCCGCGCCTATCTGATCGCCGCCGACGGTCGC
>NZ_CAMLAC010000124.1 GCF_946477935.1 uncultured Sphingomonas sp. | reverse complement strand
GCGGGGTGGCTATGCGGTGCTGGAGCGGCGGTGGCGGGCCGGTGACGTGGTGAAGGTGACGCTGCCGATGGCGGTGGCGGCGCACCCGACGCCGGGCGATGCGTCGACGGTGGCGTTCACCTATGGGCCGCTGGTGCTGGCGGCAGACATGGGACCGGCCGATGCGCAGTTCGAGGGTGTGGGGCCGGCGCTCGTCACCGCGGCGGCCGCGACGGGCGCGCTGGCGCCGGCCGGTGGCGCAGGGCAGTTCCGGGCGGTGGGGGCGTTGAACGAGGCGCTGACCTTCAAGCCGTTCTTTTCACAATATGACCGGCGGGCGGCAGTGTATTTTCCGACCTTTACGCCCGCCGGCTGGGCCGGTGCCAAGGCGGGGTATGTGCAGGCACAGGAGGAAGCGCGGGCGCTGGCCCGGCGTACGTCGGACATCATCCATCTGGGCGAGATGCAGCCCGAGCGCGACCACCAGTTCCAATCGGACCACAGCGAGGTGGTGAACTGGAGCGGGCGCTCGGCCCGGCGGCTGCGTCCCGGCGAATCCATGCGGATGGTGCTGGCGCGGCGCCCGGGCGCGGCGGTGCTTCGCGTGCTGGTCGCGCGCGGCGATGTCGATCGGAAGATGGGTATCAGTGTCGACGGACAGGCACTGGGCGCCGGGCGGCGCGTCGAGGGTGGAGAAGGGCATTTCGCTGCGATCGACTATGCGGTGCCGGGAAACGGCGCCGGAACGCCGGCCGACGTGGTGGTAACCGCGCTGCGGGACGATGCGGTTCTGTATGAAATACGTATGATGACTCTGCCTGCAGGCATCGTGGATACGGCAATGCGGAGCTAAGGACCGGGCGTTCCGATCTCGCGCAACATGACGCATTATCGGGAGTTTTAGCTCAGATTGTCGATCTTTTTACCTCTTCATCACTTTCGACTGGATGCTATGACTTGTAGTATGTAATTTGTCTGTCAATTTGGCGGTGCAACCGCTGTTGGGTAGGGGGAGAGGGTGATGCGGATCTTCAGGCTGTTGGCAGGGGCGGCCTCGGTGCTTGCGATGGGGAGTGTCGCGCAGGCGCAGGGCGGGCCACAGGTGCAGCCGGTCCAAATCGATCCCTCCCGCCCCGACTGGGAAAATCCGGCTGTCTTCGCCCGCAACAAGCTTCCCGCCAGTGCCACGGGCTTCCCGTTCGAGACGCGGGAGCGGGCGCTGGCCGGGGTCGAGGCGGATTCGCGGCGCTATCTGTCGCTGGATGGCGAATGGAAGTTCGCCTTGTCGCCGGGTGCGGATCAGGTACCGAACGGGTTCGAGCGGCCCGATTACGACGTATCGACCTGGAAAAGCATCAAGGTGCCGGCGGACTGGCAGGCGGAGGGCTACGATCAGGCCCGGTACAACAACATCACCTATCCGTTTCCGGCGAACCGCCCGCTGATCCCGCACGATACCAATCCGGTGGGGTCATACCGACGCGACATAGACCTGCCCGCCAACTGGTCGGGTCAGGACGTGGTGCTGCATATCGGCGCGGCCGGTTCGGCCTATTATGTGTGGGTGAACGGTCAGAAGGTCGGATATTCGGAGGACTCGAAACTGCCGAGCGCGTTCGACGTCACCCGGTTCCTGAAGCCGGGGCGCAACACGATCGCGATGCAGATCTACCGCTGGTCCGATGGCAGTTATCTGGAGGATCAGGATTTCTGGCGCGTGTCGGGTATCGAGCGATCGGTGTATCTGATGGCGGTGCCGGCCACGCGGATCGCGGATACCTTCGTTCATGCCGGGCTTGACGATGCCAATCGCGATGGGCGGCTCTCGGTGGATGTCGCGGTAACGGGTGCGGAGGCCGCGACGGCCAGGATCGTGCTGCTGGACGGCGATCGGCAGGTGTTGACCGCCAACCGGGCGGTGCCCCGGGGGGATGCACGGCGGGTGACCTTGTCTGGCGATGTGCCACAGGTGCGTGCCTGGACTGCCGAGACGCCCGAACTGTACACGCTGGTCACCGAACTGCTGGACGCACGCGGGCGCGTGGTCCAGTCAACCGCACGGCGCATCGGCTTTCGCAACGTCGCGATCAGGAACGGACTGGTCAGCGTCAACGGACGGCCGATCACCATTCGCGGCGTCAACCGGCACGAGCATGATCCCGAGACGTTTCACGTCATCAGCCGGGAGTCGATGGAGCGTGACGTGCGCCTGATGAAGCGCAACAACATCAATGCGATCCGTACCTCGCACTATCCGAACGACCCCTATCTGTACGACCTGGCAGATCGGTACGGCCTGTATGTGATGGACGAGGCCAATATCGAGAGCCACGCGTACATGGATTACGCGAACCGACATCCACGAGAGCGCGCCAGGTATCAGATCGGCTTCGACCCCGCGTGGCGGGAGGCGCATGTCAGCCGCGTGACCAACATGGTCGAGCGGGACAAGAACCATCCCTCCGTCATCTTCTGGTCGCTGGGCAACGAGGCGGGGATCGGGCCGAACTTCGAGGCGGCCGCGGCTGCCGCGAAGGCGCGCGATCCTGGGCGGCTGATCAGCTATCTGGGTTGGGGGACATGGGACGGGATCAGCGACCACAGACCCAACTGGTACGCCGATATCTACGCGCCGATGTATGATCCGGCGGTCAAGATGGACGATTACGCGCGCAACTGGAATTTCAAGCAGCCGATGATCCAGTGCGAATATCTGCATGTGATGGGTAATTCGGGCGGCAACATCAAGGAATATTGGGGCACGATCTACGCGCACCCGGACAAGTTGCAGGGCGGGTTCGTGTGGGACTGGGTGGACCAGTCGATGTATCGCTACACCAAGGATGGCCGGCGTTATTGGGGTGACGGCGGCGAGTACGGGCCCAATCCGGGCGGCGATATCGAGTTTGGTGACGGCCTGCTGCAATCCGATCGTACGCCGAACCCGCATCTGTACGAGCTCCGCAAGGTCTATTCGCCGGTCCAGTTCGACGGCTTCGACCCTGCCAGTGGACGGGTGACGGTGCACAACCGGTATGACTTCCGTGACCTGTCGGGTTTCGACATGGACTGGGAAGTGCTGGAAAACGGCGTATCGGTCGCATCGGGCAAGCTGCCGGCTCTGTCGACGGCAGCACGGAGTGCGGATACGATCACGCTGCCGCTGGCGGGCGTCCCGCGAAAGGCCGATGCGGAGTATTTCGCCACGGTTCGGGTGCGCACGCGCGACGGGGCGGTGCCGCTGGTGCCGGGCGGCACGGAGATCGGGTTCGAACAGTTCGCGCTGGGTACGCCGCCAGCCGCTTCGGCGACGGCCACGGCGGGAGACGTGGCGGTGAAGCAGTCTGCCGGGGTGGTGACGATGCGGGCAGCGGGTGCCACGCTGGAGATCGATCGTTCGACCGGGTTGATCCGTCGCTACACCAAGGACGGGCGCGAGTTGGCGACCGGGGGTGCGCCGCATTTCTGGCGGGCAGTGACCGACAATGATCTGGGCGTGGGTAGTGCGCGCAAGCTGGCGCCCTGGAAGGCGATGAGCGAGACGCGACGCGTCCGATCCGTCCAGGTGGGGCGTGACGCGGTGACGGTGAACTTCGACCTGGGCGATGGCGCGGCGACGTTCGAGACGCGTTATGCGATGGCGGGAGACGGATCGGTTGCGGTGAGCGGCGCGCTGACCCCGGTGAAGCAGGATCTGCCGCCCCCGTTCCGGGTTGGCCTGGCCTTTGCGCTGCCCACCGATCTGACCACGGTGGAATGGTATGGGCGCGGCCCGCATGAAAGCTATGTCGACCGCAAGACCTCGGCCCCGATCGGCCTGTGGCGCGGCGCGATCGCCGAACAGAATCACGACTATATCCGTCCGCAGGAAACGGGCAACAAGGTGGACGTCCGCTGGATGGAAGTGTCGGGCGCCGGACGGGGCGTGCGGGTCGAAGGCGATCGACCGTTGATGATGAACGCGCTGGCCTTCCCCTATGCCGATCTGGATCGCAAGGCGCCGGGCACGTGGAAGTCGACGGACGTGGTGCCGCACGGGCAGGTCACGCTGCTGGTGGATGCCGCGCAGTGGGGTGTGGGCGGGGACACGCAGTGGAGCGATTTCGGCCTGCCGCTGCCCGAATATCGCACGCGCGCGGAGCCGACGCGGGTCACCTTCCGTCTGACGCCCTTTGCGGGCGAGGGTACGACGCCCGACAAGGCGCGGGCGGCGCGGGCCACGGGAGCGGAGTAACCGGGCGTCGCGGCGGCGTGGCTGCCGTTTGCCGGGGCAGGGGGACGGACGGGTGCCTATGTGCGGGCGTGGCCGGCCAACGCTTCGCGCACACGGGCGAGGGCGGCGACCTCGGGTGCGGCTTCGCCCATGAGCGCCCAGGCGCCGGAGATGGCGAAGGTGCAGTGGCCGTGGACGGTGGCGATGAGCGAGCGGGCGAGGGCGGCGACGTGGTCGTCGGCGGGAGCGCCGAGGGCGTGTGCGACCTCCGCGATCACGATCTCGGTCAGTATGCCCCTAGCCTGTTGATCCTGTTCGGAAAGCGAGGCCTCTGCGGGAAGGCGATGGTCGTAGATCGCGGTCCAGAGATTGGGATGCGCACGAGCAAAGCCGAAATAGCCGTTCACCAGCGTCGCGATGCGGTCGGTGTCGCCACCCGCATCGAGTTGTTCGCGCAGACCGGCCGCCCATCGCGCGAAACTGCGCGTGTTGATCGCGGTGATCAGCCGGTCGGAGGTGCCGAAGACATTGTGGATCGTGCCGATCGAATAGCCGATCCGCCGCGCCACCTCCCGCGCGGAGAAGCCGGCAAGACCGACCTCCGCCATCAGCGCCGATCCCGTATCCAGTATCAACGCCTCCAGTTCGGCGCGGCTGTGGTCCGATCGTCTTCCCATGAAGCACGACTAGCATAAAATTGAACGGCGCACAATTTTCTATTGAGCGATGCTCAATTGATGCTAGACGAAGGCATCTGGAAGGAGTCGCCATCCATGTCCGCACCTGACCTGTCGCTGCTCGGCAAGCGTCGTTTCGCGCCGTTGTTCGTCGTCCAGTTCCTGGGCGCCTTCAACGACAATCTGCTGAAGTTCGCGCTGCTGTTCCTGGCCAATTTCGGCCTGTACGCGGCGGCGCCCGAAAAGGCCGAGCTGTTGGCGACGGTCGCCACCGGGCTGTTCATCCTGCCCTATTTCCTGCTGTCGGCGCTGGCCGGGCAGCTTGCCGACAAGTTCGACAAGGCGGTGCTGATCCGCGCGGTCAAGGCCGCCGAGATCGGTATCATGATGCTGGCGCTGGGCGGGTTCTGGTTCCAGTCGATTCCGGTGCTGCTCACCTGCCTGTTCCTGATGGGCGTGCATTCGACGATGTTCGGGCCGGTCAAATATTCGATCCTGCCGCAGCATCTGGGGCAGCATGAGGTGATGGGCGGCACCGGCCTGATCGAAGCGGGAACGTTTCTGGCGATCCTGGCGGGGCAGTTGCTGGGCGGGGTGATCCCGACCTGGGAGGCGGGACTGGCGGCGACGGGCGTGGCGGTGCTGGGGTTCGTGGCAAGCCTGGCGGTGCCTGCCGCGCCCGCCGCCGCGCCGGGCCTGCGCATCGAGCGCAACATCCTGAGGGGTACGTGGAAGATCCTGACAGTCGCCAGGGCGGGACGCGGCGTGTGGCTGGCGATCCTGGGAATAAGCTGGTTCTTTTCGGTGGGCGCGATCCTGTTGTCCGAATTCGCGCCGCTGGTCAGCGGGACGCTGCATGCCGGGCCGGGCGTGGTGACGCTGTTCCTGCTGGTCTTTTCCGTATCGGTCGCGGCCGGATCGCTGATGGTCAACCGGCTGCTGGGGGGTGAGGTCTCCGCGCGCTACGTGCCGGGTGCGGCGCTGGGCATGGCGGTGTTCCTGATCGACCTGTGGATCGCCACGCAGCACTTCGTGCCGGTGACGGATCACGCCGATGTCGCCGCGTTCCTGGGCACTGGCGGGAGCTGGCATATCCTGATCGCGCTGACCGGCATCGCCTTTGCCGGCGGCATGTTCATCGTGCCCCTCTACGCCATCCTGCAGGTACACAGCGTGCCCGCCGAGCGCTCGCGGATCATCGCGGCGAACAACATCGTCAATGCGTTCGTCACCGTCCTGATGGTGGCGGTGGTGACCGCGTTGCTGGCAAGCGGAACCAGCGTGCCGGGGGTGATCGGCGCGATGGGCTTCGCCACGCTGGCGATCGCGCTGATCTCGTGCTGGCTGCTGCCGGAGACGGTGTTCAAGGCGCTGATCCGCGGGTTGCTGGTGCTGCTGTACCGGGTCGAGGTGCATGGGGCGGAGAACATGCCGAAACCGGGGGAGAGGGCGATCCTGGTGGTGAACCATGTGTCGTTCCTCGACGGGTTGCTATTGGCGGCGTTCCTGCCGGGCAAGCCGACCTTTGCGGTCGCGACGCGGATCGCACGGGCTTGGTGGGTGCGGCCGTTCCTAGGCATGTTCGATGCCTTTCCGGTCGATCCGACGAATCCGATGGCGGCCAAGGCGATGGTGAAGGCGGTGCGCGAGGAGCGGACGCTGGTGATCTTTCCCGAGGGGCGGATCACGGTGACGGGCGCGCTGATGAAGGTGTTCGACGGCCCCGGCATGATCGCCGACAAGGCCGATGCCCCAATCGTGCCGGTGCGGATCGACGGCGCCCAGTATACGCCGTTCTCCCGGTTGCGCGGCAAGCTGCGGCTGCGGGCCTTTCCCAAGATCGACCTGACGATCCTGCCGCCGCGCCGCTTCGCGGTGGAGGGCGAGACCGCACGTCAGCGGCGCGCCGCGGCCGGTGCCAAGCTGTACGATGTGATGAGCGAGATGATCTTCGCGACATCGAACGCGGATCGGACGCTGTACCAGGCACTGATCGACGCCAGGGACATTCACGGCACGCGCACCGCGATAGTGGAGGACGTGAAGCGCGAGGCCATGAGCTATGGCCGGCTGCTGACCGGCAGCATCGCGCTCGGCCGCGCTTTTGCGCCATTCACGACGCGGGGCGAGGCGGTCGGCGTGCTGCTGCCCAATGTGAATGCGGTGGTGGCGACCTTCTTCGCGCTGCAAGGCATCGGACGGGTGCCGGCGATGCTGAACTATACCGCCGGCCTGACCAACCTGAAGGCGGCATGCACCGCGGCGCAGATCGGGACCATCATCACCGCGCGCGCCTTCGTGACGCAGGCAAAGCTTGGCGAGGTGGTCGCGGGGCTGGAGGCGGCGGGGCAGCGCGTGCGGTATCTGGAGGATATCGGCGCCGGGATCGGAACACTGGCCAAGCTGCGTGCGGTGGTGGCGACGCGCTTTGCCGGGCGGCTGCACCGGCGATACGGGGTGTCGCCCGAGCAACCCGCGGTGATCCTGTTCACCAGCGGGTCCGAAGGGCTGCCCAAGGGGGTGGTGCTGACCCACTGCAACCTGTTGTCCAACTGCTTGCAACTGTCGGCACGGATCGACTTCAACTCGGCTGACGTGGTGCTGAACGCGCTGCCGGTGTTCCACAGCTTCGGGCTGACCGGCGGTACGCTGCTGCCGATCCTGTCGGGTGTGAAGACGCTGCTTTATCCCAGCCCGCTGCATTACCGGATCGTGCCGGCGCTGGCCTATGACGCGAATGCGACGATCCTGTTCGGGACCGATACCTTTCTGTCGGGCTATGCGCGGATGGCGCATGGCTACGACTTCTATTCGCTGCGCTACATCTTTGCCGGGGCGGAGCGGGTGCGCGACGAGACGCGGGCGACCTATGCCCACAAGTTCGGCCTGCGGATCATGGAAGGGTATGGCGCGACCGAGGCATCGCCGGTGATCGCGGTGAACACGCCGATGCATTTCCAGGCGGGCAGCGTCGGGCGGTTGCTGCCGGGAATGGAGGCGCGGCTCGATGCGGTGCCGGGGATCGAGGAAGGCGGGCGGCTGTCGATCCGCGGGCCGAACATCATGGCGGGCTATCTGAAGGCGGATGCGCCGGGCGTGCTGCAACCGCCCGAGGGTGGCTGGCATGACAGCGGCGATATCGTGACGATCGACAGGGCGGGTTTCGTCACCATTCGCGGCCGGGCGAAGCGCTTCGCCAAGATTGGCGGCGAGATGGTGTCGCTGCCCGCGGTGGAGGGCTATGCGGCCAAGGTCTGGCCAGAGGGCGATCATGCGGTGGTGACGCGGCCGGATGCGCGCAAGGGTGAGCAACTGGTGCTGTTCACTACCCGGACCGATGCGGTGGCGGCGGACTTCCAGGCATGGGGGCGTGCCAATGGCGTGACCGAACTGGCGATCCCGCGCGATATCCGCGTGGTCGCGGCGCTGCCGGTGCTGGGCACGGGGAAGCTGGATTATGTGACGATGGGCGAAATGGCCTCGGGCGCGAAATGATCGCGCCCGAGGGGTAATCGATCAGGACGCGGGGCGGATCACCTGTACCAAGGTTGCCGGGTTCTGGTCGGTGGGCAGCTTGCCGGACGCGGTGAGGCGGCCTGCCGCATCGTCCCAGCGCAGCGTGGCCGAACGACCGCCGCCGGCCTTCTTGTACGCGTTTGTCGTGCCGTCGTCGTCGTACAGGGTGAAGGTGGCGTCGCGGCCCGGATAGACGCGGATCGCCTCCAGCGGCTGCTTGGTCGCGGTGCTGGGCACCTGCACGCCCATCGGCACGATCGAGCCTGCACGAACGAACAAGGGCACCTGATCGATCGGGGCGGCGACCTCGATCGTCTGGCCGCCGGTGTAGCGGCGGTTCGTCCAGTAGTCATACCAGTCTGCGCCGGCTGGCAGATAGACCGGCCGCTTCGTCACGCCCTGATCGGTGACGGGGGCGACCAGGAAGGCGGGACCGAACATATACTGGTCGCCGATCGTCGCGACCTTGGGATCGTTCGGGAAGTCCATGAACAGCGCGCGCATGAAGGGGGCGCCGGTCTGATAGGTCTGGTGACCCATCGCGTAGAGATAAGGCATCAGCGAATAGCGCAGGCGCAGGAAGTTGGCGAGGACGGGCTCTGCCGCCTTACCGTAATCCCAGATCGAGGCGGCGGGACGCTGGCCGTGGATGCGCAGCGTCGGCGTGAAGACGCTGTAGCCGAACCAGCGGACCATCAATTCGGGATAGTCGGCATAATCGGGCGCCATTGCGGTCGCACCGGCGGGATCGATGAGCAGCGGACGTTCGGCCTTGGGACCGTTCGGCCATTGCCAGCCGCCGATGTCGCTGCCCCAATAGGCCATGCCCGTCGCAGTGAAGCCGAGGCCGGCAGGCACCTGGCGGCGCAGCGCCTCCCAAGTCGACTTGATGTCCGACGACCAGAACAGCGCACCATTGCGCTGGACGCCGAGATAGGCGGCGCGGGCGAGGATCAGGTTGCGAAGGTTCGGACGATCCCTAGCCGACCCTTCCGCCACGGGGGTGGTGTGGGTGAGGGGATAGAGGTTATGATACCGGTCGCCCGAGCCGATCGAGTAGAAATGGCCGTCCGGCACCAGATCCGGCTCGGTCTCGTCCAGCCAGAACCAGTCGAACCCCTGCGAGGCGAGATTGTCGCGGATGCGCTCCCAGAACCATTGGCCGGTTTCGGGATTGGTCGTGTCGAGCAGCGCGCCGGCACGGTCGGAGCGGACCGGCAGGCCGTCCACCACGCTGCCGTCCTTGTCATGCAGGAACCAGCCCTTGGCGGCGAGGGTGTTGTAGTAGCGCGACTCCCGCTCGAAACGCGGCCAGACGCTGATGATCGAGCGCATGCCCATCGCGTTCAGGCGGTCGTTCATCCCCTTGGGATCGGGGTAATAGGTGCGATCGATGTCGAGCTGGCCCATGCGGGTCCAGTGGAACCAGTCCAGCACCATGACGTCGAGCGGCAGGTTGCGCTGACGATAGCCATCGGCCACCGCCATCAGCTCCGCCTGACTTTCATAGCGCGCCTTGGACTGGATCAGGCCGAACGCGGCCTTGGGCGGCAGCGGGGTGGTGCCGGTCAGCCTGGCATAGCCGGCGTAGAGCTGGTCGGTGGTGTCGCCGGTGATGACGAAGAACGAGATACGCTCGCCCACCTCCGACTGCCAGTGGGTGGCGTTGTGGAGACCCGGCATCACCTTCAGCGCCGATGGGTTGTCCCAGACGATCCCGTAGCCCTTGTTGGTGACCATGAAGGGGACGCAGACCGTCTCGCCCGCAGGCGCGTCGTAATTGTGGCGACAGTCGATGGTGCGGCCCTTCAGGTCGAGCACGCCCTCCTGGTTCTGGCCGAGACCGTAATAATGCTCATCCGGCTGGACCGCGAAGCTGGCGCCGACGCGGAACGTCTTCTCGCCGTTCACGGTGTGGTGGGCCATTTCCCAGC
>NZ_CAMLAC010000123.1 GCF_946477935.1 uncultured Sphingomonas sp. | reverse complement strand
GCGCTCGGCAATGGCGACAACAATTGGTGGGTGGCGACGCTCGACGCGATCGACGCGCGGACCGGCGCGGTGCGATCGATCGCGCGGCCGGCCAGGGCGCCGGCTGCAGCGCCGCCCAGGGTGCCGAGCGTACGGTCGCCGCGGGTGTCGATCGTCCGGCCGAGGAGCGCGCCGGCGACGCCGCCGACGACGAGGCCCGTGGTGCCGTCCGGCTTGCGGCAGCGGACGCGGCCGCGGTCATCGCGCCATTCCCGATACTTGCCGCGGCGCTGCGCATCGGCGGCAGAGACCGGCAGAACGACCGTGGGCACGACCATCGCGGTGCAACCCAGTGCGAGCATCAACTTACGCATTACCTGTACTCCCTTAAAGTTTTGATCTGCTGGCGTAACGTGCTCCGGATAATGCGGGTTGCATGAACGGAGAACAACAAGCTGTTCATGATCACGCCGCATGCCGCTAAGGGCGGAAAAACCATGATGCCATCCGTCGAAATCCTGCCCGTCGCGGCACCGTGGCTCGATCTGGCCGGGCTGGCCGTGTTCGCGATTTCCGGGGCGCTGGCGGCGGCCAAGCGTGCGCAGACCATGGTGACGCTGGCCTTCTTCGCGCTGATCACGGGCGTGGGAGGCGGCACGGTGCGCGACCTGCTGATCGGGGCGCCGGTGTTCTGGATCCATGATGCGCGCGCCGCGGCGGTGTGCCTGTCGGCGGCGCTGGTGGTGTGGCTGACGCCGGAGCGCTGGTGGCGGGGCGCGGCGCTGGCCTGGTTCGATGCGGTCGGGCTGGCGGCCTATGCCGTGTACGGCGCGGCCAAGGCGCTGAAATACGGCGTGCCCCCCATTCCGGCAGTGGTGATGGGGGTGGTGACGGCGTGCGTGGGGGGCATCATCCGCGACGTGCTGGCGGGTGAGCCGTCGATCCTGATGCGGCCGGAATTATACGTCACCGCGGCGGCGCTGTCGTCGGCGAGCTTCGTGGTGCTGCTGGCCCTGGGAGTGCCGGTCGGGATCGCCGCGCCGGTGGCGGCCACCGCCGGCTTTGTGCTGCGCGCGGTGGCGATCCGTTTTCATCTGGCGCTGCCCGCCTATCGCGGACAACGCTGACCCGTCAGCCGCGGATCACGCCGACCTCTGCAAAGCGGTGCGGTTCGGCAGGGGGCAGGGCGGCATCCGCCAGCTCGCGCTGCCAATAGCCGACATCGATCCAGCGACCATGTTTGTAGCCGATCTCGCGAAACACGCCGGCGCGACGAAAGCCGACCGCTTCGTGCAGCGTGATCGAACGGTCGTTGGGAAGCGCGATGCGCCCGATCGCCTGGGTAAAGCCCTGCTTGCGCAGCGTGGCGACCAGTGCCTGATAGAGCAGCCGGCCGAGGCCCTGACGCTGCGCCCCGTCGGCGACGTAGATCGTGGTTTCCACCGCCCAGCGATAGGCCTCGCGCGGTGAGAATTGCGCGGCATAGGCATAGCCCAGCACGCGCTCGTCCGTACCCGTCGCGCCTTCGCTGACGGTGGCGACCATCCAGGGATAGAGGCCGCCCGACGCGGTCATGCGATCCTGCATGACGGCCGCGTCCGGCGCCTCCGTTTCGAACGACACCACGCCTGCCAGCACATGGGGGGCGTAGATCGCCGCAATCGCCGCGGCATCATCCGGCCGGGCGGCACGAACCGAAATCACAGCCCGATCCGCGCCATGATCAGGTCGAGCAGGCGCGCGTCGGAGGCCGATGCGGTCGCACCGAAGCCGCCGCATTCCAGACACCGCGCCTGGATCGATCCGCCACGCGTCAGCCGCGCCACATCGCCCAGCGCACGGGCCAGCGTCGCGCGGCGATCGGCGGCGACGCGTGCGAAGATGTCAGCGGCAGGGCCCGCCGTGTCATCGGTATCGTCACCGCCAAAGCTTTCCGCCAGCTTGGCAGCGAAGCCCGGCTCCTTTTCAAGATATTCGGCATGGACCTTGGCGGGGTCGAGCTTTGCCTGACGCGCGGCCCAGGCGACGGCGTCGGACAGGTTGCCGAACTGGTCCACCAGCCGCAATTGATGGGCGGTGCCGCCATCCCAGACGCGACCCTGCGCGATTTCGTCCACGCGCGCCGGCGTCATCCGGCGGGCGGCGGCGACGCGGCCGATGAACTGGCGGTAGCCATGCTCGATCCCCGCCTGAAGGATGGTGTCGAGCATCGGCGTCGTGCCGCCCAATATGTCGGGCTGGCCGGACAGCGGCGTGGTCTTCACGCCATCGCTGGTGATGCCGATCTTGGCGAGCGTGTTCTCGAACGTTGGGATCAGGCCGAAGATGCCGATCGAGCCGGTGATCGTGCCCGGTTCGGCAAAGATGCGGTCGCCGGCGGTGGATACCCAATAGCCGCCGGACGCAGCGAGGCCGCCCATCGAGATGGCCACGGGCAATCCCCGCTTCTTGGCTTCCAGCACGGCGAGGCGGATCTGTTCGGAGGCGAGCGCCGAGCCGCCGGGCGAATCGACCCGCACGACCAGCGCCTTCAGCTTCTTCTTGGCCAGCCCGTCGAGCATCGCCTTACTGATCGTGTCGCCGGCGGCGGTGCCGGGGCCACCCTCGCCATCGACGATCTCGCCGGCAACGGTCAGCACGCCGATCGCGTCACCCGAAGTGGGCAGGGGGTTGGCGCGCACCCATGCGTCATAGCCGACCGTGTTGAAGCTGCCGAGCGGGCGATCATTGGCGACACCGGCAATCTGCGCGACGCGGCGGCCGAAGGCGATACGGTCGCCCAGCTTGTCGACCAGCCCCGCGGCGAGATTGGCGCGTGCGGTGTCGCCATTGGCGGCGAGCACCAGTTGGTCGGGTTGCGCCAGGAAGCGGGCCACCTGCGCCTTGGGGCGTGCCTTGGCGATCGATTCGCGCCACTGGGCGAACAGCGATCCGTACAGCGCCTGGCTGGCGGCACGGGCGTCGGGGCTCTGGTCGGCACGGGTATAGGGCTCAACAAAGGATTTGTAGCGACCGACGCGGTAGACGTGCGTGGTCACTCCCAGCTTGTCGATCAGCCCCTTGTAATAAAGCTGGTTGCCGCCCGGCCCGGTGAACAGCGTGCCGCCCATCGGGTTCATCCAGATTTCGCTGGCCTGCGCGGCGAGGCGATAGTCGCTGTCGGTATAGCCGGTGGCATAGGTGAGCACCGGCTTGCCGGTCGCACGGAAGCGGCCCATCGCGTCGGCAACCTCCTGGATCACGGCCGGATACCCGCCCGAAAACCCGTCCAGATCGAGGACCAGCGCCTTGACCCGGCTATCGCTGCGCGCGGTATCGATCGCCCGCACCACGTCACGCAGGCGATATTGACGCGGCACCTCCTGACCGGACAGCATCGCAAAGGCATCCATCTCCTCAGGCTGTTCGACGATCGAACCGCGAAGGTTGAGGAGCAGCGCACCGGGCTTGATCGCCTTGGTGCCGGGACGCGCATTAAGGGCAGCGAACAGCAGGCCGAAAAAGATCAGCATCGCGATCAGGACCAGCAGGTCCTTCACGCCGACCAGCAATTTCCACGCGCCGCGCAGCAGGCGCCAGCCGCCGCGGCGCCGTTTGGGCGGTGCCCCGCCGGGGGGGCGGCTGAAATCCTGGTCGAGTGGCGAAGCGGCGCGAGCGTCGGTCATGCGCGGGACGCTAGAACAGCGAAGCGTGCGCGTAAATGGCCTGTATTAGCCTTCCAACACAGAACGTGCGGAGAGACTGATCACGAAAAAGCCGGAATCGCCGCTGGTTCCGCACGGCCGATCCTGGGCAGCGATTTTTTCCGTCCCCGCCCGTTGACGCACCATCCCCCCCGCCACATATCCGCGGCGTTGGCACTCACATTCGCGGAGTGCCAAAAAAGTGTCACACGTATTTAAAAGAGGGACATCCGCGATGAACTTTCGTCCGTTGCATGACCGCGTCCTCGTCCGCCGTGTCGAGGCGGAGGAGAAGACGGCCGGTGGAATCATCATCCCCGACACCGCCAAGGAAAAGCCGCAAGAGGGCGAAGTCGTCGCCGCCGGCACCGGCAGCAAGGCCGAAGACGGCAAGGTGACGCCGCTCGACGTCAAGGCAGGCGACCGTATCCTGTTCGGCAAGTGGTCGGGCACCGAGGTTAAGGTGAATGGCGAAGACCTTCTGATCATGAAGGAATCGGACATTCTGGGGATCGTCGGCTAATTCAGCCTTACGCTTCCACTTCTTTCCAAATTCACACATCTGAAAGGGTAGCCACATGGCAGCCAAGGACGTGAAATTCGGCCGCGACGCGCGTGAGCGCATCCTGCGCGGCGTCGACATCCTCGCCGATGCAGTCAAGGTCACGCTGGGGCCGAAGGGCCGCAACGTCGTGATCGACAAGAGCTTCGGTGCTCCCCGCATCACCAAGGACGGCGTCAGCGTCGCCAAGGAAATCGAGCTCAAGGACAAGTTCGAGAACATGGGCGCGCAGATGGTGCGCGAAGTGGCCTCGAAGACCAACGACATTGCCGGCGACGGCACCACCACCGCGACCGTTCTCGCCCAGGCGATCGTGCGCGAGGGCATGAAGTCTGTGGCCGCGGGCATGAACCCGATGGACCTGAAGCGCGGCATCGACCTCGCTGTCACCAAGGTGGTCGAGGACGTGCAGGCCCGCTCGAAGCCCGTCTCGGGCTCGTCGGAAGTCGCACAGGTCGGCATCATCTCCGCGAACGGCGACCGTGAAGTCGGCGAGAAGATCGCGGAAGCGATGGAGAAGGTCGGCAAGGAAGGCGTCATCACCGTCGAAGAGGCCAAGGGTCTCGAGTTCGAGCTGGACGTCGTCGAGGGCATGCAGTTCGACCGCGGCTACCTGTCGCCCTACTTCATCACCAACCCGGAGAAGATGACGGTCGAGCTGAACGACCCGTACATCCTGATCCACGAGAAGAAGCTGTCGAACCTGCAGGCGATGCTCCCGATCCTGGAAGCCGTCGTCCAGTCGGGCCGTCCGCTCCTCATCATCGCCGAGGACATCGAGGGCGAGGCGCTCGCCACGCTGGTCGTCAACAAGCTGCGCGGCGGCCTGAAGGTCGCAGCCGTCAAGGCGCCGGGCTTCGGTGATCGTCGCAAGGCGATGCTCGAGGACATCGCGATCCTGACCGCGGGCGAGCTGATCTCGGAAGACCTGGGCATCAAGCTCGAGAGCGTCACCGTCGGCATGCTGGGCACCGCCAAGCGCGTCACGATCGACAAGGACAACACCACCATCGTCGACGGTGCGGGTGAAGCCGACGCGATCAAGGGCCGCACCGAGGCGATCCGTGCGCAGATCGAGAACACCACCAGCGACTACGACCGCGAGAAGCTCCAGGAGCGTCTCGCCAAGCTCGCCGGCGGCGTTGCCGTGATCAAGGTCGGTGGTGCGACCGAGGTCGAGGTGAAGGAGCGCAAGGACCGCGTCGACGACGCGCTGCACGCGACCCGCGCGGCCGTCGAAGAGGGCATCGTCCCGGGCGGTGGTACGGCGCTGCTGTACGCATCGAAGGCGCTGGAAGGCGTGACCGGCGAGAATGACGACCAGACCCGCGGCATCGACATCGTTCGCAAGTCGCTGACCTCGCTGGTTCGCCAGATCGCGCAGAATGCCGGCCAGGACGGCGCTGTCGTCTCGGGCAAGCTGCTCGACGGCAACGACCCGACGATCGGCTTCAACGCCGCGACCGACACCTATGAGAACCTGGTCTCGGCCGGCGTGATCGACCCGACCAAGGTCGTGCGCACCGCCCTCCAGAACGCGGCCTCGGTCGCCGGCCTGCTCATCACCACGGAAGCCACCGTGTCCGAGCTGCCGGAAGACAAGCCCGCAATGCCGGCCGGCATGCCCGGCGGCGGCATGGGCGGCATGGACTTCTAAGTTCGCAATGTCCTCGGCCGGTTTCGACTGGCCGGGGATGTTACGGGCGCCAGCCGAACAGAAAAGGGGCCGGAGGATCGTTCCTCCGGCCCCTTTTTCGTTGCGAATGATCGATCTGGAACGTTCAGCGCTTCATCGCGTCCAGCAGGCGCTTGACCTCCTGGCTGCGTCCGCGCGGCAGGATTAGAATGTCGTCACCGCTTGCCACCACGATCAGGTCCGACACCCCGATCGCCGCGACACGTACCCGGTCGGTGCGGATCAGACAGTCCTTGGTATCGACGGCGATCACCTCGCCGCGGTGAGCGTTGCCGAAACCGTCCAGGTCGCTGATCGCGTGAAGCGCATCCCAGCTGCCGACATCGTTCCAGCCCATGGTAACGGGCACCACGGCGACACGCTCGGCCTTTTCCATGACCGCATAGTCGATGGAGTCGGACGGGCAGGTGGCGAAAGCCTCCGCATTGGGGTGGATGCGCGTTCCTTCGCGCAGTGCCGCACTCATCGCCTTTTCGGCGGAGACCAGCATTTCGGGGGCGTGCTGGGCAAGCGCCTGCAGATACATGTCGGCGCGGAACAGGAAAATGCCGCCGTTCCACACATGGTCACCCGATGCCAGCATCGCTTCGGCGCGTTCCCGGCGAGGCTTTTCGACGAAGCGGGCGACCTTGTGGACGCCGGTGCCGATCGCATCGCCGACCTGGATCCAGCCATAGCCGGTTTCCGGCGAGTCGGGGGTGATGCCGAAGGTGACGAGCCATCCGTTGGCCACCAACGGGAGTGCGGCATCGATCGCGCGGTGGAAGGCGTCGACATCGGCGATCACGTGATCGGACGGCATGACGAGCAGCGCATCTTCCGGCCATGCGGCGAGTGCCGCCAGGGCAATCGCGGGCGCGGTATTGCGCGCCATCGGTTCCAGGATCAGCGCCTGGGGCGGCGCGCCGGCCGCGGTCAACTGGTCTTCGACCAGACTGGCGTGCCGCGCGCCCGCCACCACGATGGGTGCGGCATAGCGGTCGCCCTGTGCGCGCTTGGCGGTGAGCTGAAGCATGGTGTCGTCCGCGGTCAGCGGCAGCAATTGCTTGGGCATTTCCGGCTTGGACATCGGCCATAGGCGCGTGCCCGACCCGCCGGACAGGATCACCGGAACGATCATGCTTTGCATTTTTTCCCTTTCGACGGTGCGCCGCAGATCGCGGGCGCTTTTGTGTCGTCAATAGCGCTAACGCCCATCTTCACGCTTCGTTGTCGATTATATGCAAAAATTCGCTGGAATTGCCAAACGGATCGGATCGGTACTCCGTTCGGCGGATATGACCCAGCGGCGTGACATGGGAGCGTGATGGTCCGGCTGTTCAAACATTACGTGTCGCATGTGGTGCTGTTGCTGGGATGCGTTGATTTTCTGCTGCTGGTTCTGTGCGCGGAATTGGGCTGGGTCATCCGTGCGCGCCAGATCGGCATGGCGGTGGAACCGTTGTCGACCCGGCTGCTGCAATTGGCCAGCTTCGCGATACCGCTTCAGGTCGCGCTGATCGCTGTCGGAGCTTATGGCGCGGCGTCGTTCCTCTCGCTGCGGTTCGCGGCGGCGCGATTGTCCGTGGCCGTGTCGCTGGGCGTGATCCTGCTGTCGCTGATCTTCTTCTTTCTGCCGTCGCTCAGTTTCTGGCGGTCGAACCTGTTCTACGCGATGATATTCGCCATCCCGGCGCTGGTGACGGTGCGTGCGCTGTTGGGACGCACGCTGGGCGGCGATCTCTTCAAGCGGCGCGTCATCGTGCTGGGTGCGGGCGCGCGTGCGGCACGGTTGACGGCACTGGCCGATCAGCCGGGCGCCCGGTTCGTCGTCGCCGATGTGATCGCGATGGGGGAGCCCAATCCGGTCCTGCACCGCACGACGCCGCGTGAGGCGATTCCGAACCTGGCCGCGCATGTGATGGACCGGAATGCCGGCGAGGTCGTGCTGGCCCTGGAGGAGCGGCGTAACGCCCTGCCGTTCAAGGACTTGCTGCGGGTGCGCACGACCGGCGTGCGGGTCAGCGAGATATCGAGCTTTCTGGAAAGCGAAACGGGCCGGATCGACCTGGGATCCGTCAGCCACAGTTGGCTGATCTTTTCGGATGGCTTTGCCAGCGGCCGGATGGTGTCGGCGATCGTCAAGCGCGTCTTCGACGTCATCGTCAGCCTGATCCTGCTGGCGGTGACGTTGCCGGTGATGCTGCTGGCCGCGATGGCGATCAAGCTGGAGTCCCGCGGTCCTGCCCTTTACCGGCAACAGCGTGTCGGCCTGTACAATCAGCCCTTTCATATCCTGAAGCTGCGATCGATGCGCCAGGATGCCGAGATAGGCGGGCAGGCCGTCTGGGCCGAGAAGGACGATCCGCGGATCACCCGGATCGGTCGCTTCATCCGCAAGGTACGGATCGACGAACTGCCGCAGACCTGGACCGTTCTGAAGGGAGAAATGAGCTTCGTAGGCCCCAGGCCCGAACGTCCGACCTTTGTGAACGAACTGGAACGCGAACTGCCCTTCTATGCCGAGCGGCATATGGTGAAGCCGGGTATCACCGGCTGGGCGCAGATCAACTATCCCTATGGAGCGTCGATCGAGGATGCACGGCACAAGCTGGAATATGACCTGTATTACGCGAAGAATTATTCGCCGTTCTTGGACGCGCTGATCCTGTTGCAGACGCTGCGCGTAGTCCTGTGGCCTTCGGGCGCTCGCTGACCCGCATGACGGTGCCGCCTGCGTATGGCCGTGCGGCAAGCGCCGCTGTACGACGGCACGCAGACCCATGAACGAACTGCGTCCCTCCCGCTATCCGCTGTTGCGTCGCCGTCGCCGAACGCGGGGTGCGCGCCGTCTCTGGCGCCCCGGCCCCCGGCTACGTCTCGGCATCGTGCTGGCGATCGCCCTGATCGTGCTGGCAGCTGTGGTGACGCTGGCGCGGCGGCCAAGTCCCCCGTCGGCCAATCAACTGTTCGCACGGTCGCTGGCAGCGCTCGAGCGGGGCAATATCCATGCGTCCTATGCCGATGCGCAGGCCGCGGCGCGTGCCGCACCGCAGGCGGGCATCATACAGGCGGTGCTGGCCCGGACGCTGATCGACCTTGGTGAAGGTGGCGCTGCCGAGGCGGCGCTCGACCGGGCGGTCGCGGTCGGTTTTTCCAACACGCGGCTGCATCAACTGCGCGCCGCCGCGAGCCTGTTACAAGGCGATCCCGATGCGGCGTTGTCGCATGTCGCTCAGGCCGCGCCACGCTATGCCAATTATGCCTCGCGTGTTCGGGCGCGGGCTTTGGCCGCAAAGGGGCAGGGCGCTGACGCACAGGTAGAGCTGGGCGATCTCGTCGCACGATCACCGGGAGATGCGGCGGCGTGGACCGATCTGGGCCGCATTCGGCTGAGCGCGGGCGAGGTGGGCGGGGCAGCGTTCGCCGGGGCACAGGCGGTGCGCCTGGCACCGCGTGACCCTGCGGCCTTGACCCTGCAAGGCGAGATCGTGCGCAGCCGTTACGGGTTGGTTGCGGCACTGCCCTGGTTCGAGGCGGCGCTGCGTTCCGACGCCTATTATCATCCGGCACTGATCGAATATGCCGGTACGCTTGGCGATGTCGGGCGGGCGGCCGATGCCGTGACCGCGACACGACGGGCGCTGGTGTCGCGGCCAGGCAGTCAACAGGCCTATTATCTGCAGGCGGTGATTGCTGCGCGGGCCGGTAACCGGGTGCTGGCGCGGCGATTGCTGCAGCTGACGGGTGGGGTGCTGGGCGACACGCCCGGCGCAATGCTGTTGGACGGCGCGCTCGCCTTTGCGGATCGACAGGACGAGCAGGCTGCGGGAAGCTGGCGCCGGCTGGTGGCCGCGCAACCGATGAACGTCACGGCGCGGCGCCTGTTGGCGAACGCGCTGTTGCGATCAGGCGATGCCGCCGGGGCGCTGGGGGTGATCGCGCCGATCGTGCTGCGGGGCGATGCCGATGCTTACACGTTGCGGCTGGCGTCGCGTGCCAGCGCGATACTGGGCCATCACGCGCAGGCATCGCAGTTGCTGGACCGGGCGGCATCCGGCCAGCGTGATCCGTCCGCCATCTTCCGGAGTGCCGATGCGCTGGGTGCTCTGCAGGCCGAGGCTTCGCGTGCGGCTGGTGATCCCACCTATGCACTGGGTGTGATCCGTGGACTGGCGAGCGGCGGCAACGTGTCGCAAGCGGTCTCCCAAGCCCGCGCGCTGGTGACCGCGACCCCCGGCGCACCGGCGGCGCAGCTTGCTTACGGCGATACGCTGGCGGCGTCGGGGCGCTATGCCGAGGCGGTGACGGCCTATGGCCGGGCGGCCGATCTGAGTTTCGACGAGCCGGTGCTGTTGCGCCTGCTGGACGGATATGGCCGGCTGGGCCGCGCCCGCGATGCCGCGGCAACCCTCGCCCTGTACCTGTCGCAAAACCCGCAAAGCATTGTTGGGGGACGCGTTTTGGGGGCTTGGCAGTTGGGTGGGGGTGAGGTCGGGGCGGCGATCGAGACGCTG
>NZ_CAMLAC010000122.1 GCF_946477935.1 uncultured Sphingomonas sp. | reverse complement strand
GGTAAAGGCGGCAAGACCGAGGCGTATCTGGGCCTTGCCGCCTTTACCATCGCGCTGCGACGGCTGGGGGCGAGCGGGGTGCTGGGCGCAGGGGTGGCAGTGATCATGCGCTACACGCTCCGGCTGTTGACGCTGGATCAATTGGGGCGTGCAGCGGGGCTGGTATGTGCGCTGGAACTGCTGCGCGAGGGGCCGGATTATCGTGACGGCGACGGCCGGCGGATGCTGGGCGACTGGCCGATCGAGATCGGGCTGTGGGTCGGCTCGGACGCGAGCCCCAACCGGCTGGGGCGCAAGGGCGACAAGAGCGAGGGCACCGCGGTGAAGCGGGTGCGCGCCTATGCCAGCGGGCGCGATGCGCGGGCGCCGGCGCCGATCAAGGCGTGTCCCTGGTGCGGCACCGCCTTCACCCCGCAAAGCTTCCGCTGCGTGCCAAGTGCCGATGCGCCGACCAATCTGGAACTGCGCTGCGTGAACATGGCATGCCCGTTCACCGGCGATCGCCCGCTGCCGGTGGTGAGCGTGGACGAGGCGATCTATCGCCGCCTGCCCGCCTTCCTGATCGCGACGGTGGACAAGTTCGCCGCGCTGCCGTGGAACGGCCAGGCGGGCGCCTTCTTCGGGCATGTCGACCGGGTGGACGCCAGCGGCTTTTTCGGCGCGGCGGAGCCGGGGGTGGGCCACGCGCTGGACGGCGGCCACCGGCTGGCCCCGCCCGATCTGGTCATACAGGACGAGCTGCACCTGATCTCCGGCCCGCTGGGCACGGTGGCGGGGTTGTACGAGGCGGCGATCGACCGGCTGGCGACGCGCATGGTGGAGGGTCAGCGGGTGCGGCCCAAGATCGTCGCCTCCACCGCGACGGTGCGGCGCGCGCGCGACCAGATCGCCGCCTTGTTCGACCGGGGGGAAACGCACATCTTCCCGCCGCCCGGGCTCGACCGGCGCGACAGCTTCTTTGCGGTGACGAACCCGGAGAGCGCGGACGATCCGGCGCGCTGGTATGTCGGGATCGCGGCGGCGGGGCGCGGACCCAAGCTGGTGTTCCTGCAGGCGCTGGTCACGCTGCTGGCAGGCGCACAGGGGTTGGCGGATGAGGGCGGAGAGGCGGACGCCTATCTGACCGCCTTGTGCTATTTCAACGCCCTGCGCGAACTGGGCGGGGCGCGGCGCATCGTGGAGGACGAGGTGGCGGCGCGCGCCGCGCATTACGGCGCGCAGCGGCGGCGGCTGGAGCCCGCCGACCGGCCGTTCGGCGACCGGACGCTCGGCGAGCCGGTAGAGCTGACCTCGCGCGTGTCGACCGATCAGGTGGCGGCCGCCAAGCGACGGCTGGAGGCGGGGTTCGGGGGCGATGGAGCCCAGCCAGTGGACGTCGCGCTCGCCACCAACATGATCTCGGTCGGGCTGGATATCGACCGGCTGGGGCTGATGCTGGTGCAGGGGCAGCCCAAGACGGCGGCGGAGTATATCCAGGCGACGAGCCGGGTCGGGCGCAATCCGGCGCGGCCGGGGCTGGTCGTCGTCGTGCTGAACGTCCACCGGCCGCGCGACCGGATGCATTTCGAACAGTTCGGGCATTTCCACGACACCTTCTACCGCGCGGTGGAGGCGACGAGCGTGACGCCCTGGTCGGCCCGCGCGCTCGACCGGTCGCTCGCGGCGGTGGTGGTGGCGATCGCACGGCACCTCGATCCGGCGCTGACGCCGTCGGGGGCGGTGGATGCGCTGGCGAACGCACCCGACACGCGGGCGGCGGTGGTGCGGCATCTGGTGGACCGGGCGCCGGACGATATCGCCGGCGGCAAGGCGCGGCTGGCGGCGGCGATCGAGGGATTGCTGGACGACTGGGTCGCGGTGGCGGCGGCGCAGACCGCGGCGGGCGGGCGCTTCAGCTACGAGGATCGGCCGCAGCGGCTGCTCCATCCCCCGCTCGACCCCGTGCTGGACAATCTGGAGCCGGCCCACCGACGCTTCCAGGCGGGGTGGAGCATGCGCGACGTGGAGCCGGGCGTGCTGATCCGCCCGCGCGGGCCGGATGGCGAGCGGGTATCGGGTGCGGGGGACATGGCATGAGCGGCAAACGCGTGACGCTGCGGCAGTCGCAACTGGTGCTGGGCTTCGGGCCGGGCGCGATGGTGGACCTGCCGACCCGCTCCGTCATCGTCGGCGGGCTGGACCTGTGGCACATGCGCGAGCGGGGAAGCTGGCGCACGGTACATGAGCCGCGCGCGGTGGCGGTGCTGGAGGCACTGCTGCGGGCGAACGGCCGGCTGGGCGACGGCGTGCGGCTGAGCCTGCGTACTCCGCCCGCCGATGACGAGGGACGCAGCGGTGCGGGCGAGCCGCCGGGGGTGGAGGCGCGGATCTTTCCCGCCTGGTTCGTCGCGCGCGATGCGGAAGATGCGGGCGACATGCACCGCCGCCGGCTGGTGCGCTGGCGCGACCTGAACCCGCGAGGTCGCGCCGACCTGATCGACGATGACGGGCGGCGGGTGGCGGTCACCCCGATCCGCTTCGTCGCAGGGTGCAAGAAGGGGCATCTGCAAGATATCGACTGGAGCTATGCCGTGCATGTCGGCATGTCCGGAGACCGCTGCGTCCAGCCGCTATGGCTGGAGGAGCGCGGCACCTCGGGCGATCCCGCTTCCACCCGGATCGTGTGCGGATGCGGCGCGGCGCTGTCGCTGCGCGATGCGCAGGCGGACGGACGCTTCGGCAAGTGTCGCGGGAAACGCCCGTGGCTGCGCACCGACGAGCCGGGCGAATGCGACGAGAACCTGCGCTTCCTGACACGAACCGCGACCAACGCCTATTTTCCGCAGGTGTTGACCGTCATCTCGCTGCCCGCCGCCGAGGACGAGCTGACCCGGCTGGTCGAGGGGCATATGGATGCGATCGACTGGGTGACGACACCTGCGGAGATGGCGATGGCGCGGCGCTCGAACCCGCCGCTGCGCGCCGCCCTTGCCGGGTGGAGCGATGCGGAGATCGTGGCGCGGGTCGCGCAACTGAAGGCACGCGGGCATCAGAATCTGGAAAAGGCCCCCAAGGTGGCGGAGTTCGACCTGCTTGCCAGCGGCGCAGCGGAGATCGGATCGGACACACCCGATGCGCGCCTGCACGCACGCACGCTCAGCCGGAATGAGTGGGACGGCGCGCGGGCGCGGCTGGCGCCGATCGCGTCGGCGGTGGCGGTCCACCGGCTGCGCGAGGTGGCGTGCCTGTACGGCTTCACCCGGTTCGAGGCGGCACCGACCGCGATCGACGGCGATCTGGAGGAGCTGTACCTGGCGGTCGAGGGCGCCGCGCTGGCGACCGAACTGGAATGGCTGCCCGCAGTCGAGCAACTGGGCGAAGGCATCTTCCTGCGCTTCGATCCAGAGGCGATCCGGGCATGGCTGGCGCGGCCGGCGGTGGCATCGCGCGCTGATGCGCTGCTGCGGGGATATGACCGGTGGCGGGCGAACCAGGCCTATGGTGACAAGCTGCGCTTTCCGGGGCTGGCCTATTACGCGATGCACGGCTTTTCGCATGCGTTGATGAACGAGATCGCGCTGGACTGTGGATACCCGGCGACCGCGCTGAAGGAGCGGCTCTATGCGATCGTGGATGACGAGGGGGAGCGGTTCGGCCTGCTGCTCTATACCGCCACCACGGGCGCACAGGGCACGCTGGGCGGGCTGACCGCCGTGCTGCCCCGGCTGGGCGCGATTGCCGAGCGGGCGCTGGACCGGCTGGCATTGTGTTCAGGCGACCCGATCTGCGCCGAGCATGATCCGGACGCGCATGGCGACGAGCGCGCCCTGAGTGGCGCGGCCTGCCATAGCTGTCTGCTGGTGGCGGAGACGAGTTGCGAAGCGCGCAACCTGTACCTGGACCGGGCGCTGACCGCGCCGACGGTGTTGACGGATCGGGCGGCGTTGCTCGGGGGATGGGGCGATGACGGCGACTGCTTGCCCGGAACTTCCGCAACCTGATTTAGATCACGCTCTGGCGTCGATGAACAGGTAAATAGCAGATTAAAGATGTAACGGATATTTCGATCTGGATGCCGAAAGATGTGGTTGACAGGACACCTGCCTTCTTATTCTATGAAGGCAGGAAGATATTATGATTACGTGGCGTGATGGGGATGGCGCAGCGTTTTGCGGCTCGCTGTTCGGCGTGTTTGCTGCATTGTCGCGGGGCGAGGCGTGGAGCTTCCCTGCCCTGCGGCCGCATCAGCGTGAGCCTTGGCATGCCTTTACGGTTCAGGTGGCGGCGCTGGCACTGATCCGGGCCGGTATCGATACGCTCCCCGAAAGCGAGGATGCGTGGCGTGACCTGCTGATCGGGTTGACGCCCGACTATCCCGATGGCGAAGCCTGGGCGCTGGTGGTGGAGGACTGGTCCAAGCCGGCACTGCTGCAACCGCCGGTCGTCACGGCGGGCAACCGGGCGGACTATAAGAGCCGGCTCGCGACGCCCGACGCGCTCGACATGCTGGTGACCGCCAAGAATCATGACCTGAAGCAGAGCCGCATGGCGGGGGCGAGCGACGAGGAATGGCTGTTCGCGCTTGTCACCTTGCAGACGACTGAAGGGTTTCTGGGTGCCGGTAATTATGGCGTGTCGCGGATGAATGGCGGCTTTGCCAGCCGGATGAGCCTGGGCGTGCGGCCGGGTACGGGCGGTGCCGCGGCGGCATTCCGACGCGACGTGCTGCGACTGGTGGCGGATGCGCGCGCACGCCCCGATCGGCGTGGCGGCACTCCCCTGCTGTGGACGCAGCCATGGGACGGCACCTTGTCGCTGGCGTTCGGTGATCTGGACGAACTCTATGTGGAGGTGTGCCGGCGGGTTCGGCTGCACCGAACCGGCACGGGCGGGATCGAGGGGTTGGCGGCTGGGTCGAAATGCGCGCGGGTCGCGGCGGCCGAGCTGAAGGGCAGGACCGGCGATCCATGGGCGCCGCTGAAGGCGGATGGATCCTCCAGCCATACGCCGACGGGTGCGGGTTTCGGCTATCGCCAGATGGCGCAACTGCTGGATACGGGCAGGATCACCCTGCCCCTGCTGGCCGAGCCGAATGACAGCGACGATCGCGCAAACCTGTCGATCGTCGCTGCCGCCCTGGTGCGTGGTCAGGGCAAGACCGAGGGGCTGCACCGCCGCGCGGTGCGGACCAGCCGGATGGAGGATATCGACGATTGGGAACAGGCGCCGCTCGACCGGATCGGTCATGTCGCAGGCAAGCGCGCCGACGAGGCGGGCGAGGCCGGGCGGCGGCTGCGCCGTGCGCTGATCTCGCTGGTGCAGGGTGGACCGGAGCAGGCGCGGCTGGATGACGATGCCGCCAAGAAGAAGACGGAACGCTGGCTGGATCACTTCAACCGGATGGTCGATCATGACTTTTTCGATGAGGATTTCTGGTCGGAGGCGGCGAACGACGACGCCAACCACCGGCTGAAATGGCGCGGACGGCTGCGCATCATGGCCGGCGAGGTGTTCGAGATTGCGGCCGCGGCGGCACCGCGCACCGAGATGCGCCGCGTGCGTGCCAAGGCCCGCGGCCGCGCCGTGCTGGACGGACAGATGGGGAAGTGGATGAAGGAGGCCGAACATGGCGAGTGAAGCAGCCGCTGCTCCGGCAATGGCGTCCGCGAAGAAGGAAGCGGACTGGATGCAGTCGATCGCCGGGCAGATCCGCTTTCTTTCCACCGGAGACCGGGCGGGACTGCGGCGGATGGATCTTACCCGCTCGCATGCCGCGGATGGGACGGTGATAAAGCTGCTGACGCGCGCCCGGGTGCCGCAACAGACGCAGGGAGCGGATTTCGATCGCTGGCGGCTGGTCGCGCATGTCGCGGCGATCCTGTCCGGCACCGGCGCGACGCAGGCGCATGCGGAGGGGCGGCGCCTGGGCTCCGCGCTGCGCGATGCCGATTATTCCGAGAACCGGCTGCTGCGCCTGCTCGCGGTGCGGGGCGAGGCGCTGCACGACCAGGTACGGCGCGTCGCGCGCGTGCTGGCGCAGAAGGGCAAGCATCCGATCAACCTGTGGACGCTCTATCATCTGGTCGGCAGCGATACCGGCAAGGCGGAGGCCGCGCGCATCCGCATCGCACAAGATTATTATGCCGCCGCCGCGCGGTCCGAGGAGGGGACTTCGAGTGACGCCTGATACGACGAATGCCGATGTGATGCCGAAGTTCATCCAGATCCACTTCCTGGCGGCGTGGCCGGGCGCCTTGCTCAATCGTGACGATGCCGGGCTGGCCAAGCGCCTGCCCTTCGGCTCCGCGACGCGCACACGCATTTCCTCGCAATGCCTGAAGCGGCATTGGCGGATGGCGGACGACCGCCATGCGCTCCACGAGTTGGCCAAGCGCAACGGCGTGGAGGGTGTGCGCACCAAGCGCGCGATCGAGCGCGAGGTGACGGGGCCGCTGCGCACCCGCTTCGACGAAAAGGCGGTGGATGCGGTCGAACTCGCCTTTCTGACCAAATTCTACGGCAAGAACGCCAAGGATTCGCAGCAGCGCCAGGCCCTGTTGTTCGGCCGGCCGGAACTGGCGTGGATGCGCGAACAGGCCGAGCGCATCCTGTCGGAGAACCCCGACGCCGCGGCGGCCAAGAGCGCGGCCGAGGCGTGGATCAAGGAGGAAAAGGCGAACCTGAACCAGTTGCGCGACCAGAATATCCTGGCCGCCTCGCTGGAGGCTGCACTGTTCGGGCGGATGGTGACCAGCGACACCCGCGCCAATCGCGATGCGGCGATCCATGTCGCGCATGCCTTTACCGTCCATGCCGAACAGGCGGAGCTGGATTACTTCACCGTGGTGGACGATCTGCGCAGCCGCGAACAGGGCGACGATGCCGGCGCGGCGGGCGTGTTCGATACCGAACTGACCTCCGGGCTCTATTACGGCTATGTCGTGGTGGACGTGCCGCTGCTGGTATCGAACCTGACCGGGTGCGCGCGGAGCGACTGGGCGGGCGATCACGACCGGGCGCTGGCCGCACAGGTGGTGGAGCATCTGGTGCATCTGGTCGCCGAGGTGTCGCCGGGCGCCAAGAAGGGATCGACCGCGCCCTACAGCCGCGCCGAGCTGGTGATGGTGGAGGCGGGCGACCGCCAGCCACGCACGCTGGCCAATGCGTTTCGCGATGCGGTGGCACTGGAGGACCGCGATTCCAATGGCTCGCTGGGCAACCGGACTGCGGCAGCGTTGCTAACGCATCTAGGCGCGATGGACGCCATGTATGAAACCGGTGAGGCAAGGCGTCATGCCGCCCTGCCCGATCTTGCGCTGGATGGTGTTCCCGGTGGATCCTTGCGCGAACTGGCGGCCTGGGCTGGCGGCCTCGTCCGCGATGCGGCGATCTGATGCGGCATCTTCTCCTCGATCTCGATGCGCCGTTGATGAGCTTCGGGGGCGATCTGGTCGATGCGTACGGCGTGGTGCGGGACTTTCCGGCCAAGTCGATGCTCGCCGGGCTGCTCGCCAATGCGCTGGGCTGGGAGCGTCATGACGCGGACGCGCATGCCGCGCTCCAGGCGCGGATCGTGATGGGATCGGCGCGGGTCGCCGAAGGGCAGCGTCAGCGCGAGTTCCAGACCGCGCAACTGGGCGCGAACGATCGCGGCTGGACGACACGCGGGCGGGTGGAGGGCCGTGCGGGCGGCGCGGAGACGTACAGGTCGCCGCATATCCGCTACCGGGACATGGATGCGGATGCCCGCGTGCTGATCGCCTTCCGGCTGGCGCCGGCGGACGAGGCGCCCGATCTGGATGGGCTGGCCGCGGCGCTGATCCGGCCCGAGCGGCCGCTGTTCATCGGGCGCAAGCCGTTCGTGCCGTCGCGACCGCTTTGTTGTGGGTTCGTGGAGGCCGATACGATCCCGGCGGCGCTGGTGGCGGGATTGGCGATGATGGATGCGCCCCCTCCCCGCCACGACACGCTGCGCGCGCAGTGGCCGATCGGGGAAGCGCCCGACGCGACGCTGGTCGCCGGCGCCCAGGAGGAGGAACTGACCGACGAGCGGCATTGGCCCGCCGGCGTCCATGCCGGCCTGCGCCGTGTGATGCAGGGACGGCTGCACTGGCCGGAGGTGGCGGCGTGACGCTGCATCTGGTCCGCGTGCCGCTCGACCTGCATGCGCTCGCCACCTTTGCCGCCGTACATGGCATCGATGACGATGACGGCGGCTATGCGCTGCACCGTGCCCTGCGCGACCGGTTCGGCACGACCGGGCCGCAGCCCTTCCGCTTCCTGCCCGAGCATGGCTCCGGACCGCATCTGCTGGGCTACACCGCCGATCCGCTTGCATTGGACGATGCCGGCGCGTTGCCGGTTGCCGACGATCTGCTGCGGGCTGTGTTCACCGGGCCATGGCAGGCGCAGGCGATGCCGGCGGTGTGGCGCGAAGGCGCACGCTATGGCTTCGAGGTGCGGGTGCGGCCGGTGGTCCGTTTCGGCAAAAGTATCCGCGCGGCGCGCTCCGAGCGCGCGGGCGCGTGGCAGCGCAACGCCGGCGAAATCGATGCACATGTCGCGGCGGGCGAGCGCGTCGTCGCCGCCGGCGGCGATGCCCGCGAGGTCGACCGGGAGGCGGTGTATATCGAGTGGCTCGCCCGCCGGCTGGAAGGCGTGGCAACGCTGGACAGCGCCGGGCTGCGACAGTTCCGCCGATCGCGCGCGCGCCGCAGCACGCATCGCCCCGGCGGTGCGCGCACCCGCGCCGTCGAGGGGCCGGATGCGGTGATGGGCGGCACGCTGACCATTGTCGATCCACAAGGCTTTGCGGAGCTGTTGGCGCGCGGCGTCGGGCGGCATGCGGCATTCGGTTATGGCATGCTTCTGCTCTCGGCGCCTGGCCGGGCGGGCTAGATGCTGTCCGGCCGCCTGGGGCTGGAGCGGGCGCGCATTCCGCATGCCGACCGACAGGGGCTGGTCTGGCTGGACCGCGGCCGGCTGGAGGTGGAGAATGGCTGCCTGCGCTTCGTGACCGCGGGCGGCGGCGATCTGGTCGCGGGCGATTACCAGATCCCCTATCACGCGATCTCCATCGTGCTGCTCGGCCCCGGCTCCAGCGTGACGCACGATGCGCTGCGGCTGCTGGCGCGGCATGGCTGTGCGCTGGCGGCGATCGGCGACGGAGCAGTGCGCTTCTATACCGCGCCGCCGCTGATGCCCGATAGTTCGGCGCTGGCCCGGGCACAGGTGCGCCGCTGGGCCGACCCCAAGCTGCGCATGGAAACCGCACGCGCCATGTATGCGATGCGGTTCGGCGAGATCGTGCGGACGCGCGACATTGCGGTACTGCGGGGCCAGGAAGGCGCGCGTATCAAGCGCGCCTATGTGCTGGCCGCCGAACGCCACGGCATCCCCTGGCACGGCCGGCGCTACGACCGTGAGAACCCGGAAGCCGGCGACCTGGCGAACCAGGCGATCAACCATGCCGGATCGGCGATGAACGCGGCTGCCGCGGTGGCGGTGGCAGCCACCGGCGCGATCCCGCAACTGGGTTTCGTGCATGAGGACTCAGGGCAAAGCTTCGTGCTGGACATCGCCGACCTGTACCGACACGACGTGCTGCTCGACATCGCGTTCGGGGCGGTGCGGGAAGCGCGTGCCCGTGGCGCCGCGCCGATCGAGCGGCTGGTGCGCAAGCGCGCCGCGCTGCTGTTTCGCCAGCGCGCGCTGATCCCCGGCATGATCGACCGGATCAAGACGCTGCTGATGCCGGGCGGGGTACCGGCCGAGGCGGCCCCGCCGGAGCTGAGCGAAACCAACCCGGGGGCGCTCGATCGGGAGGCGGGCTGATGCCGCTGACGGTGATCATCACCCGCGATGTTGAGGATCGCTATCGCGGCTTTCTGGGCTCCGCGATGCTGGAACTGGCACCCGGCGTCTATGCCCAGCCGCGGATGAGTGCGGGCGTGCGCGCGCGCATCTGGGCCGTGGTGGAGGAATGGCACGGACGCCTGCGGCGTGGCAGCATCGTGATGTGCTGGGCCGAAGCGGCCGCCCCAGGCGGACTGGGCCTGGCGACGCTGGGCGAGCCGCCAAAGGACGTCGTGGCGCATGACGGAATCCTGCTAGTGCGCCGCGCGCTGCCATCCCGAGAAGCGGCCGCAAACGCGGATTGAACGGGACTTCTTTGACATTGTGAACGAAAACAGCCATCTGCTTGGCAGAGGCTCCCCCGCACACGCGGGGATCGACCCGCCTGACTACCCGGATCATTGTGTGTGCAGGCGGCTCCCCCGCACACGCGGGGATCGACCCTCCTGGGGGACCGCTGCCGGATTATTCGGCCCGGCTCCCCCGCACACGCGGGGATCGACCCTTTCCCGCAAGGCGCTTGAGCGTCTCGACGGGGGCTCCCCCGCACACGCGGGGATCGACCCCGGGCGTGCGCGTGCTCCTCAATCTCGGCCATGGCTCCCCCGCACACGCGGGGATCGA
>NZ_CAMLAC010000121.1 GCF_946477935.1 uncultured Sphingomonas sp. | reverse complement strand
AGCAGCGCCAGGCGCTGCTGACCGCGGTGATGGCCGGCGAGGGTTACAACAAGGAACTGGCCGCCGCGACGTTGCCGGTACCGGCCGCCAAAGACGGCGTGGAGGCGCATGTACTGGCGCCGCTGACCAAGGTGGAGACGCGGCAGGCCGCGCTTGCCGTGCCGGCGCAGGCGATGCTCGACCGTCGCTATGCCGACACCGCTGCCGCGATCCGCAAGCTCGGCCTGAAGCCCGAGCGGGTCGCCAAGCGCAGCGCGCCGGCCAAGGGCGCGGCGATGGGCGGTGAGTATATCCCGGCCAACAGCGCCGAAGCCGCCGCCGACCTGCACGCCGACCAGCAGTTCCGCACCCTGTTCCAGAGCTGGAAGAAGATGGACGGCCTGCAGCAAGGGACGATCGCGATCCCCTCGGTCCAGCCGGTCGCCAATCTGCAGTTCACCAGCAATTTCGGCATCCGCTCCGACCCGTTCCGCGGCACCGCGGCGATGCACGCCGGTGTCGACATCCCCGGTCCGGTCGGCACCCCGATCTATGCCACCGCAGACGGGATCGTCGCCCATGCCGATCGTCGCGGCGGTTACGGCAATCTGGTCGAGATCAACCATGGCAAGGGCATCGCGACCCGCTATGGCCACCTGTCCAAGATCCTGGTGACCGATGGTGCGCGCGTCCACCGCGGCCAGTTGATCGCGCTGATGGGGTCGACCGGGCGTTCGACCGGCCCGCACCTGCACTATGAAGTGCGCATGGACGGCCATGCCGTGAACCCCGTGCCCTTCCTGACCACGGCGGATTACCTGCTCGCCTCGCAGGATCACAGCGTCCACCAGATCCCCGTTTCCACCGACGGCCCCGCCGCGCAGGATTGAGCGTGACGCCATTGCCGGGGGAGCGCGACGCGCCTATCTCCCCGGCCATGACCAATGCAGACTCCGCCATCGGGCTGACCCAGGCCGCCGCCGCGCGCGTCGCGGCCATCGCGGCCAAGCAGAACAAACCCGCCATCCTGCGTTTGTCCGTCGAGGGCGGGGGCTGTTCGGGGTTCCAGTACAAGTTCGGCTTTGCCGACGCTGCCGACAGCGACGATGCGGTGACCGAGACGGATGGCGTGCGCCTGGTGGTGGACAGCATCAGCCTGGACCTCGTGCGCGGTGCGCAGGTCGATTACGTCGAGTCGCTGGGCGGCGCGGCGTTCCGGGTGACCAACCCCAACGCGGCGTCCGGCTGCGGTTGCGGCACCAGCTTCTCCGTCTGATCGGCTTTCCGTGAAAATCGTCACCTACAACGTCAACGGCATCAAGGCGCGGTTGCCGCGGCTGATCGAGTATCTGACCGAGGCGCAGCCCGACATCGTCTGCCTTCAGGAACTGAAAGCGAGTGACGAGACCTTTCCGCTGAGCGATATCGAGGCCGCGGGATACGGCGCGGTCTGGCATGGCCAGAAGAGCTGGAACGGCGTGGCGGTGCTGGCGAAGGGCGCCACGCCGGTCGAGCGGCAGCGTGGCCTGGCCGGCGAGGACGAGGACGAACAGAGCCGCTATCTGGAATGCGACGTGGACGGGCTCGTGGTGGCGGCCCTGTACCTGCCCAACGGCAATCCGCGGCCGGGGCCGAAATTCGATTACAAGCTGCGCTGGATGGAGCGACTGGCGGCGCGTGCGCAAGTGTTGCTGGCGCAGGAAGTGCCCGCGGTGCTGGCGGGGGATTACAACGTCATCCCCAATGATGACGACACCTTCTCCGTCCGTGCCATGGCGGAGGATGCGTTGATGCAGCCGGAAAGCCGCGAAGCCTATCGCCGGTTGCTGGCGCAGGGGTGGACCGACGCGCTGCGCACCCGTGCGCCCAAGGGCGGGGTATGGACCTTCTGGGATTATCAGGCGGGGGCATGGCAACGGGATGCCGGCTTCCGCATCGATCATCTGCTGCTCAGCCCGCAGGCCGCCGACCGGCTGGTCGATGCCGGGGTGGACAAGGCCTATCGCGGGCGGGAAAAGGCGAGCGATCACGCCCCGACCTGGGTCAGCTTGCGCTGATGCGCCTGTTGCTGGCGGCGGCGGCTCTGCTGGTCGGCGCCCCTGCCGCCGCGCAGGCGCAGCGTGATCTTTGCCCCGATCGGCCGGGGCTCAGCTCACCGGCCTGCACGGTCGAGCCGGGATCGGTGATGGTCGAGACCGCGCTCGCCGATTGGGAGCGGGGCAGCGATGCCGACACCTGGCTGTTCGGCGATACGCTGGTGCGGCTGGGGCTGGACGCATCGAGCGAGATCGCGGTCGGCTGGACGCCCTTCGGCCATGTGCGCGAGCGCGGCGCGAGCGGCCGGCGTGCCGACCGGGTCGGTGATGTCACGCTGGAATACAAGCGCAACCTGCGCAATCCGGACGGGCATGGCTTTGCCATCGCGGTGGAGCCGATCGTGACCCTGCCGGTCGGGCGGACGCCGGTGGGGGCGGGGACATGGTCGGCCGGGTTGATGGTGCCGATGACCTATGACCTGTCGGACGCGTTGCAGTTCGAGTTGATGCCAGAGATCGATGCGGCGGCAGACGAGGATGGTGGCGGCCGGCATCTGGCCTATGGCAGCGTCATCGGGCTGGAATATGACGTCGCGGACGCCTGGGAACTGGTCGGCGAGGTGCAGTGGCGGCGGGATGACGATCCCGTAGAGCCGTCGCGGCAGGCGGTCGCGGGACTGGCCGTCGCGTGGCAGCCGAGCGATGTGGTGCAGTTCGACATCGGATCGGTGTTCGGCCTGACCGGCGGGGCGCCGGCGGCGCGGCTCTATGCCGGGGTCGCGCGCCACTTCTGATCGGCCGATTCCGCTACGGATTGGCGACTTTGGCCATGAGTTGGTGCGGGCCGTTGGACCCGTTTCTGGTGGAAATGGCGGATTCCCGTGTGTTAGGGAACTGGCACGGTTGCTGCACTGGCTGGGACATCGGGGCGCCGCCCCGGTGTTCAAGGGAGTGACCATCATGTTCCAAGCCAAGCTGATCGCCGTTGCCATCGCCCTGACCGCCCCGGTGGCCGTTGCCGCCAAGGATGCGCCGGTGGTGAAGGCCCCCACCGCGGTCGCTGCCCCCAGTGCAGCCGCCAACGCGGAGCGCGGCACCGTTCGCGCCAACAGGAGCGACACGGTCCGTTACTGCATCAAGGACTTTGTCACCGGGTCGCGAATCGCGCGCAAGGAATGCCGCACCCGTGCCGACTGGATGGACCGTGGTTTCGATCCGCTGGAGGCAAAGTGACCGGCGGCGTATGGGGGGTGGCGGTGCTGGCCATGACGGCCGGCACCGCGGCCGCGGCCGCGGCGGCGGCCGCGGCGGCCAGGCCCGAGCGGATTGATGCGCGGGTGATGGCCGCCGCCCTGGCCGCGCCGCAGGAGCCTGCCCGCGGCCAGCAACGCTATTGCTACGGCGACGCGGCGCGCGAGCGGATGGTGTGTCGCACGATGCGGCAATGGATCGCGCAAGGGTTGATGCCGGTCACGCGCTGACCGGCATGCCCGTCACAGATCGCGCGCGTAGACGTTGTAGGTCTTGTTGACGCGGCTCTGGATCGTCTCGGCGATCGAGCGCATGCCCTGATTGTCATCAAGGATCCAGCCGATCTCGCCGCGACTGGCACCATATTTCGTGACCGACGCGCGGCGAATATATTCGATCATCATGAAGGCCAGTTGGCTGGCCATGCGCGAGGACTGCAAATCCTTGCGCACGCCCATCAGCGGCACGCGCATCGTGCGAACCTGGGGCTTGCGCAGCCAGAGCAGCAGCTTGGCCCAGCCGAAGGGCAGCAGGCTGCCGTTCAGCGGCTTGATGGCTTCGTTCAGGTCGGGCAGCGTGATCATGAAGGCGACCGGCTTGCCGTCCAGTTCCGCGATGCGGATCAGGTCGTTGAACACGATCGGCTTCAACTTGACGCCGACATCCTTGATCTCGGGCGGGGTGAGGGGGACAAAGCCCCAATTGTCCGCCCAGGCATCGTTCAGGATGTCGAGGATGATCGCGGCCTCCTCCTCGAACTTCGCCTTGTTCACCTCGCGCACGCGGATGCGCGGGTTTTTCTCGCCCGACTGGATGATCCGCTTCACGATGGGCGGAAATTCCTGGGTGATGTCCAGCTCGTAGGTAAAGAGCTGCTTGATCACGCCGTAGCCCGCGCCCTCGATCCAGCCGCGATATTCGGGCTTGGCATGGCCCATCATGATCGTCGGCGCATGATCATAGCCATCGACCAGCAGGCCCGGCTCCTCCCAGATCGATTGCGAAACCGGCCCCATCGCACGGGTCATGCCCTGTTCGCGCAGCCAGCCTTCTGCAGCCGCCAGCAATGCCTGGAAAACGTCCTGCCGTTCGGCGTCCATCAGGCCCCATTGGCCGATCCCGGGGCCGAAGCCCTGCTCGACGGGCATGGTCAGCGCCAGCGTGTCGATATGCGCGGAGATGCGGCCCACGACGCGGCCCTTCTCTTCGGCCAGAAACAGCTGCGCCTTGGCATGGCTGTACCAGCCGTTCTTCTCGGGCGTGATCAGCCCCAGCGCTTCGCCTTTCAGCGGCGGCACCCAGTTGGGATCGTCGGCATACAGGCGAAAGGGCAGGTCGACGAACGCCTTGCGGTCGCGCTGCGTCAGCACCGGTCGGATCGTCAACGTGTCGGCCATGGTCGTTCCCGCAATCGATAAGTGACGCGCGTCCTAAACGCATCCGTCGATCATAGCGAGTGAGGATTCCGCCAGCGCCGCCACGCCGCCAAGCTGTAAATGCCACGGTCCCGCCATTATCTGATGGCAATGGATAAGGTCATGGACACCACGCTTTCCCTCGCCCGGAGCGCTGCCGGCGGTGCTGCTGCGGCCAAGCTGTCGTCGCACCGCATCGCCGACGACAAGACGATGCTGCGCACCGCGGCTGAGTTGACGCGCGACCTGATCGCGCCGCGTCCACGCATCTATTGGGCGGACCTGATCGCCTCCGCCGTGATCGGTTACGGCGCGCTGGCGGTGGCGGTGACCGCCGGCTCCACGGCCCTTGCCATTGCGGCGGGCGTGGTGTCGATGCTGGCGCTGTACCGCGCGCTCAGCTTCATCCACGAAGTCAGCCACATGAAGCATGCGGCGCTGCCGCGTTTTCGTGGCGGCTGGAACGCGCTGGTCGGCGTGCCGATGCTGACCCCGTCCTTCATGTATGAGGGCGTGCATAACTTCCACCATGCCAAGACGCGCTACGGCACGGTCGAGGATCCGGAATATCTGCCGCTCGCGCTGATGAAGCCGTGGACGCTGCCGGTGTTCATCCTGGTGTCCGCACTGGCGCCGCTGGGCCTGCTGATCCGCTTCGCCATCCTGTCGCCGCTGTCGCTGGTGATCCCCGGTTTCCGCCGCGTGGTGGTCGAGCGGTATTCGGCACTGGCGATCAACCCGCAATTCCGTCGCCGCATGCCCGAGGGCGAGGCGGCGAAGATGTGGAACCGCGTGGAGACCGCGGCGAGCGTCTGGGCGATCGCGATCGTCGCCATGGTGGCGACGGGCGTCATCCCGGTGCGCGGCTTCCTGATCGCGATGGCGATCGGGTCGGGCGTCGCGGTGGTCAACCAGGTCCGCACGCTGGTGGCGCACCTGTGGGAGAATGACGGCGAGGCGATGACGGTGACCGCGCAGTATCTCGACTCGGTCAACGTGCCGCCGCCGTCCTTGCTGCCCGCTTTGTGGGCACCGGTGGGCTTGCGCTATCACGCGCTGCACCACCTGCTGCCGGGCGTGCCCTATCATAATCTGGGCGAGGCCCATCGCCGGGTGACCGCCGCGCTGGAGCCGGGATCGCCCTATCACAAGGCAAGCTACAAGGGCTTGCCGGGGCTGGTGAACAAGATCGTGCGCAGTACGATGACGGTTCGTCGCTAAGCACGGTCGCGATGTGAGATGATGCGGGGGAGTGGCGGTGCCGCTCCCCTTTTTTTGTGCACTGCCCTTCGTGGTGGAAGGCGTTCTACCCAAAACCCGTTCAGCCTGAGCGAAGTCGAAGGCCATGCCGTATCGCCGGTGCTTCGACTTCGCTCAGCACGAACGGGGGTGGGGTGAAGGCGCACTGCCCGTTCGCGGCCGAACGGAGGAGGCTTCGCTATTCCTCCGTCCGGATCAACACCGCTTCGCCGATCAGGAAGAACAGCAGGAACGGTGCCCAGGCGGCGAGGAAGGGCGGGTAGGCGCCGAGATTGCCCATCGCCAGCGCGAAATTGTCCGCGACGAAATAGGCAAAGCCAAGGGCCATGCCGATGATCGCGCGCACGAACAGCTTGCCCGACCGCGCGACGCCAAAGGCCGCGACGGCGCCCAGCAGCGGCATCAGCACGGCGGAAAGGGGGCCGGACAGCTTGTGCCACAGTGATCCCTCCAGCGCCTTGGTGGGGCGGCCGGCTTTCTGCAGGTCGTCGATCGCCTCCGACAGACCGCGGAAGGACAGGCTGTCGGCATCGACGCCGGCCAGCGTCAGTTGTTCGGGGGTGACGCCGTTGCCGACGACCATCGAGGCGAAGCGCGTCACCTGGCCGCTCGCCACGTCGAAGCGGGTGCCGGGGCCGATCCGCCAGGCACTGCCCTCGCGCTGGCCGCGCGGTGCGCGCACGATGCTGCGCAGCGAGCCGCCGGTGCGATCGTACAGCGTCACGCCGCCCAGTTGCGTGGCCGCGCCGCGGCCGCGGATCAGGTCCACCTGCAACAGATCGCCGCCATCGCGGACCCAGACGTTGGAACGGTCACCGCTGTCGATCGGCAGGGGGCCGTAATCGACCTTCTGCCACGCGTTCAGCGTCGCGGTGGCGCGCGGGGTGATGCGATCGTTGAACGCGAAGCTGATCACCGCGACGCCCGCACTGGCGAGCAGCAGCGGCGCCAGCACCTGATGCGCGGACAGGCCACCCGCCTTCAGCGCGATCACCTCTGAATTCTGGTTCATCGTGATGAGCGTCAGGATCGTGCCGAGCAGCACCGAGAAGGGCAGCACGAACGAGATGATCTGCGGCGCGCGCAGCGAGACGTAGCGCCACACCTCGCCATCGCCATTGCCCGGCACCGCCAGGATGTTACCCGATTCGGACAGCAGGTCGAGCGCCTGGAGAACCAGTACGAGAGCCGCCATGATCGCGAAGGTGCGGACCAGGAACAGCTTGGCCATATAGATGGCGATAGTGCGCGACGGGAAGATGGCGGACAGCCTCATGCCTTGGTCTCCGCTTCACGCGCGCGCATCTCGCGGGCACGGCGGCGCGGCCCCGGCAGCCAGCGGGTGAACAGCTTGGCCAGCTTGGCGAAGCTGCGCTCCAAGATGCCGATCGGCTGGCCGCCGGGCACATAGGCGGTGACGTAATACATCCAGACGACGATCCCTGCGAAGATCGCGAACGGCCCCCAAAGCGCGATCAGCGGATCGACCCGGCCGAGCGCGCCGATGTCGGCGGCGTACTGGTTGACCTTGTGATAGGTGACCAGCATCACGATCGACAGGAAGACGCCGAGCGCGGAGGTGGATCGCTTTGGCGGGATGCCGAGTGCCACCGCGAGCAGCGGCAACAGGAACATCGTCACCACCTCCACCAGCCGGAAGTGGAATTCGGCGCGGCTGCCGTCGCGGGCTTCCTCCGACTGCGCTTCCTGCCCGTGGCGGGCGAGTTCGGGCAGGGTGAACTCTAGGTCGCGGCCGCCGCGCTGACGGAAATTCTCGAACTTGGGCAGGTCGATCGGCAGATCGTGGCTGGAGAAGGTCAGCACGCGGGGTGCGCGAAAGCTTTGCCGGTCGTGGATCAGCGTGCCGTTGGTCAGACGGAAGATGATGACGTTGGGATCGTCGGTGGCGAGAAAGCGGCCACGCTCGGCCGTGACGCCGATCCAGTCGCCCTTGCCGGTCTGCGCATGGACGAAGATGCCGGACAGGTCGCGGCCCTTGTCGCGGCTTTCCTCGATCCGCAGCGTCATCCGGTTGCCCAGATGGGTGAATTCGCCGACCTTGATGGAGGCGCCGAGCGCGCCGGTGCGCAGCTCGTAGCGCAGCCCTTCATAGTAATAGCGGGCGATCGGCTGGACATAGCCGACGATCGCCAGGTTGAGCGCGGCCAGCACGATCGCGTACATATAGGGCACGCGCAACAGCCGGGTGTAGCTCATGCCGACGCCGCGCATCACGTCCAGCTCGGACGAGGTGGCAAGCCGGCGGAAGGCGAGAAGGATGCCCAGCATCAGCCCGATCGGAATGCCCAGACCCAGATATTCGGGCAGCAGGTTGGCCAGCATGCGCCACACCACGCTGATCGGTCCGCCCTGCGTCGCCACGAAGTCGAACAGGCGGCGGATGCGGTCCAGCACCAGCAGCATCGCAGCGATGACCAGCGTCGCGAACAGCGGCAACGCGATCAGCCGGGCCATGTAGCGGTCGATGGATTTCATGCGGTGGCTTAAGGGTGCTCGGGCGGGCAGGGAATTCGGCTATACGAACGTGGCGCCCGCGCGTCAGCCCCAATTATGTCCCAAGTATGTGGGGCGTTATTCGGCCGCGATGGAAGAGGGCTGGCGCTGTGCGGTCCGGGCCATGGCGGCGGCGATGCCGCGTTCTAGGGCGGTCAAGGTAAAGGGTTTGCGGAGCAGTTCGTGCTCGCCGAACATCGCCGCATTGGCCTCCCCCGCAAAGCCGGTGACGAACAGGACGGCAAGGTCGGGAAAGCGGTCGCCTAGGCCGGCGATCATCTCCGGCCCGGTCTGGCGCGGCATCAGTACGTCGGAGATGACAAGCTGGATATCCGGGTTGGCTCCCAGCATCCCGGGGGCTGCGAGGGGGTCGTCGCAGGGCAGCGCGTGGTGGCCCAGTTCCTCCAGCGCGCCCATCGTGGCGGCCAGAACGCGCGGATCATCCTCGACCACCAGCACCGACAGGGCCGTGGGGGCCGAAGGGGCAGGCGTGACCGGCTCGACGGGCAGGGCGGCGGGCGTCGCGCTGCGGTCACGCGGCAGGTACAGGGTGACGGTGGTGCCGGCGCCGGGCGCAGTGCGCAGCGCCACGTCGCCGCCAAGCTGGCCGACAAGGCCGAAAATCTGGCTGAGGCCGAGGCCGGTGCCCTTGCCGACGGGTTTGGTGGTGAAGAAGGGCTCGAACACGCGCTCGGCCACCTCGGGCGTCATGCCGCTGCCGGTGTCGGTGACCGACAGCACGACATAGTCGCCCGCGACGCACTGGCCCACCGCGCCGTCGGCAAGTGCGATCTCACTGGTGGTGATGGTCAGGATGCCGCGACCGTGCATCGCATCGCGTGCGTTGACCGCCAGGTTCAGGATGGCGTTCTCCAGTTGCACCCGGTCGGCATGGACGCGCCAGCCGGTGGAGCGATCGTCGACGATCAACTCGATCGCGTCGCCCAGCGTGCGGTCGAGCAGATCGGTCATCCCGGCGACCAGCGACGCGGGCAGGATGGCCTGTGGCTTCAGCGATTCCTCGCGGCTGAAGGCGAGCAGACGACGGGTAAGCGCGGCAGCACGGTTCGCACCCTCCGTCGCGCTGTCGATATGGCGTTGCAGCGCAGCATGGTCACCCGGCGCGGCACGGCGCGCCAGTTCGAGGCCTCCAAGGACGACAGCCAGCATGTTGTTGAAATCGTGCGCGATGCCGCCGGTCAACTGGCCGACCGCATCCATCTTCTGCGCCTGGCGCAGCTTGGCCTCCTGCACCTTCAGCTCGGCGGTCGCCTCGTCCACTGCGGCGGACAGTTCCTCGGCGCGCGCGCGCGCGGCTTCGGCATCCGCCCGCGCCGCCGCCCGCTCGCCCACCGCCTGCACCGTCATCCACCCCAGCGCGATGGCCCCCGCCACGATCAGAATGCCGAAGACCGCAAGCCCCCCCGCAATGCGGCTGGACCGCTGTACCGAGCCGTTGGCGTCGGCGGTCCGCTCCGACAACAGGGCACGTTCGGAGCGGATGATGCCGTCCAGCGTGCCGGTGATCTGCGCCAGCGAAACGCCCTGCCGAGCCTGATAGTAGCGCGCATAGGCCAGGCTGTTCTTATTGTAGGTGGTGGCGAGCGCGATCGCGGACAGTTCCTCGCCGCGCGTATCATAGGCGCCGCGCAGGCGCGCGATCAGCGGGCGCTGCGCCGGATTGTCGTAGGTGATGTGCTCGAGCCGGTCGATCTGCGAGCGGGCGAGCGTCCATTCATCGAAGTAGAGCTGGCCGAGCTGGCGATCGCCGGAGATGACGTAGCGGCCGAGCGACGCCTCCGACCGGGCGATCGTGCCGGCCAGCGTCCGGGCCAGGATCATCACGTCATAGGAGTGCTGCTGCAGATCGAGCGCACGGTCGCGCTGGCGATTGGCGTGGGCGAGGGTGACGATCAGCATCACCAGCGTCACCGCGCCGGCCAGCCCCATGACGACGAGCGCGATGGTTCGCCAGGTCGTGCCGCGCTCGCGACCGACGGATTCGGCTTCGGTCCGCTCCACGGGAAGGACGCTATCGCAGTCGACGGTGCGAGGGAAGCGGGGTGAAGGGCTTAGCCGATAACGCCGACGGCCCGTCCAGCGGTCGCGAACATGGAGAGTACGCGCTGGATCTGGTCGGGGGTGTGTTCGGCGCAGAGCGAGCAGCGTAGCAG
>NZ_CAMLAC010000120.1 GCF_946477935.1 uncultured Sphingomonas sp. | reverse complement strand
CCCTCCCCACGGCTGACGCCGCGGGTCCCCTCCCTCTCCCCGGAGGGGAGAGGGGTTGGTGACAAACACCCCTCACAAATCCCGTTCGACGATGTGGTTCTCGAACTCGCCGGCATCGTCTTCGCTGACCGTCCAGCCGCGTACCGATTCGCCCGCGCGGTGCACCGCGTCGCGGTCGCCCGAGACGAGGTAATGCCAGTCGGGCAGCGGCTCGTTCGCGGCGCGCAGGCGGTAGGCGCAGGTGCGCGGCAGCCAGTCGATGTTGCGGACGTTGCGCATCGTCAGCCGCACGCATTCGGGCACGAAGGCGCGCCGGTTGCGATAGTCCGAGCAGAAGCCGGTGCGGCGATCGAGCATGCGGCAGGCGACGTTGGTCGGCAGCAACTCGCCGGTATCCTCGTCCTCCAGCTTGTGCAGGCAGCATTTGCCGCAGCCGTCGCACAGCGCCTCCCACTGGGCGCGGTCGAGCTGCTCGATCGGCAGCTCCCAGAATTTCACGGTCATCGGACCCAGCGCTCCAGCGCGTTCGCCACGGCCTCCGGTCCCTCGTCGGCAGGGATCAGCGCGATGGGCAGGTTGTTCGGATCCATCAGATAGGTGGTCCGCGCGTGATTGACGAGATAGCCGCCGCCCGGTGACGCTTCGCCCTTCTCGGCATAGACGCCGTAGGACTTGGCCATCGCGGCGATCGCCGCCTCGCTGCCGGTCAGGCCGATGGCACGGGGGTGAAAGGCCGCCGCGAACCGCCTGACGACGGGCGCGGTGTCGCGCGCGGGGTCGACGGTGACGAAGACGGGGACGATCCGCTGCGCCTTGGCGGGGTCGCGCGCTTCCAGCAGGCGCAGGCCAGCGCCGATCGCCTGCATGTCTGTGGGGCAGACATCGGGGCAGAAGGTGTAGCCGAAATACATGACACGCCAGCGTTTCCCCAGCGACCGGTCGGTCACGGGCGTGCCGTCTCCCCCGGTCAGGCGGAACGGGCCGCCGATCCGGGCGCCGGCCAGCGGCGGCGTGGACGCATCGGGCGCGGATGGGCTGCATGCGGCCAGCGCGACCAGCAGCGGCAGGAAGCGCAACAGGGTCATGACGCGTGCAGCCTTGCTGTGTTAGGCAGCGGATCGCAAGCCATGGATTCCAAGGATCTCCGCATGTCCGTCCGCTCCCTCCTGGCAGCCATGCTGCTGGGTGTTCTCGTTGCCGCACCGGCCGGTGCGCAGCAACAGTCCGAAAGCTACAAGTTCCTCCAGGCCGTGAAAGACGCCAAGGGCAACGAGGTGACCGAGATGCTCGGCCGCCCCGGCAGCAACATCATCAACACGCGCGATCCGTCGACCGGCGAGGGCGCGCTGCACACCGTCATCAAGCGCGGCGACGAGACCTATCTGCGCTTCCTGCTGCAAAAGGGCGCCGACCCGAACCTGCGCGACGGGCGTGGCAACACGCCGCTGCTGCTGGTCGTCACCACCGGGCAGACCGACATGATCGGCATCCTGGCGGCGGCGAAGGCCAATGCCAACATCGCCAATTCGGCGGGCGAGACGCCGCTGATCCGGGCGGTGCAGCGCCGCGACATCGCCATGGTGCGCGAATTGCTGGCCGCCGGTGCCGATCCCGATCAGGGCGATCTGCTCGCCGGCATGTCGGCGCGGGATTACGCCACGCAGGATTCGCGCAACGCCGCCATCGCCAAGATCCTGGCCGATACGCCCAAGAAGACCCGCAAGGCGGTGTCGGGGCCGAAGCTGTAGGTCAGATCAGCGCCAGCTCGGCGAGTTTGCCGAGCAGCACGGGCGGCAGCACGTCCGCGCCGTCGGCGTCGCCGCCCAGGTCGGCGGGGGCGTCGGCGGCCTCCAGATAGCGCCAGCCCTGGTGCGCGCGCTTGGGGCGGGCCTGCACCAGCACGAGCGCGGGGTCGATATGGATCGCGCAGCGACCGCCCTCCGCCTCGCCGAAGGACAGGATCGGCGAGCGGGCGATCAACTGGTGCTTCAGGATCCAGAACAGCGATCCCTGACCCGCCACTTCCTCATGCCGCTTGGGCAGGTAGCGGGTGGTGAGAAAGACAGGGCCGTCGGCGGCGCGGAGGAGAAGGCGTTCGGCAAGATGCTCGACGCTTGCCGCGCCGAACGCCACTTTGGTCAGATGCAGTGCCACGCCGCTGGATTTGGGGGCGAAAGCCGCCCGCGACAAGTCAGCCGCCCAGCCCCCACAACGCCGCCAGCCCCAGAAACGTGAAGAAGCCCATCGAGTCGGTGCAGGTGGTGACGAAGACCGACGATGCGACGGCCGGATCGATGTTGAACCGGTCGAGCGTCACCGGCACCAGCACGCCGACCAGGCCGGCGACGATGTTGTTGATGAACAGGGCGAGTGCGAAGACGATCGCCAGCCCGGGATTGCCGAACCACAGATAGGCGCCCGCCCCGACCAGCAGGCCGAGGCCCGTGCCGTTGCTGGCGGCGATGCGCAGTTCGCGCACGATCATCCTGAGCGTGTTCGATCCGGTAAGCTGATTGGTGGCGAGCGCGCGGACAACCACCGCCAGCGTCTGCGTGCCCGCATTGCCGCCCATGCCGCTGACGATGCCCATCAACTGCGCCAGCACCGCGAAGCGCGCGATGCGTTCGTCGAACAGCCCGACCACCGTCGCGGCCAGCATCGCGGTGGGCAGGTTGATCAGCAGCCAGGTGAGCCGGGTACGCACGGTGAAGCGGATCGGCTCGTTGATGTCGCCTTCGCCCGCGCCGGACAGCAGCAGCGTATCCTCGCCCGCCTCTTCCTGGATGATATGGACGACGTCGTCGACCGTGATCATGCCGACCAGGCGGCCGCTGGCATCGACCACCGCGGCGGAGATCAGCGCATATTTCTGGAAGCGCAGCGCCACCTCTTCCTGGTCCATGTCGACCGGGATCAGCGTCTGTTCGCGCTTCATGACGTCGGCGAGCGCGATGTCGCGGGGCGTGCGCAGGATCCAGGAAAGCTGGCACGTGCCGACCGGCTTGTGCCGTTCGTCCACCACGAAGATTTCCCAGAAATCGGTGGTCAGCTCGTCATGGCCGCGCAGGAAGTCGATCGCGTCGCCCACCGTCCAGTGCTCGGGCACCGCGATCAGTTCGCGCTGCATCAGGCGGCCGGCGGATTCCTCCGGGTAGGACAGCGCCTCCTCGATCGCGGCGCGATCGTCCGGATCGAGCGCGCGCAGCACCGCGCGCTGCTCATGCTCGTCCATGTCCTCGATGATCGCGACCGCGTCGTCGGTATCGAGTTCGGAGGCGATGTCCGCGACCTGATGCGGCTCCAGCGCCTGGATCAGTTGTTCGCGAACATAATCGTTCATCTCGGCGAACACGTCGCCGTTCAGCAGGTCGGCCACCGCGCGCGCCAGCGTGCCGCGATCCTCTTCGGGGATCAGCTCGAACAGGTCGGCGATGTCGGCGGCATGCAGCGGCTCGACCAGCGCACGGGCGCCCTCGTCATTGCCGTCCTCGACCGCCTCCAGCACCGCGCGGACATATTCGGGCTTCAGCCGATCGTCCTCGTCCAGCTGGGTTTCGCCCTCCACCTCGGGAAGCTCGGTGTCGCTCATCGCTGCCTCCCTGACGTTTCGCGTGCGGTTCGCGCTCTATCGCGGTGCAACGCGATTTGCCAGCGGGCGAACGAATCCCTACCTGCGCGGGCAGTACAGGAAGGAAGACTGATGGCCGATACCTTTGAGACGCTGACCCTGACGCTGGACGACGGCGACGTCGTCATCACGCTGCGCCCCGATCTGGCGCCCGAGCATGTCCGCCGCATCGGCGAACTGGCGAATGAGGGCTTTTACGACGGTGTCGTGTTCCACCGCGTGATCCCCGGCTTCATGGCGCAGGGCGGCGACCCGACCGGCACCGGCATGCACGGGTCCGACAAGCCGAATTTACGCCAAGAGTTCAACGCCGAGCCGCATGTGCGCGGCACCTGTTCGATGGCGCGGACGAGCGACCCGAACTCGGCCAACTCGCAGTTCTTCATCTGCTTCGACGATGCGCGCTTCCTCGACCGTCAGTACACGGTGTGGGGTCAGGTCGCGAGCGGCATGGAGCTGATCGACGCGCTGCCCAAGGGTGAGCCGCCCCGCGAGCCGGGCAAGATCGTGAAGGCGCGCGCGGCGTAATCTGCCGCATTCAGGCCCTCGCTTCTTGGAGCGGGGGCCTTTTTTTTGCGCGCGGAGGCGCGGAGGACGCAGAGATTACGTTGCTGATTTTGCGTTCCGGTCAACAAGTGGTGTTCGGACGGGCAACGCCTCTGCGTCCTCCGCGCCTTTGCGCGAACAGAATTTCACGCGAAGACGCGAAGGCGCGAAGAGAAGGGGTAAAGGTCCGCTGCCGCGGACGGTCCATCTTGGCGGCTTCGCGTCTTCGCGTGAACCCTCAAGCCGCCTACGGCTAGCGATATCGAAGCGGCGGACGAGGCGCGGAGGACGCAGAGATCGCGTTGCTCGTTTTGCGTTCTGGTCAACAAGCGGGGTTCAAACGCGCCATGCCTCTGCGTCCTCCGCGCCTCTGCGCGAACAGATTTCACGCGAAGACGCGAAGGCGCGAAGAGAAGTAATATAGGTCCGCTGCCGCGGACGAGCGATCTTGGCGGCTTCGCGGCTGCGCGTGAACCCTCAGGCCGCTTGCGGATATAAAGTCCGGATCAGCCAGTCGTGGAACAGCTTCACCGGCTTCTGCTGGAGCGCGCGCGGGCGGCAGACGAACCAGTGGCTGTACGGGCTTTCAACCTCGATATCGAACAGGCGGACGAGGCGCGGATCATGCGCATTCTCGAAATGGCTGGCATGCATGAAGGCGATGCCGAGACCCTGCGCGACCGCCTCCAGCATCAACCCGCCCGAATCGAAGAAGTCGATCGCCTTGGGCTTTACGTTCGGCAGGCCGACGGTGCTGGTCCAGGCGGTGAAGGCATCCGGCATTTCGCGGTGGAGCAGCGCGGTCATGCCGTTCATCTGTTCGGGACGGACGATCGGATCAGGCCCGTCGAGCAACGTCTTGGCGCCGATCACATAGACGCGGTTGGTATCCAGCCGCTTGGCATAGAGCGCGGGATCGATCTCGCGGCCGAGCGCGATCACCGCATCCAGCCCCTCGCCCAATCGCGCGATGCCGTGGCCCGCCGTGTCGATGTCCAGATGCAGTTCGGGATGGGCGGTGCGCAGTTCGCCCAGCCGCGGGAAGAGCTTTTGCGAGGCGTAGAGCGGCAGCACACCGAGACGCAGGCGCAGCACTTCCTGCCCGCTCGACATCGCCTCCACCGCATCCGACAACTGATCGAGCAGCGGCGCGATCTGGGCCATCAGCGTTTCGCCATCGTCGTTCGGCACCATCGCCTGATGCCGCCGCGCGAACAGCGGCTTGCCGACGAATCGCTCGAGCGTCTGAACCCGGCGGCTGAGCGCGGGCGCGGACAGCGCCAGTTCCTCCGCCGCGGCTTTGATCGAACCGAGCCGCGCCACCTGCACGAATGCCTCGATAGCCCCCAAGGGCGGCAGCCTGCGCATCGACATCCTCCTCCTGGGACACTTGGATCAAACGGTTGCACATCTTGCAAGCGTCAACACGCTTTTCGCACTTGCAACATAATCTGCCGCGACGCAAAAAGCACGGGCCTTTCAGGCATCCTCTCCTAAAAACTTTCATGGGCTGGTCTGCGGACCGGCCCTTTTTTTTGGCACCGCACGCCGCCTCGCCCTTTCGCGATCCGGAACCCGCCCCCACGTGGCGCGCTCTTGGCGATACGAAAAAGCACGAGGAACAGCATGGCCGAAAGCGACGCGCCGACGCGCAAGATACAGGTGGCGAACAGCCGCCCCGAAGATTCGGGACGCGGCCTCGCGCACCTGCCGCGCTCGCTGATGGCGGCGTTGCAGATCGCCGAGGGCGACGTGATCGAGATCGTCGGCAAGCAGGCGACACCCGCCCGTGCGGTCGGCCCCTATCCGGAGGATGAGGGGTTGGACATCCTGCGCATCGATGGCTTGCAGCGGGCCAATGCCGGTGTCGGCTCGGGCGATTTCGTCGAGGTGCGCCGGGTCGATTCGAAGCCGGCGTCCCGCGTCGTCTTTGCGCCGGCACAGCAGAATCTGCGCCTGCAAGGCTCCACCAATGCGCTGAAGCGCACTTTTTTCGGGCGGCCTTTATGTCAGGGCGACGTGGTGGCGACCGCAGGGCAGCAGCGGGTGACGAACATGCCGCCGGGCGTGCAGCGTTACATGAACGCGCCGGCCTATGCGCTGCAGGAAATCCGCCTCGCCGTGGTGCAGGCCAGCCCCAAGGGCGTGGTGCATATCGACGAGAATACCGAGATCGAACTGCGCCCCGAATATGAGGAGCCCGCACAGCGTCGCGCCGACGTCACCTATGACGATATCGGCGGCATGGCGACGACGATCGACCAGTTGCGCGAGATGGTCGAGCTGCCGCTGCGCTATCCCGAGCTGTTCCAGCGGCTGGGGGTCGATCCGCCCAAGGGGCTGCTCCTCTACGGCCCGCCGGGAACGGGCAAGACGCGGCTCGCCCGTGCGGTTGCCAACGAGTCGGATGCGCAATTCTTTCTGATCAATGGGCCGGAGATCATGGGCTCCGCCTATGGCGAGTCCGAATCAAGGCTGCGCGAGGTGTTCGAGGAAGCCACCAAGGCCGCCCCCTCGATCGTGTTCATCGACGAGATCGATTCGATCGCCCCCAAGCGCGACCGGGTGCAGGGCGAGGCGGAGAAGCGCCTCGTCGCGCAGTTGCTGACGCTGATGGATGGACTGGAGTCGCGTGCGAACCTCGTGGTGATCGCGGCGACGAATCGGCCAGAGGCTATCGACGAGGCGCTGCGTCGGCCAGGCCGCTTCGACCGAGAGATCGTGGTCGGCGTGCCCGACGAGCGTGGACGCCGCGAGATACTGGGCATTCATACGCGTGGCATGCCGCTGGGCGACAAGGTCGATCTGGACGAGCTGGCGCGCACCACCTTCGGCTTTGTCGGGGCCGATCTGGCGGCGTTGACGCGCGAGGCGGCGATCGAGGCGGTGCGGCGGATCATGCCGAGGCTGAATCTGGAGGAGCGGACGATCCCGCCCGAGGTGCTGGATACGCTGTCCGTCACGCGCGAGGATTTCCTGGAGGCGCTGAAGCGCGTCCAGCCGTCCGCGATGCGCGAGGTGATGGTGCAAGCGCCGAGCGTGCGCTGGGACGATGTCGGCGGACTGGATGCCGCGCAGGTGCGGTTGAAGGAAGGTGTGGAGCTGCCACTGAAGGATCCGGACGCCTTCAGGCGGCTGGGCATCCGTCCCGCCAAGGGCTTCCTGCTGTATGGCCCGCCGGGCACGGGCAAGACGCTGCTCGCCAAGGCGGTAGCGCGCGAGGCGGAGGCGAACTTCATCGCCACCAAGTCGAGCGACCTGCTGAGCAAATGGTATGGCGAGAGCGAGCAGCAGATCAGCCGGCTGTTCGCCCGCGCCCGGCAGGTGGCGCCGACGGTGATCTTTATCGACGAACTCGATTCGCTGGTGCCCGCGCGCGGCGGCGGGCTGGGCGAGCCGCAGGTGACCGAGCGGGTGGTGAACACCATCCTGGCCGAAATGGACGGGCTGGAGGAATTGCAGTCGGTGGTCGTCATCGGCGCGACCAATCGGCCCAATCTGGTCGATCCGGCCCTGCTGCGCCCCGGTCGTTTCGACGAGCTGATCTATGTGGGCGTGCCCAATGAGGAGGGGCGCCGCCGCATCCTGGGCATCCAGACGCAGAAGATGCCGCTGTCCGGCGACGTCGATCTCGACATCGTCGCGCGGCGCACGGAGCGTTTTACCGGCGCCGATCTGGAGGATGTGGTTCGCCGCGCCGGTCTGGTCGCGCTACGGCGTTCGATTCAGTCGCAATCGGTGACGATGGCCGATTTCGAGGAAGCGCTGGACGAGGCGCGTGCCAGCGTGACGCCGGAAATGGAGCGCGACTACGAGCAGATCGCCGCCAAGCTGAAGCAGGATGCCGCCGCGATCCAGCCGATCGGCTTTGCTTTCCCGAACCGGCCGCGGGAGGATTGAGGGCATGATCCCCTCTCCCCGGCGGGGAGGGGGGATCATGCCCGTTCCCATTGGTAGGACCGCGTGATCGCGCCCACGGCGACGGCGTAGCGTTCATACCATGCGTCGCGCCCTCGTGCGCGAATGGCGGCGTGGGCGGGATGCTCTCGCCAGGCGATCGCCGCCGCTTCGTCCGTCCACCAGCTTATCGTTATGCCGAGACCATCGGTGCCGAGCACCGCATCCACGCCGCGATATCCCGGCTGTTCGGCGGCGAGCCGGTCCATCGCCTCCGCCGCCTCGGCATAGCCGGCATCGGCGCCGGTACGCTGCGACACGAAGATGACCGCGATCTGTCCCGTCCGATCCATGTGCCTCGCCCCGTCCCGTCCCGCGACCGTTTAACCGCGCCCATATGCCACGCCAAGGTCGCCGGCCGCACCGATGCAACCCAAAAGCTTGAAACACGTTTGCGACCTGTGCGACGGAGGGGGAGACCTCGCCGCCCGTGTGGGGACCACGAACGACAGGATCTCGATGCCCAGCTCGACCACCGCCGCGCGCCGTGCGCGTTCACGACCCGCGGGCGTGCCGTCCCCCGGCCAGATGTTCTTCCAGGAATTTCTGAAACATCCCGTGATGGTCGGCTCGATCATCCCGTCTTCCAACAAGCTGATCCGCAAGATGCTAGCGCCTGTCGACTGGGCGAACACCAAGCTGTTCGTGGAATATGGCCCCGGCGTCGGCACCTTCTGCCGGCCGATCCTGGAGCGGATGGCACCCGATGCGATGCTGATCGCCATCGACACCAACGCGGATTTCTGCCGTTACCTGCGCCATACGATTACGGATTCCCGTTTCACGGCGGTTAACGGGTCGGCGGCGGACGTTGCCCAGATCATCAAGGACCATGGCTTCGAGCATGCCGATTACGTGCTGTCCGGCCTGCCCTTTTCCACGTTGCCGCCAGGCGTCGGCCCGGCGATCGCCGCGGCGACGCATCAGGTGCTGCGCCCCGACGGTGCCTTTCTGGTCTATCAGTTCAGCCCGAAGGTGAAGGACTTTCTGGTTCCGCACTGGCAGCGGATCGATCACGACATGGAATGGTGGAACGTGCCGCCGGCCCAGCTCTACTGGGCCTGGAAGGACTGACCCGCCCCTGACGCCGGCCCTTCAAACGGCCGGCGTTTCCGTATCCAGCGTCAGCGCAGCGCCTTCGCAGCCAGCGCACCGCAATCCGCGTTGCTGGCGGTCGGGCCGGTATTGCCGGTGATCGCGCGGCCGATCGAGCGGAAGATGTTGCCGACCGACCTTATCTCGCGCGGGATGACGAGGTTCGGCGCCCGGATCGTGCCGGTCATCATGGCCGCCCCGTCCAGCCGCAGGATCGCGTCACCCTTGGGCGCGCCGGTCAGGCTGAGCGCGATCCGCTCCTCCGGAAAGCGCACCGTGCCCGTACCTTGCAGCTTGCTGCGCGTCGTATCCAGCACCAGCGGATCGACACGACCGACGCCGTCGCGCATGGCGAGCCGCAGCACCAGGCAGCGCAGCCCTGCCCGCGAATCGTCGCCGGTGACCAGCATCCGCCCGGCATCGAAGCCAAGCGCGGCGGCATAGCGATCCGGCAGGGTGCCGTTGCGGATGACCAGCCCGATCGACCCGCGCGACCGGCCGATGGCGTCGCGGATCGTCTCGCCTGCGCCGGTCAGTCGGGCACGTGCCGAAACCCGGCCGGTAAAGTCGCCACCGCCGCCGGCCAGCGACAGCACGCTGGCATCCGAAAGCCGCAGGTCTAGGGTCAGCGTCGGAATCGGGGCGCCGCCCCGTTGATCGACCTGGGCGGAGCCGCGCACCACGCCTTCCGTCAGGTTCAGCCGCAATTCGGGAACGCGCAGCAACTGGCGGTCCAGGACCAGCCGTCCCGCCATTGCAGTGATCGGGGAAGGCCCCTGCGCGCTGACGATGCGGCCGACCTTGAAGCGGATCGTGCCGTCGGTCGAATCGATCTTGCTGATATCGATGCGCGTATTCGGCACCAGCCGTGGTCCGATGCGGCGCTCCAGCGCGGCGGCCTCCGCGCGACCCTCAGCCGAGGAGAGATCGTCGAAGTCGAACTGGCGGGAGGTGATTTCGCCGTCGATCCTGGTGCGGTCGGTCGTTTTGTCGACGGTCACGCGGCCGGTGAGGTCGGAGCGGCCGATCCTTCCCGTCAGATCGGTGATCGTCCAGATCGGGCGTTGGTGGCGGACATGCGCGGACAGGCGCACCGGGCGCGTGCGGAACAGCCCGGCCTCCACCACGGCATCGATCAGTTTCAGGTCGCTTGCACGCGCGGTCAGGTCCAGCGTCATCGCGTTGGTATCGAGCGCGCGGTCCATGCGGCCGGTGGCACGCATCGCCAGGGCCGGACCTTCGATGATCGCGGTGAACGGCCAGGGGCCGGGGCGGACCGGCGCCCCGGTGACGCGGATCGCGACATCGGCGCCGCGGATCGACCCGCGGCCTTCCGCGCGCAGCCCGGTATCGGGATTGGCGGCAAAGCGGACGGTGGCGGTCCGGTCCTGCTTGGCGTCGCGATAGGCGATGACGCTGTTGGTGACGGTCAGATCCTGAAGGTCGGTGGCGCCGCCGCCCTGTTCCCCTTGCCCGGGGCGCGACCAGTTTGTGCGGCCATTCCTGTCGCGGACCAAGGCGAGGCGTAGGCCATTCGCCTCCACCGCCTCGATCCGGAAGTCGCCAGTGAGC
>NZ_CAMLAC010000119.1 GCF_946477935.1 uncultured Sphingomonas sp. | reverse complement strand
ATCGCAAAGTCTTGGGGCGCGGGCTCGCGTGACTCCGTGGAGTATCTGCTCGCCTGTTTGCCGTTGCGTTTGGGGCGACCCCTCACCCTCCCCACGGCTTTGCCGTGGGTCCCCTCCCTCTCCCCGGGAGGGGAGAGGGCGTAAATCCCTCGCTCCTCCCGGGGAGAGGGAGGGGCCCGTCGCGCAGCGATGGGAGGGTGAGGGGATGCCAAGCAACGCGGCACTGTTTGGCCGCCCCTCACCCCAACCCTCTCCCCGGAGGGAAGAGGGAGCTGCCATTCGCGCTTGATCTCAGGTGGAAGCGTGCCCCGCAGAGGGGGCGCGCGTTTACTGATCCAGGAACGACCGCATCTTGCGGCTGCGGCTGGGGTGCTTCAGCTTCCTGAGCGCCTTCGCCTCGATCTGGCGGATGCGTTCGCGGGTCACCGAGAATTGCTGGCCGACCTCTTCGAGCGTGTGATCGGTATTCATGCCGATGCCGAAGCGCATGCGCAGCACGCGTTCCTCGCGCGGGGTCAGGCTGGCGAGGACGCGCGTCACCGTTTCCTTCAGATTCGCCTGGATCGCGGCATCCACCGGGATGACGGCGTTCTTGTCCTCGATGAAGTCGCCCAGATGGCTGTCTTCCTCGTCGCCGATCGGCGTTTCGAGGGAGATCGGCTCCTTGGCGATCTTCATCACCTTGCGCACCTTCTCCAGGGGCATGGAGAGGCGCTCCGCCATTTCCTCGGGCGTGGGCTCGCGGCCCTGCTCGTGAAGGAACTGGCGGCTGGTGCGGACCAGCTTGTTGATCGTCTCGATCATGTGGACCGGGATGCGGATGGTCCGCGCCTGGTCGGCGATCGAGCGGGTGATCGCCTGACGGATCCACCAGGTTGCATAGGTGGAGAACTTGTAGCCGCGGCGATACTCAAACTTATCCACCGCCTTCATCAGGCCGATATTGCCTTCCTGGATGAGATCCAGGAACTGAAGGCCGCGGTTCGTGTACTTCTTGGCGATGGAGATGACGAGGCGCAGGTTCGCCTCGACCATTTCCTTCTTGGCGATACGCGCCTCGCGCTCCGCCTTCTGCACCATGTTGACGATGCGGCGGAACTCGGTGAGCGCCATGCCGGTCTGCTGCGCGATCTCGCCCATTTCGGAACGGATGCGGTCGACCGTCGCGGCCTCGTTGGTGGCGAAATTGCCCCACTTCTTGTCGAGCCCGCGCACCGAATCCAGCCAGCTCTCGTCCAGCTCATGGCCGAGATAGCGGTCGAGGAAGTCCTTGCGGTTCACCTTGTGGCGCTCGGCCAGACGCAGCATCTGCCCAGCCAGCGCGGTCAGGCGCCGGTTATAGGCATAAAGCTGATCGACCAGATATTCGATCTTCTGGTTGTGGAACTGGACGCTCTCGACCTCGGCGGTCAGTTCCTCGCGCAGCTTGTGGTACTTCTTCTCGTCGGCCGCCGACAGGTCGTCACCGCCGGACATCGCATCGAGCCGGCTCTGCTGGACCTTGGAGAATTTCTTGTAGAGCGCGGTGATGTTGGCGAACTTCTCGAGCGCCTGGGGCTTGAGCGTTTCCTCCATCTGCGCGAGGCTGAGGGTATTGTCCTCCTCCTCATCGTCCGACGGGCGCGGCGTGCGCCGCTCGGTCATGTCGTCGTCTTCGTCCGCGGAAGCCTCTTCGGGCTCTTCCTCTTCCTTGAACTGCGGTCCGGCATTCTTGGCGCTGATCTCGCCCGAATCGTCGTCCTCGTCGTCGGACAGGTCGCCGGGGCCGGCATCCTTGGACAGCATCGCGTCGAGATCGAGGATCTCGCGAAGCTGCATCGTGCCCTCGTTGAGCGCGGTCGACCAGTCGATGATCGCGTTGAAGGTGATCGGCGATTCGCACAGGCCCAGGATCATCGTGTCCCGGCCGGCCTCGATCCGCTTGGCGATCGCGATCTCGCCCTCGCGCGACAGGAGCTCGACGGCCCCCATCTCGCGCAGGTACATGCGGACCGGATCGTCGGTCCGATCGACGGTTTCCTTCTTCTTGGTCTCGAGCGCAGGTGCGGCACCATCGGCCTCGCCGTCGACGGCCTCCGCCTCGTCGGCGGAATCCTCCTCGGACTCGCCGTCCTCGCCGGCTTCCTCATTCTCGACGATGTTGACGCCCATCTCGTTCAAGGCGGACATGATGTCCTCGAGCTGGTCGGAGGACATCTGGTCCTGCGGCAGCGCCTCGTTCAACTGGTCATAGGTGATGTAGCCGCGCTTCTTCGCACGCGCGATCAGCTTCTTGACCGACGCATCGTTCAGGTCGATCAGCGGCGCATCGCCCGTTTCCGTGGTGTCGGTCGTGTCGCCCGCCATATTCGCCTTCGCCATCAATTGCCCTCGGATCCCATCGCACGGGCGTCTTCGTTCGACTGCACCAGATTTGCAAGTCGATCCTCCAACGCCTGTTTTTCCCTCACCAATGCCACCTGCCGCTCGAACGCGTCGTCGTCCATCGTAACCCGCATAACTTCGGTCGCCTCCGCCAGCATCGTATCGACCTCGGGGCCCGCGATCAGGATCGCGATGGCCTCGTCCAGGTCGGCACGGGCGCGGGCTTCATCGGCGGTTCGCTGCGTGAACGAATATGGCATCGTATCGGCCCTCAGCAGTTCGCTTGCGACTGTCTCGAAACCGGACCGTGCCAATATGGTGACGAGCCGTCCGCTATCAAGCGGGTCCTGTCCGCGCTGATCCTCCAGCGCCACATCGACCACCGCCTCGAACAATCGTCCCAGTGCGCCGTCGACCAGCCGGAGCGAACCCAGCACCTCCATGTGCCGGGCGATCTCGGCCGGATGGCGGATCAGCCCGGCGAGCACCGCCTTGGCCAGCACCCGGTCGATGCCGGCCGCACGGAACGCCTTGGCATCCTCGGTGACGGGCAGGGGCGGGGGCTTCCACGGGCCGGTACGCTTCTGGAACGGCACGAACGGTTTCTTGGCCGGGCGGAAATGCTCGTCCGCGCGGCGGCGAAACTCGGAGAGATATTCGAACTTCACGCCCTGATCGGCGATCGTGCCGGCCAGTTCGGACAGGCGCTGCTTCAGCCCGGCGCGCTGTTCGGGCGTTTCGAGCGGTTCGGCGGCGACCTCGCTCTGCCACAGCCGGTCGACCAGCGGTTGCGCGTTCGCCAGCAGTTCCTCCATCGCGCCGGCACCCTTGGCGCGGACCAGATCGTCGGGGTCCTGGCCCTGTGGCAGCGTGACGAAGGACAGGCTGCGCCCCGGCTGGAGCAGCGGCAGCGCGCGGTGCGCGGCGCGGATCGCGGCCTTCTGCCCTGCGGCGTCACCGTCGAAGCACAACACCGGCACCTCGACCATGCGCCACAGCTTCTCCAACTGGTGCTCGGTCAGCGCGGTGCCGAGCGGGGCGACCGCCTCGTGAATGCCGACCTGCGCCAGCGCGATCACGTCCATATAGCCCTCGACCACCAGCACGCGGCCGGCCTTGCGCACCGCTGGGCTGGCGCGGTCGAGATTGTAGAGCGTGCGCCCCTTGTCGAAGAGCGGCGTGTCGGGAGAGTTGAGATATTTCGGCTCGCCATCGCCGATGATCCGGCCGCCGAACGCGATCACCCGGCCGCGCTGATCGCGGATCGGGATCATCAGCCGGCCGCGGAACCGATCATAGGGGTCCTTGTTCTCGACGCTGATCAGCAGGCCGCATTCGATCAGCGCAGGCGCGCCATAGTCCTTGAGTGCGGCCTTGAGCTGCCCCCGGCTGTCGGGCGCGAAGCCCAGGCCGAAGGCGCGGGCGGTGTCGGGCCGGATGCCGCGCTTGTCGAGCACGCTGCGTGCCTCCGCGCCGGACAGGCCGCCCAGTTGCTCGATGAACCAGTTTGCGGCGTCGCCCATCGCATCGTGCAGGCCGCGGGCGCGCTCGGCCTTTTCGGCGGCGCGGCGGTCCTGGGCGGGCATCTCCAGCCCGGCCGCCTGCGCCAGTTCCTTGACCGCATCGATAAAGGGCAGGCCGCGCTGGTCGGTCATCCAGCGGATGGCATCGCCATGCGCGGAACAGCCGAAGCAGTGATAGAAGCCCTTCTCGTCATTGACGTAGAAGCTGGGCGTTTTCTCGTTGTGAAACGGGCAGCAGCCCTTGTGCTCCCGCCCCGCCTTGTGGAGCTTGACGCTCTTGCCCACGAGCGCGGACAGCGACGTCCGGGCGCGCAGCTCGTCGAGGAATTGCGGGGTCAGGCTCATGGTAGCCGGCCGATTATATCATGCCCGTTTCGGGGGGAGGGGGCAAGCGGCGATGCCCCCTCTCGCGAGACTGAAACTACGTATGTTACGCCAAGGCCGCCTTCACCAGCCCACTGGCCTTCGACATGTCGAGGACGGCGGCGTGGCGCGCCTTCAGCTCGGCCATGACGCGGCCCATGTCCTTCATGCCCGTTGCGCCGATCTCCGTCTTGATCGCCTCGATCGCGGCGCGGGTCTCGTCCTCGCTCAGCGTCTGGGGCAGGAAGCGTTCGATGACCGCGACCTCGGCCTTTTCCGCGTCGGCGAGTTCCTGGCGTCCCCCGGTCTCGTACATCGCGATCGATTCGCGCCGCTGCTTGACCATCTTCTGCAGCACCTCGATCACCAGCGTGTCGTCGTCGGCGGGGGCGCCGCCGGTGCGGACCTCGATGTCGCGGTTCTTGATCGCAGCCTGGATCAGGCTGATCGCGCCGCGGCTTTCCTTGTCGCCAGCCTTCATGGCGGCCACCTGCGCAGCCTTGATATCGTCGCGAATCATCGTCTCGTCTTTCGCCAAAAGACCGAGGATAGCGGGGCAGGCCCGCCCCGTGAACCGGTTGACGTGGGCGCCGTTGCGCTCTAGCGGGCGGCACTTAGCGACATCGCCGACCAACCAACATGGAGTGCCCGCCGATCATGGCCGACGCCAAGCCCTTTGCCATGCCCGACAAGCCCGAGGGCGCGACCGGGGTCCTCGTTCTGGCATCCGGTGAGGTGTTGTGGGGCCGCGGCTTCGGCGCCGAAGGAGAAGCGGTGGGCGAGGTGTGCTTCCACACCGCGATGACCGGTTACCAGGAGATCATGACCGATCCGTCCTTCGCCGGGCAGATCATCACCTTCACCTTCCCGCATATCGGAAACGTCGGCGCCAATCCCGACGATATCGAGGCCGACGCGCCGCATGCGCTGGGCATGATCGTGCGCGAGGACCCGACCGCGCCCTCCAATTTCCGCGCGATGGAGAACCTGTCGGGCTGGATGGCGCGGCACACGCGTATCGGCCTGGCGGGCATCGACACGCGCGCGCTGACCCGGCGTATCCGTGGCGGCGGCGCGCCGACCGGCGTGATCGCGCATTCGGCGGCCGGAGAGTTCGACCTCGATGCGCTGCTGGCGATGGCGCAGGGTTGGCCGGGGCTGGAGGGCATGGATCTTGCCAAGGGCGTCTCGACCGAGCTGCATTATGGCTGGGGCGATGCGCGAGACGGCGGCGTGTGGCGGCTGGGCTTCGGCTATGGCGGGATCGAGGATGCGGAGCGCCCGCACGTCGTCGCGATCGACTACGGCTCGAAGCACAACATCTTCCGCAATTTGGTCGCTGCCGGCGCCAAGGTCTCCGTGGTGCCGGCGACCGCCAGCTATGACGAGATCATGGCGTTGAACCCGGACGGCATCTTCCTGTCGAACGGCCCCGGCGACCCGGCCGCGACGGGCGATTATACCGTGCCGGTGATCCGGCAGTTGCTGGAGACGAACAAGCCGCTGTTCGGCATCTGCCTGGGGCATCAGTTGCTCGGCCTCGCGGTGGGCGCCAGGACCACCAAGATGTTCCAGGGCCACCGCGGCGCCAACCACCCGGTCAAGCGGCTGTCCGACGGCGCGGTTGAGATCACCAGCATGAACCATGGCTTCGCTGTCGAGCGCGAGACGCTGCCCGCCAACGCGCGCGAGACGCATGTGTCGCTGTTCGACGGATCGAATGCGGGGCTGGAACTGACCGACCGGCCGGCCTTCTCGGTCCAGTATCACCCCGAGGCCAGCCCGGGGCCGCAGGACAGCTTCTACCTGTTCGAGCGGTTCGTGGGGTCGTTGAAGGGCGACCAAGGGTGATCCGATTTCGCATCAAGCCACAGCATGTCGAGGATGTCCTTGCTATGCTTGCAGATGCGAACATCGAGCCGATCCACGTGCAAGATCGTAACGACGATGAAGTCGCTATCGAAATCGACGAGGTTTCGGACGAGCAAGGTCAGGCGATCGCCGCAGCTTTTCGGCCTGAATGGTCGACCATCATCGGAATAATTGGCGGCCCACCGCCGTTGAAGGGGCACTAATGCCAAAACGCACCGACATCTCCTCCATCCTCGTCATCGGCGCGGGGCCGATCGTCATCGGTCAGGCGTGCGAGTTCGACTATTCGGGCACGCAGGCGATCAAGGCGCTGAAGGAAGAGGGCTATCGCATCGTCCTGGTCAATTCGAACCCGGCGACGATCATGACCGATCCGGATCTGGCCGACGCGACCTATGTCGAGCCGATTACGCCGGCGATTGTGGCGAAGATTATCGAGAAGGAGCGGCCGGATGCGGTGCTGCCGACGATGGGGGGGCAGACGGCGCTGAATACGGCGCTGGCGCTGTTCCATGATGGCACGCTGGAGAAGTTCGGCGTGACGATGATCGGGGCGGACGCAGAGGCGATCGACAAGGCGGAGGACCGTCTGAAGTTCAAGGACGCGATGACGAAGATCGGGCTGGAAAGCGCCCGCTCCGCGATCGCGCATACCGAGGCGGAGGCGCTGGAAGGATTGGAGAAAGTCGGCCTGCCGGCGATCATCCGCCCCAGCTTCACGCTGGGCGGGACGGGCGGCGGTGTCGCCTATAATCGCGAGGAGTTTCTGGCGATCGCGCGCGCGGGGCTGGATGCTTCGCCGACCACCGAGGTGCTGATCGAGGAGTCGCTGCTCGGGTGGAAGGAATATGAGATGGAGGTGGTCCGCGACCGGGCGGACAACTGCATCATCATCTGTTCGATCGAGAATATCGATCCGATGGGCGTCCATACCGGCGATTCCATCACGGTCGCGCCCGCGCTGACGCTGACCGACAAGGAATATCAGATCATGCGCAACGCCAGCATCGCGGTGCTGCGCGAGATCGGGGTGGAGACGGGCGGGTCGAACGTCCAGTTCGCGGTGAACCCCAAGGACGGCCGCCTGGTCGTCATCGAGATGAATCCGCGCGTGTCGCGCTCGTCGGCGCTGGCGTCGAAGGCGACGGGCTTCCCGATCGCCAAGGTCGCCGCCAAGCTGGCGGTCGGTTATACGCTGGACGAGATCGAGAACGACATCACGGGTGCGACGCCTGCATCGTTCGAGCCGACGATCGATTACGTCGTCACCAAGATCCCGCGCTTCGCCTTCGAGAAGTTCAAGGGGGCCGAGCCCGTCCTGTCCACCGCGATGAAGTCGGTGGGCGAGGTGATGGCGATCGGCCGCAACATCCACGAATCGATGCAAAAGGCGCTGCGTGGGCTGGAAACCGGCCTGTCCGGCTTCAACCATGTCGAGCATCTGGTCGGCGCACCACGTGCCGAGATCGAGGCGGCGCTGGCACGCGCGACGCCGGACCGGCTGCTGGTTGCGGCGCAGGCGCTGCGCGAGGGCTTCACCGTCGCCGAGGTGCACGCGATCGCCAAGTACGATCCGTGGTTCCTGGAGCGGATCGCCGAGATCGTCGCGGCGGAGGCCGAGGTGATGGCGAACGGCCTGCCGATCGACGCGCCCGGCATGCGCCGCCTGAAGGCGATGGGCTTTTCCGACCGGCGGCTGGCCTGGCTGGCGCTGCAATCGGCCAATCTGCGCGGCATGACGCGCGGTATCGCCCGCGGATCGGGCCTGATCCACGAGGTCGTCAAGGCGATGACCGGCGGCGTCACCGAAGAGGAGGTGCGCGAGCATCGCCAGAAGCTGGGCGTGCGCCCCGTGTTCAAGCGGATCGACACCTGTGCGGCCGAGTTCGACGCCAAGACGCCGTACATGTATTCGACCTATGAGGCGCCGACCTTCGGCGAGCCCGAGGACGAGGCGCAGCCGTCCGATCGCCGCAAGGTGGTGATCCTGGGCGGCGGTCCGAACCGGATCGGGCAGGGGATCGAGTTCGATTACTGCTGCTGCCACGCCTCCTTCGCGCTGGCGGACGCGGGCTATGAGACGATCATGGTCAACTGCAACCCGGAAACGGTGTCGACCGATTACGACACGTCCGACCGGCTGTATTTCGAGCCGCTGACCACCGAGGACGTGCTGGCGATCCTGGACGTCGAAAAGAGCCGCGGCGAACTGGTCGGCGTGATCGTGCAGTTCGGCGGGCAGACGCCGCTGAACCTGGCGCGGGGGCTGGAAGCGGCGGGCATCCCGATCCTGGGCACTGCCCCGGCATCGATCGATCTGGCCGAGGACCGCGAGCAGTTCGCCGCCCTGGTCGACCGGCTGCGCCTGTTGCAGCCGGCCAACGGCATCGCCCGCAGCCGCGAGGAGGCGCTGATCGTCGCCGATCGGGTCGGCTATCCGGTGCTGATGCGCCCCAGCTTCGTGCTGGGCGGGCGTGCGATGGAGATCGTCGACGGTCCGGCGCAGTTAGAGGATTATATCCAGACGGCGGTGCAGGTGTCCGGCGAGGCGCCCGTGCTGATCGACCAGTACTTACGCGATGCGATCGAGGTCGATGTCGATGCGCTGTGTGACGGCACCGACGTGGTGGTGGCCGGCGTGTTGCAGCATATCGAGGAGGCGGGCGTCCATTCGGGCGACAGCGCCTGCTCGCTGCCGCCGTACAGCCTGTCGCCCGAGATCATCGCCGAGATCGAGCGCCAGACCGAGGCGCTGGCGCGCGGCCTGGACGTACGCGGGCTGATGAACATCCAGTTCGCGGTGAAGGACGACAAGGTCTATCTGATCGAGGTGAACCCGCGCGCCAGCCGCACGGTGCCCTTCGTCGCCAAGGCGATCGGCACGCCCATCGCCAAGATCGCGGCGCGGGTGATGGCGGGCGAGAAGCTGGCCGACCTGCCCAAGATCGACCGGCATATCGACTATTATGCGGTAAAGGAGGCGGTGTTCCCCTTCGCCCGCTTCCCCGGTGTCGACCCGGTGCTGTCGCCGGAAATGAAGTCGACGGGCGAAGTGATGGGGATCGACCCCGACTTCACCACCGCCTTTGCCAAGTCGCAGCTCGGCGCGGGCACGGTGCTGCCCACGGGCGGCGCGGTGTTCGTCAGCGTCAAGGACACGGACAAGCCGCACATCGTGCCGGCGGTGCGCGATCTGGTCGATGCGGGCTTTGCGATCGTCGCGACGGGCGGCACGGCCGATTATCTGGAGCGTGCCGGCCTGCCGATCGAGCGGGTGAACAAAGTGGCGCAGGGGCGGCCGCATATCGTCGACCGGATCAAGGACGGCGGAATCGACCTGATCTTCAATACCACGGAAGGCTGGCAATCCTTGAAGGATTCCAAGCCGATCCGTGAAGCGGCACTGGGGCAGAAGATTCCGTACTTCACCACCGCACCGGCCAGCGTGCAGGCGGCGCGGGCGATTCGTGCGGGCGATTCGGGTGGCCTTGAAGTGCGACCCCTGCAATCCTACTATCCTCCTTCGCACAACTGATCCCGACATGAGAGAATGATGTGCGAGCGGGCCCCGTGGGGGTCCGCTCGGGATATAGGAATTGGGGACTAGTATTATGGCGACCGTCGAAAAGATGCCGATGCTCCAGGAGGGCTATGAGAAGCTCACCGCGGATCTGAAGCGTCTGAAAGCCGAACGCCCCCTGATCGTCGATGCGATCGAGGAAGCACGCGCGCACGGCGACCTGTCGGAAAACGCCGAATATCACGCCGCCAAGGAACAGCAGGGCCAGAACGAAGCCACGATCAGCGATATCGAGGACAAGCTGGCGCGCGCGCAGATCATCGACCCCAAGGAGCTTTCGGGCGACAAGGTGGTGTTCGGCGCGACCGTGACCCTGCTGGACGAGGACGACAAGCCGGTAACGTACCAGATCGTCGGCCAGACCGAGGCGGATGCGAAGACCGGGCGGATCAGCTACAACTCGCCGCTGGGCCGCGCGCTGATCGGCCGCAAGGTCGATGACGAGGTGGAAGTGTCTGTGCCCGCGGGCGAGCGCTATTACCTCGTATCCAAGATCGACTTCATCTGAACGCGGTGGACTGGAGCCAGGCGCGCGCCACCGCGACGATCGCGATCGTCACGCTGGTCGCGTCGCTGCTCATCCTGGCGATGAACCTGCTGCCGGAGGCGGCGGTGGGTGGCGGCTTCATTCCGCTGCGCTTCGACGCGGCGGTGCCGCCCGATGCGGGCTTTCCGATCCCCGCGATTCTGACGCCGCTGACGGCCACCCTGATCCATGGCGGGTTCGCGCATGTGGCGCTGAACCTGCTGATGCTGGTCTATTGCGGGGCACAGGCGGAGCGGGCGGTGGGCGCGCGCGGGATCGTGCTGCTGTATGTGGCTGGCGCGTTCGCCGCGGCGTTCGGGCAATATGTGATGGACCCGGTTTCGCACGTGCCGATGATCGGGGCGAGCGGCGCCATTTCCGCGGTGGTCGGCGCCTATGCGCTGTTCTACGGCCAGCGCCGCGCGCAGGCGGTGGCGGGCGTGTCGGCGGACGTGGTGCATGTGCTGTGGCTGGCCGCGGCGTGGATCGGCATCCAGTTGCTCGTCGGGTTGGCTGGGTTCGGCGGCACGACGATCGCCATCTGGGCGCATATCGGCGGCTTCATCGCCGGGCTGGCGCTGGCGCGGCCGCTGCTGCTGTGGCGTTACCGCGGGGCCTGAAATGTAAAACTCCCCTCCTCTTCCTGTC
>NZ_CAMLAC010000118.1 GCF_946477935.1 uncultured Sphingomonas sp. | reverse complement strand
GTATCTGGCGGGGCATTCGGCTGGCGTCGTCTTCCCGCTGGTGCGCTGGCCCGATCTGGCAGAAATTCACACCAAGAGCTTTTCGATCAACGATTATTATCATGGCAGCGCGGAGTGGCCGTTTCCGCTGGGGGTGATCCAGACCGCAGGGCAGATGCCGTTCTGGACCGAGCTGCCGCGGTCGCTGCGTCCGCTGGCGAAAGCGATCGGGCGGCATTCGCTGATCTGTTTCTGCATGTCGGAGGCGCTGCCGACGCGTGAAAGCGGACTGCATTTCGATGCCGATGCGGTGTCGCACATCGTCGCGCCGACGGTAAGCGCGGTCAGCTTCCGCCGGTTGACGCGGCTGGCGACGGAGGCGTTCCGGCGCGCCGGCTATCCGTGCATCGCGCCGCCGCGCGCGCCGCAGCTATGGCATCAGGTAGGGACTGCGCGGATGGGGCTGGATGCCGGCGAGTCAGTCGTCGATGCCGATCTGCAGGTGCATGACATCAAGGGGCTGTATGTCGCGGACGCATCGGTGCTGCCGAGTGCGGGGGCGGTGAACACTAGCCTGACGATCATGGCGCTGGCGCTGCGCTGTGGTGATCACATCGCCGGGCGGCGCTATGCCGTGTTGGACCGGCGCGTGCCGGCGCATCGTCATGCCGGCTGCATGCCCGAACTCGTCGGCGCGCAGACGATTTGCGGCAGTCCGCCAAATAGCATCTGATCTGGGATAAGCGGCGCTCCGTTTCCGGGCGGTGCGTTACCGCGCCATCTTGCGCGCGGCGCCGTTTCACCCCATGCGCGCGAGGTGCCAGTGCCCGCGCCCGGGTAATGCGCCACGGGAGTGCAGGACCATTCGCCAGATCGCCGCCTTTCCGTACCGGACCGAGGCCACCTCGCCCGACGGGGTGATCCGTGTCCTGCTGGTCACGTCCCGCGCGTCGGGTCGCTGGGTGATTCCGAAGGGCAATATCGGGGGCGGGGCCAAGCCGCATGTGGCGGCCGCGCAGGAGGCCGAGGAAGAGGCCGGGGTGCTGGGCGCGATCTGCCCGACGCCGCTGGGCAGCTTCCGTTATCGCAAGAAGCGCGGTAGTGGCGCCTCGCTGATGGTCGACGTGGACGTGTTCCCGCTGGCCGTCACCCAAGAATTACAGAGCTGGAAGGAGCAGCCGGAGCGGCAACGCCGCTGGTTTACCTTGTCCGAGGCGGCCGCCGCCGTGGACGAGCCGGACCTGCGCGACCTGATCCGGTCCTTCAGCCCCGCCGAGTTCAGGGCCGCCGCCCGGAGAGGGGCGGGTATCCCAGAAAAATCGAAGGTAGCACCGATGTTCGCATGGTTCCAACGCCTGCTCCCCCGGACAGGCAATTTCTTCGAGATGTTTGAGGCGCATGCCCGAACGGTGACCGCCGGTGCCGAGGCCATGGCGCGGCTGATGGAGGCCGATGGCACGGCGCGCGCGGAGCACATCACCGAGGTGATCGAGCGTGAGCATGATGCCGATGAGATCACGCGCGACGTTCTGCAAACCGTGCGCAAGACGTTCCTGACCCCGTTCGACCGCGGGGCGATCACCAGCCTGGTCGGCGCGATGGACGACACGATCGACGAGATGCAGGCCGCCGCCGCGGCGATCGACCTGTATCAGGTGAGCGACTTCGCACCGGAAATGCGCGATATGACCGCGATCATCGTCGATGCCGCGCGCCTGACCGCCGAGGCGATGCCGCTGCTGCGCAACGTCGCGCAGAACGGCGCGCGCCTGCACGAGCTGACCGAGCGGCTGGTGCGCATGGAGGGCCAGGCGGACGACATCCACGCCGCCGGCCTGCGCCGTACGCTGGCCGACCATGGCAACAGCGACACGCTGCGCTTCGTGGTCGAGCGCGAAATCTACAAGCATCTGGAGCGCATCGTCGACGCGTTCGAGGATGTCGCGAACGAGATCGACGGCATCGTCATCGATCACGCCTGATCGGACCGACAGACCATGCATGAACTGGCCCTTCCGCTCCTGATCGGCCTGATCGGGGTCGCGCTGGCGTTCGATTATCTGAACGGCCTGCACGATGCGGCGAACTCCATCGCGACGGTGGTCGCGACGCGGCTGCTGTCGCCCGTCAAGGCGGTGCTGTTCGCGGCCGCCTTCAACTTCGCCGCTTATTTCCTGACCATCGCCTTCCCCAGCCTGCACGCGGTGGCCGAGACGATCGGCAAGGGGCTGATCGACAAGGACCTGGTGACGCCGGCGGTGATCTTCGCCGCCCTTGGCGGCGCGATGTTCTGGAACGTCGTCACCTGGCTGCGCGGTATCCCATCCTCGTCCAGCCATGCACTGATCGGCGGGCTGATCGGGGCGGGCGTGGCGCATGCCGGCCTTGGCGGCATCCAGTGGGGCGGGTTGAACAAGACGTTGCTCGCCATCGTGCTGTCGCCGACGCTGGGGATGATGCTGGCGATGCTGGTGATGCTGGTGTCGAGCTGGGCGCTGGCGCGGGCGACGGCGGTACAGGCGGAGCGCAGTTTCCGCGTGCTGCACCTGTTCTCGTCGGCCTGCTATTCGCTCAGCCACGGGCTGAACGACGCGCAGAAGACGATGGGGATCATCACCGTGCTGCTCTATTCGACCGGACGCCTTTCCGGCCCGTTCGAGGTGCCGCACTGGGTGGCGATCAGCTGCTATATCGCGATCGCGCTGGGTACGATGACGGGTGGCTGGAAGATCATCGAGACGATGGGCAGCCGCATCACCAAGCTGTCGCAGCACCAGGGGTTCAGCGCGTCGATGGCGGGTTCCATCGTGCTGTTCGGCGCGTCGGCGATGGGTATTCCGGTATCGACCACCCACACGATCACCGGATCGATCATCGGTGCAGGCGTGGCGCGACGAGCCTCCGCGGTGCGCTGGGGCGTGGCGCGGACAGTGGTGACCGCCTGGGTGATCACCATCCCCGCCTCCGCCGCAGTGGGCGCCGGCTTCTACGGGCTGACCCGGCTGTTCTGAGGGCAATCCAGATTTGTCCAACCTTGCGTTTCGGGGGTGGACGTAGCGCGCGGGGCTGGCGTTATAGATGGGTCGCGGCGGGCGCTACTATCGTGCTCGTCACACGAGTCCGCCGCGGCACTCCGGTTCGGTTGGGATGAAACGGAGCGTGCCCGCACGGCATGCAGTGCTGCCGGTATCACTGGGATGGCGTACTCCGTCCATGACGGGTACTTCTGGAAAATCAAACGGGCTGACCCCGTCCAAACACGCTGCGTTAACGCCGTATTCGTCGGGGTTCGAGCGGCGTTGATGATGCGTGTAGATACCACAGCGTGAACAGAAGAAGTGCTGGGCTGAGCCGGTGTTGAAGCGGTAACGCGTCAACAGCTCCTCGCCTTGCAGGAAACGAAGGCCACTGAGATTGGCAGACACGGCCACAGCCCCGCGCATCTGACAGTAGGAACAGGTGCAACGACGAACCGTGTTGAAGCCATCGCTCAAGGCAACTTCGAAGCGCACGGCTCCGCAGTGACACTGCCCGGAGTGGATGCCTGACCGGTGTTCCATGATGCTTCGTCCTCCCGGCGTGCATCATAGGCACGAACCTGAACTGCACAATGGACATGACGTTTGATGTGAGCGACGAGGTGGCGGCTCTTCCCAACCGGTTTGACGCAATAACGGAACCTTCGCCCGCGCGAGCCTTTTGCCGGGCATGCACTGGTTACGCTCGCTCGATATTCCCCGCGAATGGCAATGGGTGGAAAGCGTCGCGATCATCGCGGCAGCGATCCTGCTCGGCCTGCTGGTCCATGGCATCGCGATGCGCATCGCCGATCATGCCGCACGACGCACTGCCAGCCGGGGGGACGATCTGGTGCTGGCGCATGTCCGCCGGCCGCTGCGGTGGGTCGCGGTGGCGATCGCGGTGAGTTTCGCGATGCGCTTCGTGCCGATGGACTCCGACGGGCGCGATCTGTGGCGGCAGATACTGGGCTTCACCGTGCCGGCGCTGCTGGGGTGGCTGGGCGTGTCGGGGGTGCGGGCGTTGCAGGCGGTGATCGACCTGCGCGCGGACGTGACGGTGGAGAACAACCTGCGCGCGCGGCGCAAGCGGACCCGCGCGGCGATCCTGGGGCGGATCGGCGTCTTCTTCATCATCTTCCTGACGATCTGCCTGATGCTGCTCAGCGTGCCCGGCATCCGCACGATCGGCGTGACGCTGATGGCGTCGGCCGGTATCGCGGGCCTGGTCGTCGGTGCTGCCGCGCAGCCGGCGTTGAAGAACCTGTTCGCGGGCATCCAGATGGCCTTCACCGAGCCGATCCGGCTGGACGACGTGGTGATCATCGACGGCGAATGGGGGCGGATCGAAGAGATCCGGCTGACCTTCGTCGTGGTCAAGGTGTGGGACGAGCGGCGGCTGGTGGTGCCGGTCGCCAAGTTCCTGGAGAATAGTTTCCAGAACTGGACGCGTGAGACCAGCCAGTTGCTGGGATCGGTCTTCTGGTATCTCGATCCGGCGGCAGACATTCCGAGGCTGCGCGCGAAGCTGGAGGAACTGGTGCGCGCCAATCCGCGCTGGGACGGGCGCTTCTTCAACCTGCAGGTGACCGATACCGCCGCCGACGCGATCCAGGTGCGCGGGCTGATGACCGCCAAGGACGCATCCGTGGCGTTCGACCTGCGCTGCGACATTCGCGAGGGGCTGCTCGCCTATATTCGCGAGGCGATGCCCGAGGCGCTGCCGCGGCGGCGCGTGGCGGTGGACGACGGGGCCGCGACCTTCAAGGAAGATCGCGCCCCCGTCGTGCTTCAGAACCGGTAGCCGAGCGTCGCCATGACGTTGCGCGGTGCGGAGACGAAGCAGTCGCCGCGTGCGAGGCAGGAGGCGAAGGCGCGATTGTCGAACAGGTTGGTCGCGTTGACCGCGATGCGCCAGCGATCCCGGTTCAGCTCGACCAGGGCATCGGCCATGACGCGGTCGGGGGTGACGATCGTCCAGACGCTGCTGCTCGACACCTGCTTACCCAGATAGCGGACACCGGCGCCGACGCGAAGGCTGGTATCCTCGGCCAGCGCCACCGTCTTGGTGCCCCAGGCGGCGGCGGTGTGCTTGGACAGATAGCCGGTGGCGGCGCTGTCGCCCGACAGGTCATTATACCCGTAGGAGACGGTGAGGTCGTAATTGCCGGGCAGGGTGCGGGTCGCCTCGAACTCGAAACCCTTGGTGGTCAACTCACCGGCTTGGATCTGGAACAGCGGGTTGGTGGGATCGGGGATGGGACGATTCTGTTCCTTGATGCGGAAGCCGGTGAGCGTGACCAGGGTCTGGGGATCGGGTTGCCACTTCAGGCCGGTTTCATATTGGGTGCCGGTCTGGGGCCGGAAATTGGCGCCGCTGCTGAGCGTGCCGGCGACGGGCTGGAAGCTTTCGGTGTAGCTGAAGAAGGGCGAGATGCCGGCGCCGATCTCGCCGATGATGCCGGCGCGGAAGGTGGTGGCCTTGTCGATCACGTCGGGCGCGGTTGCGCCGCGGGTGCGCAGGCGGTCGTTGCGGACGCCGAGGACGACCGAGACGCGGTCCCAGAAGCGGATCTGGTCCTGTGCGTAGAGGCCGCGCTGGCGCTGGGAATTCCGGTCGAATGGTCCTGTAACCTCTGGGGCGAGGATCGCATCGTAATCAATGTTGTAGATGTCGATCGTCTGGGTCTGGAAGATGCTGCGCTTCCTTACCTCGTTCCAGCTATAATCGAGACCGAGCAGCAGCGTATGTTCGACCTGTGTACCTGTGTTGAACTTCGCCTGCACATTGTTGTCGGTCGAGAAGACGTTCAGCCGTGCGTCGGATGACGAGGTGAACAGGTCGATACGACGGCCGTTGCTGCCCGTAATGTACGGGTTTTCCGGATTGGCGTAACTGTTCGTGTAATGGCCGTAATAGGCCAGGTCGCTGTCGATGTAGCGCGCCTTCAGGCTGAGCTTCAGCGCGTCCGTGAAGCGGTGTTCGAACAGGCCGGCGCCTTGCAGCAGGCGGCCGTCATAGCGGTCGTAGCCGGGTTTGCCGACGAACAGGTAGCGCGGCAGGCGCGGGTTGCCGGGATTGTCGCGCAGCGTGCCGACCAGCGGCAGGAAGTTGGCGGTCGAGCCGGTATCGTCCTCCTGATACAGGCCGAGCAGCGTGACGTCGGTGCGATCCGATGGGCGCCAGGTGATCGAGGGCGCGATCATCACCCGGTCGTCGGGGACGTGATCGACATAGGTGTCGGCATCGCGGACGCGGGCGACGAGGCGGACGGCGACATCGTCGCCGATCACGCGGTTGACGTCCGCCATGACCTCCTTGCGGTCGTAGCTGCCATAGACGAGGTTGACCTCGCCCGCATTGGTGAAGACCGGCGTCTTGGACACGAGATTGACGATGCCGCCGAGCGACCCCTGTCCGAACAGCACCGAGGCGGGGCCGCGCACGACCTCGACCCGCGAGAAGTTGTACGGGTCGGAGGTGATGCTGGCGTAGAAGCTGTAGATGTCGCGCATGCCGTCGCGGAACTGGAGGGCGTCGACGCCGCGGATCTGGAAGCTGTCGACGCGGGTGTCGCGACCATAGGCGTCCGAATTTACGCCGGCGGCGTAGCGGACGGTGTCGGAGATGGTGATCGCGCCCTGGGCGAGGAACACGTCGTCGGTGATGACGGTGATCGGCTGGGGAACCTGGATCAGCGGCGTATCGGTCTTGGTGCCGGCAAAGGATTCGTCGATGCGGTGGCCGTCGACGGTGATCTCCTCCGGCGGGTCGACACGGCGCTGGTCATCGACCGGATCGGCCGAGACCGGCACCTCCGCCCATGCCGCATTTGCCGCGGTAAGCCCGACAAGCGCGACGCCCGCCATCTTGATCGCCCTGAACATCATGAACCCCTTTCGCTATGCGCGGGGCCATAGTGCTATTGCGGGTGACTCGCAACTGCAGAAATGCGGAGGCAATTGTTCCGGTGCGGAAAACGCGCGCAGGGGTCAGGCGCGTTCTTCCTCCCGCGCGGCGGCTTCCGCCCCGGCATCGCCGCGAAGCGCCGCGAGGAACAGGTCGCACCACCAGAACACATCCTCGCGCCGGACATTGTCGATCAGCGCTTCCCAGCGGCGGATGCGCTCGGCACGCGGCATCTCCAGCGCCTTCACGATCGCGTCGGACAGTTCCTCGGCGCTGTAGGGGTTGACCAGCACCGCCTCCTTCAACTGGGCGGCGGCACCCGCGAAGCTGGACAGGATGAGGACGCCGGGATCGGCGGGATCCTGTGCCGCGACATATTCCTTGGCGACGAGGTTCATGCCGTCGCGAAGCGGTGTCACGAGACCGATGCGCGCCGCACGGTAGATGCCGGCCAATACCGGACGGGGGAACCCCTTGTTGACGTAGCGGATCGGCACCCAGTCGATATCGGCATATTCGCCGTTGATCCGCCCCGACAGCGCATCGAGATTGGCGCGGATCTCCTGATAGGTGTTCACCTTCTCTCGGCTGGGCGGCGCGATCTGGAGCATGTAGACGAGGCCGTTGCGCTCGGGGTTCTGCTGCAGAAAGCGTTCATAGCCCAGGAACCGCTCGGTCAGGCCCTTGGAATAATCGAGCCGGTCGACACCGACGATCAGGCTGCGCCCGGTGGACGACATATACATGCGCTCACGCGCGAAACGGGCGTCGTTGCCGGCGGCCGCTTCCTCGAACTCCTTCGTCTCGATGCCGATCGGGGCGGCGATCGCGCGGATCGTGCGCCCCTCATACGTAACGGTGTCGTTCGGCCCCAGCGTACCGCCGAGCTGTTTCGTCACATAATCGCGGAAGCTGTCCAGCCAGTCCTCGGTATGGAAGCCGACCACGTCATAGGCGAACAGGGTTTCGACCAGCTTGCGATGGCTGGGCAGCGACAGGAGCAGGCGCGCCGGCGGCCAGGGGATGTGGAGAAAGAAGCCGAGCCGGTTGCGGAAACCCCGGTCGCGCAGTTCCTGTCCCAGCGGCATCAGGTGATAATCGTGTACCCAGACGAGATCGTCATCCTCGATCAGCGGACGGACGGTGTCGGCGAAGCGCTGGTTCACCCGGCGATAACCGCTGCCGAAATCACGCTCGAATTCGGTCAGGTCGATGCGGTAGTGGAAGAGGGGCCACAGGGTGCGGTTGGCATAGCCGTTATAATATTCGTCGACGTCCTGCGGTTCGAGGTCGATCGTCGCGGTGGTGACGCCGCCGCCCTGCTGGAAATTGATGTGACCGCTGAACTCCTCGGTGGTCTCGCCCGACCAGCCGAACCAGATGCCGCCCTGTTCACGAAGGGCAGCGAGCAGCGCGACCGCCAGCCCACCCTGGTTGCCGCCCGGCCCGGTCTTGGGCGGCTGCACCCGGTTGGAAATGACGATCAGGCGACTCATCTTACGGCACTCCATGGTTTACTCAGCAGGACGGCGCAGTTGATCAGGCCGACCAACGAATAGGTCTGGGGGTAATTCCCCCACAGCTCTCCCGTATTGGGGTCGATATCCTCGGACAGCAGGCCTGCGGGCGTGCGCCGGGCGACCATTTCCTCGAACAGTTCGCGCGCATCCGCGGTCCGGCCCGTGGCATGCAACGCCTCGATCAGCCAGAAGGTGCATACATTGAAGGCGGTATGCGGCAGGCCGAAGTCATCTTCGGTCGCATAGCGCAGCATGTGGCTGCCGCGGCGCAGGCCCTTTTCCACCGCCTCCAGCGTCGACAGGAAGCGGGGATCATCCGGCGCCAGGAAGCGCAGGTCGAGCAACTGGATGATGCTGGCATCCAGATCGTCACCGCCGAAGGTGGCGGAGATGCGCTGCGTCTTGTCGCGCCAGGCGGCGTGCTCGATCGTCTCGCGCATCTGGTCGGCGCGCTCCTGCCAGAAGATGCGGCGTTCCTCCAGGCCCAGCGCCTGCGCGGCGTTGGCGAGGCGGTCGCATGCCGCCCAGCACATCGCGGCGGAATAGGTGTGGACGTGGCTTTTGGTGCGCAATTCCCACAGGCCGGCATCGGGCTGATCATATTTGGCCCAGGCGCGCTCGCCGACGCGCTCCAGCGAATGGAAGTCCTCGATCCCCGACATGCGGAACAGGCGGCAGTCGAAAAAGGCCTGCACGTCGGACAGGACGATCTGGCCATAGGCGTCGTGCTGGATCTGCTCATAGGCCTGGTTGCCGACGCGCACCGGACCCATGCCGCGATAACCGGGCAGCTTGTCCTCGATCCGCTCGATCAGCGTCGCCTCGCCGCCGACGCCGTAGAGCGGCTGGATATGGCCGCCGCGCGCCGCATCGACGATGTTGCGCAGATATTCGAGATACCCCTCCAGCACGTCTAGCGCACCCAGCCGGTTGAGCGCCTGCACCGTGTAATAGGCGTCGCGGATCCAGCAGTAGCGATAATCCCAGTTGCGCCCGGAATCGGCATGCTCGGGCAGCGAGGTGGTAAGCGCGGCGACGATCGCGCCGGTTTCCTCATGCTGGCACAGCTTCAGCGTGATCGCCGAGCGGATGACTACGCCCTGCCATTCGACGGGCGTGGCCAGGCCGCGCACCCAGTGGTGCCATTCGTGGGTGGTGCGCTCCAGCATGCCGCTCAGCGCTTCGGACAATATGCCCGAAAAGCTCTCGTCGGGGCCGAGAAACAGGTTGATCGGGCGTTCCAGCCGGAACCATTGCTCGCGCGTGATATGGCCGACGGGGGCATCGGTGGTCAGACGCAGCGTCTGGTGCGTCATCAGGTAGCGGATATGGTTCGACCCCTGAGTATAGCTGGTCGGGGCGCCCCAGTCGGTTGCGACGCGCAGGCGAATGCGAATGCGGGGCGAGCCGATCGGCTTGACCATGCGCACGAAGCTGGTCGGGCGATAGACGCGCTGGTCGCGCGAGAAGCGCGGGCAGAAATCGGTGATCTCGATCGCGTTGCCGCGGTCGTCCTGATGGCGGGTGACCAGGATTGGCGTGTTGCGCAGATAGCCCTGCGTGGTGGTGACGCAGTCCTCCAGCTCGATCGACCAGAAGCCGGTATCGGGCTCCTCCTCACCCAGCAGCGCGCAAAATGCGGGGTCGCCATCGACACGGGGCACGCAGCCCCAGACGAACTGCCCTCGCGAGTCGATCAGCGCGGAGACCTGGCAATTGCCGATCGGCCAAAGATTCATGTTGGGGGTCATGCACGGGCCTCCATGGCAGCGGCGATCCAGGCGTGGAGGGCGGACACGCTCTCCAGGCGGTAAAGGGCGGCGGTGTCACGCGGGCGGCCGATCAGCACACCCGCGCCATTGGACGATGCGGCGGCGACGAAGCCGTCCTCGTCGGTCACGTCGTCGCCGAAGAACAGGGGGCGGGTGCCCTGCATCGCGGATGTTTCCAACAGGCCGAGGATGGCGCGACCCTTGTCCCCGGGCAGGCGGACCTCCGCCATCATCTTGCCGCGTTGGAGGACCAGGCCGTGCGTGTCGGCGACCGCAGCGGCGGTGGCGTTGGCATCGTCCGCAAGCTCGGGGCGCTGGCGGTAATGGATGGCGGCGCCGAAGCTCTTTGCCTCGAACACTAGGCCGTTCGTGTCGGCATAGTCGCGCAGCGATTCGGCAGCGAGGGCAAGTGCCTCGGGCGGCTCGGGGCTTTCATAGCCGTGTTCGGGCGTCCGGCGCTCGGCACCGTGGCTGCCGGCGAGCGCGAAATGCCGGGCCTGTGGACCCAGCATCGCATCCAGTTGCGCGATCGACCGGCCGCTGACGATCGCGACGCGGCCGGGCATGGTGGCGGCGAGTCGATCGAGCATGTCGACCAGCGAGGGTTCGACCACCACCGCATCGGGACGCTCGGCCAGTTCAACCAGCGTTCCGTCGAAATCCAGGAAAAGGCTGTCGGTGGGTGACAGGGC
>NZ_CAMLAC010000117.1 GCF_946477935.1 uncultured Sphingomonas sp. | reverse complement strand
TGCGCCACCTCCGCACCCGCCGCCCGCCACGCCCTGTCGCGCGTCAACACGACATGCCGCCGCCCCGGCAACGGCGCCGGGAAACTCTCGAACGTCTTGCGCCCCATTACCATCGGCTTGCCCATGGTCAGCGCCTTGAAACGCTTCAGGTCGGCCGGGATATGCCAGGGCAGCGCCCCGTCGCGCCCGATCACGCCGTTCTCGGCGCGGGCCAGCACCATCACGATCATATCGCCACCGGCGCCTTGATATGCGGCTGGGGAGCGTAATCGTGCAGCACGAAGTCCTCCGCCTCATAGCCGTCGATCGCATCCGGCCGGCGCAGGATTTCCAGCCGCGGCAGCGCGCCGGGCTCGCGCGCCAGTTGCGTGCGCGCCTGCTCCAGATGGTTCAGGTACAGGTGGCAGTCGCCGCCGGTCCAGATGAACTCGCCCACCGCCAGCCCGCATTGCTGGGCCAGCATGTGCGTCAGCAGTGCATAGGAGGCGATGTTGAACGGCACCCCCAGGAAGATATCCGCCGACCGCTGATACAGTTGCAGCGACAGCCGCCCATCCGCGACATGCGTCTGGAACAGGCAGTGGCACGGCGCCAGCGCCATCGCATGCAGGTCGCCGGGGTTCCACGCGGTCACGATCTGCCGGCGCGAGGCGGGCTGGGTCCGGATCTGCTCCACCAGGTCCCGGATCTGGTCGATATGCCGCCCGTCCGCCGCCACCCAGTCGCGCCACTGCTTGCCGTACACCGGCCCGAGATCCCCCGCCTCGTCCGCCCACTCGTCCCAGATCGAAACCTTGCGCTCCTGCAACCAGCGCACGTTCGTGTCGCCGCGCAGGAACCACAGCAGCTCGACGATGATCGATCGCAGATGCAGCTTCTTGGTGGTCAGCACCGGAAAGCCCCGGGCCAGGTCGAAGCGCATCTGGTGCCCGAAGACGGACAGCGTCCCCGTGCCCGTCCGGTCCATCTGGCGACTGCCGGAGGTGAGCACACGGTCCATCAGATCAAGATATTGGCGCATGCCCGCCTGCGTAGCGGTCCGCACCGCGCTCGTCCATTATGGTCGGGCTTGCACGTGCACCCCGCGCCGCGACCCGGCAGGGCAAGGGGTGCCGCCACCGCCCCGCCTGTTCCTGCCCGACGCTGCGCAAATTCTGCATCGCGGGCTCGCGGACGCCCGGTTCGAGCTGGTCGCGATCGGCTATTTCGATCCGCAATGGAGATTGTTGGCGCTCCGCCACGTCGCCGGCCATGCGGACGGCGTACACCTGCCGATCCGCCGCATCGCACGCGACGCGCTGCTGTTCGGCGCCGCCGCCGTGATGCTGGCCCACAATCATCCGGACGGCGATCCGCGCCCCAGCATGGCTGATCTGCGCTACACCCGCCGCCTGGCGATCGGGCTCGATACTCTCGACATCAGGCTCGCCGAACACTGGATCGTCACCGCGCACGCCATCACCAGCCTGCGCGACGAAGGCCTACTCTGACCCCTGCTTCATTCGACAGGGTCGGATCGCCTCGGGCTCGGGCCTTGGCCCCACCGCGCGGAACGTCGCCAGATACCCGCCGGCCGAGGGCATCTCCATCATCGCGACCTGCTGGAAACCCACCGCCTCAAACTCGCATTTCAGCAGCGCGGGCGGCGTGCCGTGGTCGCGCGTTGCGCGCTTGGCATCCACCACCACGACCAGCCCGTCCTTGCGAAGCGACGGGAACAGCCGCCACAGGAATTCATAGGGCTGCGCGATCTCATGATACATGTGGACCATCAGCACCCGGTCGAAACTGTTGTCGGGCAGCTTCGGGTCGGCCGGCTCGCCCAGCCGCACGCTGACATTGTCCAGCCGCTCGCGCGCCACGCGCTCGGCCAGGCTGTCGCGCGTGTCCGCCATGATGTCCTCGGCCAGCACCCGCCCCTCGGGGCCGACGCGCGTGGCCAGGCGCACCGTGTAATAGCCCTCGCCCGCGCCGATATCGGCCACCGTCATGCCGGGGCGGATCTGCGCGCGGTTCATCACCGTATCCGCCTCGCGCAGCCGGTCGCGCGCATCCTCGTTCGACCAGCGCGACGACACGATATGCGCCACCGGGCGGTCCGCCGCGGGGAACGGGCCGGGCTTGTCGGGCTCGTTCTTGATCAGCGGCTTGGACCCGTCGCATCCCGCAAGAAGGAGGACCAGGACGAGAAGGGCGGGCAAGCGCGACACGTTAGTCGACGTCGTCCACCGCCACCGTCTCTCCGGTGACGCGCTGCGACAGGGCGGCGGCCATGAAGTCGTCCAGCTTGCCATCCAGCACGTCGCCGGGCGCGGTGGAGGTCACGCCGGTGCGCAGGTCCTTCACCAACTGATAGGGCTGGAGGACATAGGAACGGATCTGGTGGCCCCAGCCGATATCGGTCTTGGTGGCGTTCTGCGCATTCGCGGCCGCCTCGCGCTCGGCCAGTTCGCGCTCGTACAGGCGCGCGCGGAGCTGGTTGTACGCCTCGGCCTTGTTCTTGTGCTGCGAACGCTGGTTCTGGCACTGCACGACGATGCCGGTCGGGATATGCGTGATGCGCACCGCCGAATCGGTCGTGTTGATGTGCTGACCGCCCGCACCCGATGCGCGGTAGGTGTCGATGCGCAGGTCACTTTCGTTGTAGTTGACCTCGATATTATCGTCGATCACCGGATAGACCCACACCGAGGAGAAGCTGGTGTGCCGCCGCGCCGACGAGTCATACGGGCTGATCCGCACCAGCCGGTGTACGCCCGATTCGGTCTTGGCATAGCCATAGGCGTTCTCGCCCTTGACCAGCAGCGTGGCGGACTTGATCCCCGCCTGCTCGCCCGCATGATAATCGACCAGTTCCACCTTCATGCCGTGCCGCTCGGCCCAGCGCGTGTACATGCGCTGCAACATCTCGGCCCAGTCCTGGCTTTCGGTGCCGCCGGCTCCGGCATTGATCTCCAGATAGGTGTCGTTGGCGTCGGCCTCGCCGTTCAGCAGCGCCTTCACCTTGTCCGCCTCGGCACGCTGCGCCAGTTCCGCGAGCGACCGCGCGCCTTCGTCGGCAAGCTCCTGGTCGCCCTCGGCCTCGGCCAGCTCGATCAGTTCGACCGTGCCCGCCATCTCGCTCTCGATCGCGCGCGTCGCCGTGATCGCCTCGTCCAGCCGGCGGCGTTCGCGCATCACGTCCTGCGCCTGCTTGGCATCGTTCCACAGCGTCGGGTCCTCGACCCGCGCATTCAGTTCATCGAGCCGACGCAGCGCGCGGTCCCAATCGAGGGACTGGCGCAACAGCGCCAGCGCATCGTTGATCGAATCGACATGAGCCTGCGCTTCGGCGCGCATGAAGTCTTCTCCTGTGTGGTCGTGCGGGGATGCCCGAGAAACGTCGCGGGCGGATCGGCCGCACGGCCGGCAATATATAGGTACGCGCGCTAGTAGATTCCGCCTTCTCTTTGCAAGAAGTCGCTGTCGCGCGGTGGTGGAGCGGTACGCGTCGCCACCGGCGTCGCGGTCGGCGTGGGGCCCGGCCGGCGGCGCGCCCGGCGCGGCTCGCTGGCGGGTTTGAACGCTTCCCAGATCACGCCGGGCTTGGGGTCGTTGCCGGTCGGGAAGGTGCCATAGACCGGCCGCCCGCTGCTCCGGTCGATCCGCACCATGCGGATACCGGCCGGCGCACGGAAGGGCAGCTTGTCCATCCCCTCATAGGCCTTGGCGGCGAACTGCTTGAAGATCGGCGCGGCCAGCGTGCCGCCCTGCGCATATCCACCCAGATTACGCGGGGAGTCGTACCCGATATACAGCCCGCCGACGAATTGCGGCGTGCCGCCGATGAACCACACGTCGGTGGGGCCATTATTGGTGCCCGTCTTGCCGAACATCGGGCGGTCCAGATCGCGCAGCACGGTGGCGGTGCCGCGCTGGATCACGCCCTCGGTGATGTGGACCATCTGGAATGCGGTCATCGCATCCAGCACCTGGCGCTGGCGGCTTTGCGGGCGCGGCATCGGCTTGCCGTCATAATCGCGCGCATTGCAGCGATCGCAGGCGCGCCAATTCTCCGGCCAGATCACCTTGCCGTGCCGGTCCTGCACGAAGTCGATCAGGCTGGGCGCACCGCCCCGGCCATTGTTCGCCAGGATTGCATAGGCATTGACCATCGCCGACACGGTCGTCTCGCCCGCGCCCAGCGCATAGGACAGATAGGGCGGGAAATCGCCGATCCCCATCTTCTTGATCGTGGATACCACGCGCGGCATGCCGACGGTGGCGGCGGTGCGCACCGTCATCAGGTTGCGCGACTGCTCGATGCCCCAGCGCATCGTGTGCGGCCCCGCCCCGCGCGACCCGCCGAAGTTGCGGAAGCATTTGGTGCCCAGCCGCGCCCCCTGATCGACGCAGAACGGCCCGTCCACCACAATCGACGCCGGCGTCATGCCATTGTCCAGCGCGGCGGAATACACGATCGGCTTGATCGTCGAACCCGGCTGGCGCTGCGCCTGGGTGGCGCGGTTGAACGCCTGCAACCGCGCATCGAACCCGCCCTGCATCGCCAGCACCCGGCCGCTTGCCGGTTCCTCCACCACGAAGCCGCCGGAAATGCGCGGGATCGACCGCAATGCGAAGTCGCTGCCCGACGGTGCCACCGCGACAATGTCGCCCGCCTTGAGTGCCGCAAACGCGGTGCCGCCCTTGCCACGCACCGGCATCTGCGCGTTGGCGCGCGGCAAGCTGCCGGTTCGGCCATTGGCGAAACCGATCGACCATTCGCCACCCTCGCGCGCGATCAGGATGCCGGCCCGCCAATCCTCGTAATCGACGCCGATATTGGTGTTCAGCAGCGCCTGCAGCCATTTGTCGCCATCGATATCGACATGCCGGATCGGCCCGGACCAGCCGCGCCCGCCATCATAGCGGATCAGCCCGTCGCGCAGCGCCTTGGCGGCCAGATCCTGCAACCGCGTGTCCAGCGAGGTGCGGACCCAAAGCCCGCCCGAATAGACGCTGTACGGCCCGTCCTTTGCGGTCTCGCCGAACTTGCCGAGCAGTTGCCGGCGCACTTCCTCGACGAAATAGCCGCCCACCGTCTCATATTTCGATGTCCGGCGCAGCACGGTGCCCAGCGGCTCGGCATTGGCGCTTTCATATTGCGCGCGCGTGATGAAGTTGTTCTTCAGCATCTCGCGCAGCACATAGTTGCGACGCGCCAGCGCCCGGTCCGGATGGCGGACCGGATCGTAATTGGACGGTCCTTTGGGCAGGATCGCCAGATAGGCGAGTTGGCCCAGCGTCAGTTCGTCCAGCTCCTTGTCGAAATAGGCATGCGCCGCCGCTTCCACGCCGAACGCATTGCGGCCCAGCGCGATCTGATTGAGGTACAGCTCCAGGATCTGCGGCTTGGTCAGCGTATCCTCGATCTTGTACGCCAGGATCGCCTCGCGCACCTTGCGGGTCGGGGAATAGGCATTGCCGATCAGCAGGTTCTTGGCGACTTGCTGCGTAATCGTCGATCCGCCCTTGGCGCGCCGGCCGCTGCCGAACTTCTGCACATAATCCAGCACCGCGCCCGCCAGGCCCGGATAATCGACGCCGCCATGCTCGAAGAACGTCTTGTCCTCGGCGGCCAGGAACGCGCGGATCAGCATCGGCGGATATTCGGCGTAGGACAGCTCCACCCGCCTCTCGCGCGCATAGGACTGGATCGGCGCGCCATCGATGCCGCGCACATGCGTCGGCAGCGGCGGCTCATAGGCTTTCAGTGCATCGACCGAAGGCAGGTCGCGCATGAACACGACCCAGAACAGCCCCGCGCCGATCGCGGCCAGCACCGCGAATGCGGCGAGCGCCTTGACCCACCAGCGCGCGAAAAGGCGCCGGCGCGGGGTCGGGGATGCAGCGGAGGAAGGATCGGACGCCATGTTACGATGCCGGCGTGTAGCAGGTTCGCACCCGCTTGCCACCCATCAGCGGTCGTCGCCCCGGGGCGCCGCGTCGAACCGCGCGCCGACATGCGCCCTACCCCGCGCCCGCGCCAGCATCTCCTGCCGGTGCCGCTCCGCCGCGCTCGCCCGCGCCGCGTCGTCGCGCACGCCGTGACAGGCAGGGCAGGACACCCCTTCCTCATACAAGGGCGATGCGCGATCCGCCGGGCTCACCGGCAGCCGGCAACCATGACACAGCAGATGCTCGCCCTGTTCCAGCCCGTGGCGCACCGCGACGCGGTGGTCGAACACGAAGCATTCGCCCGACCAGCTACTCTCGTCCTCGGGCACGGTTTCCAGATATTTCAGGATGCCGCCATCCAGATGATAGACCGCATCCACCCCTTCCGCCTTCAGGAACGCGGTCGCCTTTTCACAGCGTATACCGCCGGTGCAGAACATCGCGACACGCGCCTTGCCGGCCAGCAATTTGTCGCGATGGTCGCGAAACCATTGCGGAAAGTCACGAAAGCTCGCGGTGCCGGGGTCGACCGCATTGGCGAAGGTGCCGATCGCCACCTCGTAATCGTTGCGCGTGTCGATCACCAGCGTATCGGGCTCGGCGATCAGCGCGTTCCAGTCGGCGGGCGCGACATAGGTGCCCACTTCGCGCGTCGGGTCGATGCCGGCCACGCCCATCGACACGATCTCGGCCTTCAGGCGCACCTTCAGCCGGTGGAACGGCATCGCCGCGGCGGTCGAATCCTTCACCTCCAGATCGGCACAGCCCGGCAAGCCCCGGATATGCGCCAGCACCGCCTCGACCGCGTCGTGGCCGCCCGCGATCGTGCCGTTGATCCCCTCGCCTGCCAGCAGCAGCGTGCCCTTGATCCCGGCCGCCTCCGCCACCGCGAGCAGCGGCAACCGCAACGCGGCGGGATCGGGGAAGCGGGCAAAGCGGTACAGGGCACAGACGCGGATCATGACGCCGCGCGCTTTACGGCGTTGTGCGGATGTTATCCACTTCGATCAGCGCGCCGCCATTTTGCGCGCGAAATGGATCTCTACCGCGCGCGTCACGCTTTCCGCGATTTTCTCCCGTCCCTCGCGGCTGTCCAGAAATGCGGCGTCGCGCGGGTTCGAGATATAGCCCGTCTCGAACAGGATGGAGGGCATGTCCGGCGCCTTCAGCACCATCAGCGATGCCATGCGGTGGAACACCGTCTTGGTCGGGATCAGCGGCCTTGCCTCGCGCCCCAGCAACCGGGCGAACCCCGCGGAACTGTTCATGGTTTCGCGCTGCGCCAGGTCGATCAGGATCGACGAAACGTCCGCCGCCTCGTCGCCCAGGTCGACGCCTGCGATGACGTCGGCCTTGTTCTCCCGCGCCGCCAGCCGCGCCGCCTCCTTGTCGGACGCCACCTCGGACAGCGTGTACACCGACGCCCCGCTCGCATCCCCGGAGCCCACGCTGTCACAATGCACAGAAATAAACAAATCCCCATGCAACCGCCGCGCGATGCCATATCGTTCGCGTAGAACGAGATAGCGGTCGTCGCCACGGGTCAAAGCCACCCGCACGCGTCCGCTTTCCAGCAGCTTGTCGCGGATCGCCTTGGCGATCTTCAGCGTCACGTCCTTTTCGCGCAGGCCCGTCTCCGGATTGATCGCACCGGGATCGACGCCGCCATGCCCGGCATCGATCACCACCAGCGGCCGACTGTCATTGCCGGCGACGCGCGGCAATGGCTGTGCCTTGCTCGGCGGCGGCACCGGAATGGACAGCTTGTAGCGCGGCTCGCTGCCGAAGCGGAACGGGAAGAAGTCCAGCGCGCCGCCCAGACTGGCCTGGGTGTAGCCGGCGGGCACCGCCTGCAGCGAAAGCGTCAGCTCGCGCCCCTCGCCGTCGAAACCGCCGTCATGCACCACCGCATCCTGCGCCAGTTGAAAGGTGATGCGCGTCGTATCGGGTGCGATGCGCTGCTGCTCCACCCCGCGCACGAAGCCGTCGCGGACGCGCAAATGGCCGGGTGACGCGCCGACCACGTCCACCGCGATGCGCCGCGGCCCGCTCGGCACCACGCTGCGCGCGCGCTCGACCGCGCCGTCGAAACGGATCGCGATCCGCCCCTCCTCCACGCGAACGCGCTCAACCACCGCGGCCAGCGCGGGGCCGGGCAGGAACCACCCGAGAAGAAGAACCAGCAGCGTCGCCATGCCCCTTCGGTCATGCCGCGATCCGGTCCTGACGGTCCAGCGAAAAGCCATCAACGCACTACCCTTTTTCGACCCTTCGATCGATCGGGCGAGTATAAACCTGCCTACCTGTCTCTACGGTTGCGGAATGGGGTTAATCCGTCATTCGGCAAATTTTTGCCGGCAGGACCGGCCGAATCGTTCCGGTTGCGGTCATATCGCGGAGATGCTAGCTTCCGATAAGCCCCCTTGGGTCACGCCGTTTTCCGGCGCCGAAGGGGGTATCACGGCCCGCGCGATTTCCCGTCGCGGCCAACCAGGTTGACGCTCGCATGCCGCAATTGCCCCACTACGCTGACCGACCGGCTTTTGCCGGCGGGGTCGCGGCGTCGTGGGTCGCGCCCGGAACTCCCACCGGGCCGGCGCAGCGCGCAGACACATTCCGCCTACATCGTTGCGACCCGGCGCCCCGCGCCGCCGCACCCATTTACCGCGCGCGACGGCAGCCCACAGGCCCGGCGCGCGCGTGGAGACCATATAATGACCACGCGTATGCTGATCGACGCACGCCACCGGGAAGAGACCCGGGTGGCCGTCGTCAAGAATAACCGGATCGAGGAGTTCGATTTCGAATCCGCCGAGCGCAAGCAGCTCAAGGGCAATATCTATCTCGCCAAGGTAACCCGGGTCGAGCCGTCGCTTCAGGCGGCGTTCGTCGATTACGGCGGCAACCGCCACGGCTTTCTCGCTTTTTCTGAAATCCACCCCGATTATTATCAGATCCCCAAAGAGGATCGCGAAGCGCTGCTGCGCGAAGAGGCCGAGCATGCCGCCGAGGAAGCGGCCCTGCGCGCCGAACTCGACGCCGAGGATGACGAGGATTTCGACGGCGAGGACGATCACGACCATGATCCCGCCGATCACGACGCCGATCTGAGCGAAGGCGAAGAGGGCGAGGACGCCCCGCGCCCGAAAAAGGCCACCGTCAACGACGATCAGGTCGAGGCGCTGCGTGCGCGTCGCCAGTCCCTGCGCCGCCGCTACAAGATCCAGGACGTCATCCGCCGCCGTCAGGTGCTGCTCGTTCAGGTCGTGAAGGAAGAGCGCGGCAACAAGGGCGCGGCGCTGACCACCTATCTGTCGCTCGCCGGCCGCTATTGCGTGCTGATGCCCAACACCAGCCATGGCGGCGGCATCAGCCGCAAGATCTCGAACGCGGCCGATCGCAAGCGGCTGAAGTCGATCATGGCCGATCTCGCGCTTCCCTCGTCGATGGGCTGCATCGTCCGCACCGCCGGGCTTCAGCGCACCAAGACCGAGATCAAGCGCGACTTCGATTACCTTGCCCGCCTGTGGGACGGTATTCGCGATAAGACGCTGACCTCGTCGGCGCCCGCGCTCGTCTATGGCGACTCCGATCTCATCAAGCGTGCGATCCGCGACATCTACAATCGCGATATCGAGGAAGTGATCGTCGAGGGCGAGGAAGGATACAGCCACGCCAAGGACTTCATGCGCCTGCTGATGCCCGCGCATGCCCGCCGCGTGAAACAATATGCCGATGCCGTGCCGCTGTTCCAGCGCGCGCATGTCGAGGATCAACTGGCGGCGATGTACAACCCCGTCGTCCAGTTGAAGTCGGGCGGCTACCTCGTCATCAACCCGACCGAGGCGCTGGTCTCGATCGACATCAACTCCGGCCGCTCCACCCGCGAGCATAATATCGAGCAGACCGCCACCGCGACCAACCTTGAGGCGGCGCAGGAGATTGCCCGCCAGCTTCGCCTGCGCGACATGGCCGGCCTCGTCGTCATCGACTTCATCGACATGGACAATCATTCCAATGTCCGAAAGGTCGAGAAGGCGATGAAGGAGGCGCTGAAGAACGACCGCGCCCGCATCCAGGTCGGCCGCATCTCGTCCTTCGGTCTGATGGAGATGAGCCGCCAGCGCCTGCGCACCGGCGTGCTGGAGGCATCGACCCGCCAGTGCCCGCATTGCGAGGGCACCGGCCTCGTCCGCACCGCCTCGTCGTCGGGCCTGTCGGCGCTGCGGCTGATCGAGGACGAGGCCGCACGCGGCCGCGGTTCGATCCTGACGCTGCGCGCCAGCCAGGAAGCCGCGGTCTATGTGCTCAACAAGAAGCGCGCCGACATCGCCGAGATCGAGGAGCGCTACGGCGTCTCCGTCGAGATCCTGCCCGACCGCGAGGAAGAAGGCGCGCGCATGTCGGTCGAGGCGTCGGGGCCACCGCCGGCGCATCCGCCGCGGATCGATGCGCTGCTGCCGGTCGAGGAGGATGAAAGCGACCTGATCGACGAGATCGAGGAAGAAGAGGACGAGGTAGAGGTCGAGGAGCGCGCCGAGGAAGCAAGGCCGCGTGCCGAGCAGGGCGAGGGCGAAGGCAATGGTCGCAAGCGCCGCCGCCGCCGTCGCGGTCGTCGCGGTCGTGGCCAGGACGAGGCCCAGCAGGATGAGGCCGCCGAGGGCGAGGACGAGGCGGTCGACAGCGACGAAGCCGAGCCGGCCGAGGATGTCGATGCGGTCGAGGCCGACGCCCAGGACGCCGAGCCTGCAGCCGACGCCGAGGCCGGAGAAGGTCGCCGCCGTCGTGGCCGTCGCGGTCGTCGTGGTCGCGGCAACCGTGGCGAGGCGACCGTCGAGGCACAGGCGGACGAGCCGGTGGCCGACACCGCCGAGCCGGAAGCGGCCGAACCGGTCGAGTCGATCGCGGACGCCCTGCCCGAGCCGCTGCCGGTAGCCGAGCCTGAGCCGGTCGCCCCGGAAGCGCCTGCC
>NZ_CAMLAC010000116.1 GCF_946477935.1 uncultured Sphingomonas sp. | reverse complement strand
GCGGCGATCCACTTATCCATGCCGCGAGCCTGTTCAGATAAAACGAGCCACCTCTTGACCCAGATGTCGAGGACGATCGTCTCGTCGCTCGCGCATTCGATCGAGCGGCGGATGGCGCGATGGATCCTGCTCTACCACGACCGAGTACGCGAGGACGACATCTGCATGACGCACGAGGAGTTCAGGCTCATGCTCGGTGTCCGTCGCAGCAGCGTAACCGACGCCCTGCACAAGCTCGAAGAGGATGAGGCTGTCCGCTCCGTACGCGGGCGTGTGATCGTGCGTGATCGGGAGCGGCTGCTGCGGCTTGCGGGTGACACCTACGGGTTCGCCGAGGCGGAATATCGGCGCCTACTCGGCCGCTGATCAAGTAGAGTTTGCCGACTGCCGCCCCCGGGTGACCCGATAGGTGGTTGGAAAAAACCATATCTCGCCGACTTGCCCTCACCGATGAGATTGGACGCTCATTCGAGATGAACGAATGGCCAAAGTTGGGGCGGGGGAAATACGTCTCCAATGACCGAATATAGGTCTGGCCGCCAATGTGGTTGGCTTGGCGTTGTCCGTCGCCGTCAATTTTCCTGAGTGTCGGGCATCACTCGTTGCATGAATTGATCGAATAACGGAACCGTGAAGGCGGTGTCGCCATGCGCAGGGCTGAAGAGCATGCCCTTGGCGATCAGGCTGTTTCGGGTCGGCGCCACCGAGGAGACCTTGACCTTCAGCTGATCGGCGACATCACCGGAACGATGCGGTCCAGGGCCAAGCGCTGCCATAGCACGCAGATACCGTTTCTCGGCGGGTGTCAGCCGATCGAAGCGCACGCGAAAGAAGCTGGCGTCCAGCTCAGCAAGCGCGGCCGCGCGAGCCATATCGACATCAGCCGCCGTGATCGGCGATGCGTCGGCAACCTCCCAGCTATGCTTGCCCCATTCCTGCAGGAAATAGGGATAGCCCTGAGTATCTCCCACAATGGCCGTCACTGCTTCGGGTGTAATTGCCTCTTCTTCCCGCTCGACGGGAACACGGATAGCGGCTGCCGCTGCGGCTTCGTCGAGGGGGCCGAGGCTGACGAACTCAAAGAGACGTTCGGCATAGGATTTTGCGCGGCCCATCTGACCCAACAGCTGCGGCAAGCCGGCGCCGACCAGGGTTACCGGCAACCGGAGTTGGTTTGCCCGGTGCAAGGCGCTGATAAGGGCTGCAAGCTGCTCCTCGGCAACATATTGCAGTTCGTCGATCATCAGAACAACTGCAGTTTCCCGTTCGCGCGCCGCTTCGCCAACGGCGACCATCAGGTCTGCTAGGTCCAGATCAAGATCGCCCGAATCTGCCAAACCGGGTTCCGGCTCGAGATCAAGGGCAATCTCAAAATCATCATATTTGAGCTTGAGCTTGGCAAAGCCGGCGAGTGCGCGCAACGCGTGCTTCACGCCTGCACCGGCACGCGCGGTTCGATCGAGCCGCAGCAGCCCCGCGCGCAGCGATGGGGCAATCAGCGCTGGCAGCGAACGGTTCTCCGGTGCCTCGATCGTCACGGCAAGCATCCGCTCAGCTTCTACCGCTTCACGCACAGCTCCCAGCAGCACCGTCTTGCCCACTCCACGAAGGCCGTAGAAGATGGTCGAGCGTGCTGGACGACCAGCACGGATGCGATCTAGTGCGATAAGGGTGCGCTCAAGGAGCGGCTCACGCCCGGCGAGTTCGGGTGGCGGTGTGCCAGCGCCAGGGGCGAATGGGTTACGGCGCGGGTCCATAGCGAGGTTATGGTATGTTATCGATATTCTGTAAACCTCTATAAGATCACTTTACCCGTGTGCAGTTGCACCGACCGCACCTCCGGCTGTCTGCACCAAATTCCTCCACTGCAGCCACGTTCCGCCATTCACGATCCCACCAGGTATCAGGCGCGGGCACAGCCCGGAGTTGAATGGACGACTGAGTTGGAAAGCGGGGAAGGGGGCGTGAGTGTCCACTTGTGGGTCACTCCTGCTAGTGAGCCTACGCTTCGCGCTTTGAACGAACCAATTGGCTCATGCTAACGATCGCGTGAAGTCAGCGCCGGCCCCCGCCTATCAAATCACCTTATCGAGGGTGATTGGTAGATCACGAACACGGGTGCCGGTGGCATCATAGATCGCGTTGGCAACCGCTGCGGCGACGCCGGTTATGCCGATCTCGCCGATGCCGTGTGCGCCCATCGGGGCATGGGGATCGGGAATGTCGGTCCAGATCACGTCAACTTCGGGCACGTCGAGGTGAACCGGCAAGTGATATTCAGCAAGGCTGGGATTCATGATCCGACCGTTGCGCTCGTCAAACTGTGTTTCCTCCATCAGTGCCATGCCAAGCCCCATGATGATGCCACCGCGAAACTGGCTGCGGGCTGTCTTTGGGTTGAGGATGCGTCCGCAATCGAACGAGCCCAGGAACCGGCTGACGCGCGTCTCGCCGGTGACGGCGTTGACGCGCACTTCGCAGAACAGCGCGCTGTGCGAGTGCATCGACCAATGCATCAGCTCGAGAGGGGCCGACCCCGCCTTGGTCGCCGATATGCTGTCCCGCTGCGACCGACCGAGGATCGAGGCATAGCTCTCGTGGCGGCCCGGATCGGTGAGGCTGGCAAGACCACCATCGACACAGCCAACCTCTTCGGACGACAGGCCAGCGAGCGGGGAATCGTTGCCGGCCAGCTTGATAAGGTCGCCGACCAGTGCGCCGTGAGCGGCGATTACCGCGGCACCGATCGCGGCGGTCTGCTGCGATCCCCCGGCCATGATCGCACCGGGGATGGCGCTGTCGCCATAGCCCACTTCGACTTGGTCCATCGGCAGGCCCAAGCGTTCGGCCGCAACGATCGCGGTGGTTGTGGACGTGCCCATCCCCATTTCGGCCGCCGCGACCTCGACCAGCGCCTTCACTCCGGCGCCGTCGCGGGTCAGCGTGATGCGCGCCTCCGCGCCGGGCATGCGATAATAGGGGTAGGTGCCGGTCGCGCAGCCGACGCCGATGCGCCATTCACCGTCACGCCGCGTGCCGCGCGGAGGCCGCGCGTGCCAGCCGAAGCGTTCGGCCCCGTCGCGCCATGCCTGGGCGATGTGGCGCGAGGAGAAGGGCAGACCGGAGGTGGGATCCTTCTCAGGTTCGTTGCGCAGGCGCAGCTCCACGGGGTTGATCCCCAGTTCCGCCGCCAGCTCATCGATTGCAGATTCGAGCGCAAAGGTGCCGACGGCCTCGCCCGGCGCGCGCATGAAGGTGTTGGCGAGCATGTTCATTCGCGCCACCTCTACCTTCAGCCGGATGTTGGGCGCGGCATAGGCGGCCTGGGTGCCGAGGATGAACGGCTCGGGCATGTTATTGTGCGGCGTCATTACCGAAAGGCCGGTATGGATCAGTGCCTGGAAGCGCCCGTCCGCGTTGGCGCCGATCGCCACGCGCTGCTCGGTCAGCGTCCGGCCGCCGACCACGCGATAGACGCCTTCGCGCGACAGTGCGATTCGAACTGGACGGCCCGAAAGCTTCGCGGCCGCGGCGCCGATGACCTGGTGGTCCCATAGCCCTTTGCTGCCGAATCCACCGCCCACGTAGGGCGAGGTGAGCCGCACCTTTTCGGTCGCAAGGCCGAACGTGTCCGCCATCGTCTGCGCCTGCTGCGTCACCATCTGGCTGGCGTCATGGATCACCAGCTCATCGCCGACCCAGGCAATGGTGGCGGCGTGAGGCTCGATCGGATTGTGGTTGTGGCGCGGCGTGCGGTAGACGCGGTCGACTTTGTGCGGGGCCGCGGCGAACGCCTTCTCGGCGTCACCGACCTCCTTCAGCAACGGCTGTCCCATGAACAGCCCCTGCTCGATGCCATTCGTTTTTGCGGCCGCGAGCGTCGTCGTCGAGGGCTCAGCCGCATAGGCGATCTCGAGAAGGGAGGCAGCGTGATCGGCCTGTTCCTGCGTTTCGGCGAGGACACAGGCGACTGGCTGTCCATTCCAATGGATGCGATCGTCCTGCAGGATCGGCAGGTCGGCCGGACCAACCGCGGAAGGCGAGGAGCCGAACACCGGGGGTGTGGCCATCCGCGGCGCGTTGAGATGGGTCATCACCAACACGACACCGCGAGCGGCCTCCGCCGCCGCAGTGTCGATCGCGGTGATGCGCCCGCGTGCAATGGTGGCGTAGACGAGCGCGGCATAGGTCATGTCGGCGAAGCGATGCTCTGCGGCGAACGCGGCTTCGCCCCGGACCTTCAACGCGCCGTCGAGCCGCGAGACGGGCTTGCCGATCAACCCGTGCTTACGCGCGATCAGCGGGTCAGGGACGCCGCCGGGAATCCAGCTGTCGGGTGCGAGCGGCACCAGCTTCGTCATGGCGCCTTGTACCAGTCCCTGCGCAGCCTGCTTGGCGCTGTCGAGAATGCTCATGCCGCGTCTCCCGTCGTCAGCTCTTCCAGGACCGCCGCCAGCGTTCGGCTAGCGAGCGTTGGCTTGAAGGCATTGTCACGCAGCGGCCGGGCTTCGGCGAACTCCGCCGCAGCCGCTTCGAGAAAGAGCTGATGCGTCGCCCGACCGTCGCGAAGTGCCGCCTCAGCCTTCGTCGCGCGCCACGGTTTGTGAGCGACCCCGCCGAATGCGATGCGGACATCCTTGATGCGATCACCCTCCATTTTCAGTGCCGCCCCGACGGATACCAACGCGAAGGCGTAGCTCGCACGGTCGCGGACCTTTCGGTAGGTTGACCGTGTGCCGGACGGCAGCGGCGGTAGCGCGACCGCGGTCACGAGCTCGCCGGGATCGAGGCTGGTGTCGCGATCTGGCTGGTCGTCGGGTAGGCGGTGAAAATCAGCGAAGGGGATCGTGCGCGCGCCTGCGGAGCTGTCGACGTGCACCGTCGCGTCAAGCGCGGCGAGTGCTACGCACATGTCGGAGGGGTGTGTCGCGAAGCAGGCGTCCGAGGCGCCGAGGACGGCGTGAATGCGGTTGAAGCCCTCGCGCGCGTCGCACCCCGAACCGGGCTGGCGCTTGTTGCAGCGCGACCCCTCGGTGTCGTAGAAATAGGTACACCGCGTGCGTTGCAGCAGATTGCCGCCCACGGTCGCCATGTTCCGGATTTGGGCCGAGGCTCCGGCCAGGATTGCGCGCGACAGCAGGGGATAGCGCATGCGCACCGCGCGGTGTTCGGCGAGTGCCGTGTTGCGTACGGCGGCGCCGATCAGCAGTCCGCCATCCTCGGTTTCTTCGATCGTGGCGGGGAAGCCGCTGACGTCCACCAGCCGTTCGGGTCGAGCGACAGTCTCACGCATCAAATCGACAAGGTTGGTGCCGCCGCCGAGATAGGCGGTGCCGGTGATCGCGCCTTGATGTAGCGCGTCGGCGGTGTCGGTCGCGCGGGTATAGTCGAAGGGGGTCATGCGGACACCTCTGCCGCGAAAGTTGCCCGGATTGCGTCGACGATGCCGTTGTGCGCGCCGCAGCGGCACAGGTTACCGCTCATCCGCTCCTGGATCTCCTCGCGCGTCCAACGCGCCTCGGCCGAAAGATCGGCGCTAACGTGACTTGGAACACCGCGCTCCAGTTCGCTGGCCATGCCGATCGCCGAGCAGATCTGCCCCGGGGTGCAATAACCGCATTGGAAGCCGTCATGCTCGACGAAAGCAGCCTGCAACGGGTGAAGCACGTCGCCGTCGGCCAGCCCCTCAATGGTCGTGATCGCTCGCCCGTCATATTGCACTGCGAGCGCAAGGCAGGACAAGATGCGCTCCCCGTCGACCAGCACAGTGCATGCCCCGCACGCGCCTTGATTGCAGCCCTTCTTCGTCCCGCTCAGATGCAGGCCTTCGCGCAAGTGGTCGAGAAGGGAAACGCGGGGGTCGATAGGGACATTCACCTCTTTCCCATTCACGATGAGCGACATGGCAGGTCCTTTCGCGTTTGGCTTGCACCAGATGAATAGCAGGCGAACCGAGCACACGCCATCACGGCGCCAAGCCATCCGCTCTATGCGGTCATGACCTCTTTTGCGAACCGTGCCGGCTTAAGATCGGCCGAGTAGTTGACAATTTGGGTCGGGCGTTATGGCACGATGTGAACGATTGGCGCCTTCGGGATGCGCGGAATTGACCGTTAATGTTCGTATCTGGTCCATGTGGTCCTGCCACTCCGTGCACAGGAGAACTTACCCTGTCGAACAGAACGGCTACTCCGAAGTTGCCAACCTGCTCGAACACTCAGGGCAGCGCGACGAGATAGGCATAGCGCCGTATTGTGTCTGCCGCCTGAGACTTCCGCCCGGCCCACGCGTTGAACAGCAAACAGGTCGGAAGGGAACGGGCATGGCTCAGCTCTACAGGCTGGCGGTCGCGTGGTGCGTAGCTATCCTTGGCGGCTTCTTCGGGGTGGCTGGAGCCGTTCTCGTCTCACTGGCCGGGTCGCCCTATTATCTGATCGCCGGCATCGCGATGGTAGTCAGCGGTGCGCTGCTCGGCCGCGCACCCCGACTTGGCCGCTGGCTGTTCATCGCGATCTGGGTTGGCACCGCGCTTTGGGCGCTGTGGGAAGTGGGGTTCGACGGGCTGCAACTTATTCCCCGGCTGGTCGCGCCAACCGTATTGCTGGTGCTGGTGCTGCTGACCGGATGGCGAGCGCATATGTGGCGGTCGAGTGCCCGCGTGGCTCCCGTTGCCGCGGCGGCGCTGCTGGCGCTCGGCATCGGCGGCGTCCTGCTGCAGGGCGAGGGGGTGGAGGCGCAGAGCCCAGCCGACACCGCGACATTGCCCGCCCGCCCGATTGGCGAGGCAGACGGCGACTGGCGCGATTATGGCGGCACGCTGTCGGGGCGGCGCTATTCGGCGCTGGCCGATATCACGCCGCAGAATGTCGGCCGGCTACAGCTTGCCTGGACCCAGCGGACGGGCGACCTGCCGATGGCGGCCGAGACGCAGGACCATAAGCGCGAATATCATTCAGAGGCGACGCCGATCCATATCGACGACACGCTCTACACCTGCACGCCGCATTCCTTTGTTCAGGCAATCGACGCGACCACAGGCAAGACGAAGTGGAGCTGGCACGAAGATGCGCCGATCGCCGGCAACAACTATCTGGTTTGCCGCGGCGTCACCTATTTCGAGGCACCAACGGGCACGCCATGCCCGCGCCGCATCTTCGCGCCGACCTTCAATGCGCGGCTGGTGGCGCTCGACGCTGATACCGGGCGGCCGTGCCCCAGCTTTGCCAACGGCGGCGCGATCGACCTGCGTACCAATATGGGCACCTCCAGACCGTCCGATCAGATCGGCACGACACCGCCCGTCGTCGTCAACAATCGGCTGATCATCGGCGAGCGGATCATCGACAACGTTAACCGCGACATCCCCTCGGGCGTGGTGCGTGCCTATGATCCGGTGTCGGGCGTGCCGATCTGGGCCTGGGACGTCGGCCGCTCACAGGACGCGATCGCACCGTTGCCCGAGGGGCAGACTTATACCCGCGGCACCCCCAACGTGTGGGGCGCGATCACTGCCGACGCCAACAACGGGATCGTCTATCTGGGTACAGGCAATGCCTCGCCCGATTATTGGATCGGCTATCGCCGACCGTTCGACGACCGGTTCGGCTCGTCGATCGTCGCGCTCGACATCGCCACCGGCAAGCTGCGCTGGACGCGTCAACTCGTCCATCGCGATATGTGGGACATGGATCTGCCGATCGGCCCGTCGCTGTTCGACTATCGTGCGCCCAATGGCCAGGTCATCCCCGCGCTGATCCAGACGACGAAGATGGGGCAGGTTTTCTTTCTGAACCGCCTGACCGGCACGCCGATCGCCGCGATCACCGAACGGCCGGTGCGCACCGACGGCGCGACCCCGGGCGTGCGCGTATCGCCGACGCAGCCCTTCTCGACCGGGATGCCCAGCTTCACCCCGCCGGCCCCGACCGAGGTTGCCACCTGGGGCGCGACGCCGATCGATCAGCTGTTCTGCCGTATCGATATTCGCCGGGCGCAGGGCACCGGCATCTATCAGCCGATGGCGCTGAAGCCGATCATCGGCCATCCTGCTTTTGACGGGGTCACGGACTGGGGCGGCGCGGCGGTGGATCCGGTGCGCGGGGTGATGACGGTCAATACGATGGAGATGCCGTTCAAACTGTGGCTGATGCGCCGCGACGACCCGCGCGTCGCGCCAATGATGAAACAGAAGCAGGGCGGCGAGAACGCCATGCAGGCGCAGCTCCAGACCCAGTACAACACGCCTTACGTCGCGGTGGTGAAGGCATGGGTTGGCATCTTCGGCGCGCCGTGCGTCGCGCCGCCTTGGGGCCATCTGACCGCCGTTGACCTAAGCACGCGCAAGGTACTTTGGAAGAAGGTGCTGGGGACGGCGCGCGACACCGGGCTGTTCGGATCGCATCTGGGTGTGCCGCTCAAGACGGGCGTGCCGAACCTCGGCGGATCGATCATCACCGCGGGCGGCCTCGCCTTCATCGGCGCGACGACCGATCAGTACCTGCGCGCCTTCGACCTCAATACCGGCAAGGTGGTATGGAAGGCGCGCCTGCCCGCCGGCGCGCAAGCGACGCCGATGACCTATCGTGGACGCGACGGGCGGCAATATATCGTGATCACGGCGGGCGGCCATGGCGCGTTGGGTACGCGATATGGCGATTATACGCTTGCATACGCTTTGCCGAGGAACTGACGACGATAGCCTCCCGCTAAAGCACGGCCGTGGCCGGGCTGAACGAACGGCAGAACGGTGGCAGTGACCCGGGTATCGCGAGTGTCCGCAACTGGGTCGCCGAGCAAACTCACCGACAGACCATTTCCAAGCGAAAGCACGAGCACGCTTAACGGCTGGCGTTTGGACGTGCGAATTGCCAGACATAGTGGCTTCGCTTGAGGGGAAGGCTCATACAAACAATGCAGCTGCTCGCCGGAACGGCGGATCTACTCCAGGGTCGGGCGGCGCAGCGGGCGGCGGACGCAGAGATGCGCGCGCCCGATTTCTGCCTGCTCGACTATCTCGACAGTCGTGAGAACGGCATCTCTCGCATCCTCGCAAACCTCCTCGATCCGATGGGCAGCCACGGTCAGGGCGCCCGATTTCTCGAGGCGTTCATCAAGTGGGCGGGTCTCGACGGCAGCTGGGTCACGGGTGCCCATTAGCGAGCGTCTACACCGAGATGCCGACCGCGTCAGGCAAGGGCCGGGGCTACATCGACGTACTGGTAAGAATCGGCGGTCCGGCGCTGGCGATTGAGAACAAGCCCGACGCGAACGACCAGCCTTTGCCCAGGTACCTGGACGATCTCGCACATCATTGCCGCGACGGGCACTGCCTGGTGTATCTCTCCGGTTCCGGCGATGGACCAACTGCGGCGTCGATCGAGCCGGCCCGGGTAAGCCGCGAGGTTGAGGCCGGCAATCTAGTGCTGACCGGCTACCCGGCGCTGATCGATTGGCTGGAGGCGTGCATGCCTGTTAGCCGGGCTCCCGCAGTCTCGGCTATGTTGGAGGGGCTCGTGCGCCATATCGGCAAGCGCTTCATGGGGACGGATGACGTGAAGGAGCAATCTGACCTCATAGACTTAGTAACGCGGGACCGCGACGCACTGGAGCCGGCGCTGGCGATCGTCGAAGCAGGTGCGCGATCCGCGCGCGCCTTCTGGAGGGTGTCGTGGCGTCGGTGGCAGACGCGGCGCGCAGCCGAGGGTGGCACATCGCCCGCTCCGATCTCGGGCCGGTTAGATACAGCGCGATCACCATCCGCTTCGCTGCCAAGTCCAGCCTCGGATTCGGTCTCGCGGTGGATACGGCCAGCTACGGCTGGTTCTACTATGGTCTTAACAGCGTCGACGGCGTGAGGCTGCCCGCGGGACTCAAGGGAGCCATGAAAGGTCTTCCCGGCGCGCCGAAATCGGGCACCGCGTGGCCAGTTTGGAAGCTGGTTGGCCCCAACGACCGCTATTTCCCTCTCGCCACCCATGCCGATCGCGCGTTCTGGCTCTCTGCCCAAGACGGCAGCCTCGCCGCCATGGTGATTGACTTCGTCGACGCGGTGGACAAGCGACTACGTGCCGATCGGTTGCTAACGGCGGTGCGGTCTCGCTGATGACAAGAGTCTCGCCCTCTAGGGCGGCGATGAATGGGCCTCGAGAGTTGGGGAGGAGGCGAAGCTCCCTGAGCGTCTGAATGTGGTTCCTGAGGGCTACATCGGCTCCCGACCAATCCACGTCGTTCAACGATGTCGCTGCAACCGTCCGCTTCCAGCAACAGCTGCCGTTGCCGAGCGACTGGTCATGGGGACATTTCGGAACGGCAGGTTGTGGATCGGTAAAGGGAAGAGCTGCCATCGCTGAACGTATCGATCCCCAAGCGAAGGTATTGAGAGCCATAGCCCGCCGACCCAGTGCACGCATCTGCAAGGCCAAAAAGAGTCCAGTTACTCCGATGATCCTGCGAGCTTCGCCACTTCGCTTATGATTTGCCGAAGCTGGATGGGCTTCTGAAGGCGCGCGACTTGCTCGAATTCCGGTGGGATCACCTCCTCGTCGTAGCCGGTAACGAAAACGAACGAGATCCCGCCGTCCTTCAGCGCCTCGGCCAGCTTAAACGATGGACCCGCTCCAAGATTGATATCGACCACGGCGACGTCCGGCCGATGCCCCTCGAGTCCCGCGAGCGCGTCGGCTTCGCTCGAATAAGGACCGAGGACCTCCGCACCGGCACCCTGCAAAGCGCGAGCAACGTCCGTGGCCAGATAATATTCGTCCTCGATGACGAGGACAGTTTTGCCGCCAAGGTCTGGTCCACCTGCCATGTCCAGGGCTCCTCCAAATACGGTCGCCCGCTGCGGCGCGCTTGTCTCCAGGACGCTGGCGCCTTGCTTGAGCGGGAATTCGAGGTCACACCGCGCGCCGCCCGGCTCGATGACGAACTGGCCGCGCCCCTTTAGTTCATGGGGGATG
>NZ_CAMLAC010000115.1 GCF_946477935.1 uncultured Sphingomonas sp. | reverse complement strand
GGCCGAACAGGTGCATCCGTGCGCCGCTGAAATAGACACGCTGGCGCTCGGGGCGATAGGTGACGCGGACCGCGGTGATCTTCCAGGAAGGATTCTTGGGGCAGCCATCGGATGTCTGCACCGCGCACGGCGTGTAGGCGGCGCGGTCCAGGTTCAGCGTGCCGTCGTCCTGCCGGGTCCCGCGCACCGCAGCCAGCCGGCCACCTTGTTCGAGGACGACGAGCATGTTGTCCACGACGCCGTCCTTCAGCGAATCGGTCAGTTCGATCGAATCGCCATAAGCGATATCGCCTTCCGGATTGGTGACCGCGACGTCGCCGTCCGCCAGCACCTTGCCGGTCTTGCGGTTCCAGGTAACCTTGTCGGCGCGGAGCCGCTGTCCCTGGCGCACCATGCGCACGTCGCCGGTTGCGGTCACGATATCGGCATCGGTGTCGTATTCGAGCTGCCCCGCGCTGAAACGCACCTGATCCTCAGGGTTGGGGGCGCCGGGGGAAGCCGGAGGCACGGTGCCCTCCGCGGGGGGCGGCACGGCGCGATCCTGCAGGTCCTGGGCGATGGCCGGCGTGGCCGCCAGCAGGACGAGCGAAAGGGAGCAGCCAGCCAGGAGGTCGATACGCAACACGATTCAGTCGGTTCCATCTCTTGGCAGCATCGAGACGGAGCCGCCCTGACCGGCCCCGTGGCGAGTGACGCCTATCGCAAACCCGGAGCACTCCTGCAATCGTGCGCTTGCCGTGGAGCGCCAACGCCCTAGATGGAGGCGCATCTTCAACGAAAGGTCCCCCATGCAGATCGCATTCGCCTCTTCCGTACCGGCCGACGGTGTTCTCGTGCTTCCCGTGGCGAAGGATGGCGTCGGGCAGGTGCGATCGGATGCGGCGGGCGAGGGGCTGGCGGCGATTGCCGCGACTGCGGCGGAGGCCGGGCGCTTCAAGGGCGAGGCGGGTACGCTGGTCGAACTGTTCGTGCCCCATGGCGGCAGCGTGCGGCAGGTGATCCTGGCGGGCGTCGGCGCCGGCAGCGAGACGGAATGGGCCAAGGCGGGCAGCGCGCTGTCGGCACGGCTGCTGACCTCGGGCACCACCGCGCTGGCGATCGATCTGGGCGGGGTGGAGGCGACCCCGGCGGCGGTGGCGGCACTCGCAACGGGCGCGGTGCAGCGCGGCTGGCGCTATGACGTGTATCGCACCACCCAGAAGGAAACGGCAAAGCCGACGCTGGGCACCGTCACGCTTGTGAACGCGCCCGAGGGGGCGGAAGCGGCCTGGGAGGTCGGCCTGGCGCTGAACGGCGGCCTGGCGCTGACCCGCACGCTCGTCACCGAGCCGCCGAACAAGCTGTATCCGGAAAGCTTCGTGGAGCGCGTGCTGCGCGAGGTGGAGGGGCTGGGCCTCGAAGTCACTGTGCTGGACGAGACCGCGATGCGCGATCTGGGCATGGGCGCGCTGCTGGGCGTCAGCCAGGGATCGGTGCGCGAGGCGCGGCTGCTGGCGCTGAAGTGGAACGGCGCGGGCGAGGGCGATCCGGCGCTGGCGCTGGTCGGCAAGGGCGTGACCTTTGACACGGGCGGCATCTCGATCAAGCCGGCCGCCGGCATGGAAGACATGAAGTGGGACATGGGCGGCGCGGGTGCCGTGGCAGGCGCGATGAAGGCGCTGGCCGGCCGCAAGGCGAAGGCCAACGTCATCGGCGTGATGGGCCTTGTCGAGAACATGCCCGACGGCAATGCGCAGCGTCCCGGTGACGTCGTGACGTCGATGTCCGGGCAGACGATCGAGGTGATCAATACCGATGCCGAAGGGCGGCTGGTGCTATGCGACGCGCTGACCTGGGTGCAGAAGACCCACCGGCCCAAGACGATCATCGATCTCGCCACGCTGACCGGCGCGATGATCATCAGCCTGGGCCACGAGCATGGCGGCCTGTTCGCCAATGACGATGCACTGGCGGACAAGCTGCTCGCCGCCGGCAAGGCGAGCGGGGACACGCTGTGGCGCTTCCCGCTGAGCGATGCGTATGACAAGCTGATCGAAAGCCACATCGCCGACATGAAGAATGTCGGGCCGCGCGGCGCCGGTTCGATCACCGCAGCACAGTTCCTGAAGCGCTACATCGACGATGGCGTCGCCTGGGCGCATCTGGATATCGCCGGCATGGTGTGGGCCGACAAGCCCGGCATCTATCATGACAAGGGCGCGACCGGATATGGCGTGCGGCTGCTCGACCGTCTGGTCGCCGAGCATTTCGAAGGCTGAACGGGGGAGCGGCGTCGATGCAGGTGGACTTCTACCATCTGACCGCGGCGCCGCTCGACCGCGTGCTGCCGGCGGTCGCCGAGAAGGTACTGGCCGGGGGCGGGCGGCTGCTGGTGGTGTCCGGGGACGCCGAGCAGCGCGCCGCGCTCGACCGGCTGCTGTGGCTGCATCCGGCGGAAAGCTTTCTGCCCCATGCGCAGGCGGGTGAGGGCGACGACAGCGTGCAACCGGTGCTGATCGCGGGGGAGGTTTCCCCCGCCAACGCCGCGCGGCATGTGGCGCTGGCGGATGGCATGTGGCGGGACGAAGCGCTGGCGTTCGACCGGGTATTCCACTTCTTCGGCGAGGATCGCATCCGCGATGCGCGCGGAGCGTGGAAGGCGCTGGGCGAGCGCGAGGACGTGCAGCGCCGCTACTGGAAGCAGAACGATGCCGGGCGCTGGGAACAGGCGGCCTGACCCACCCCGAAGCAGTGTTGCCAAGCCGCCACGGTGCGATTAGGGCGGCGCCACTTTTTCCCCGACCATCACAGGAGCAGCGTGACCGCCATGGCCGCGAACCGTACTTTCTCGATCATCAAGCCCGATGCCACCCGCCGCAACCTGACCGGCGCGGTAACCAAGATGCTGGAAGAGGCCGGCCTGCGCGTCGTCGCCTCCAAGCGCATCCAGATGACCAAGGAGCAGGCCGAGGGCTTCTACGCGGTCCACAAGGAGCGTCCGTTCTTCGGTGACCTGGTCAGCTTCATGATCTCCGGCCCGGTCGTCGTGCAGGTGCTGGAAGGCGAGAACGCCGTGCAGCGCAACCGCGACATCATGGGCGCGACCAACCCCGAAAATGCCGAGCCGGGCACGATCCGCAAGGAACTGGCCGAGTCGATCGAGGCGAACTCGGTCCACGGTTCGGATTCGGACGAGAATGCCGCGATCGAGATCGCCTATTTCTTCAAGCCGGAAGAACTGGTCGGCTGATGCACTGGCGGCTGCGACGCGCGGGGGCAGCGGATGCCGATGCGCTCGCGATGGTTGCGGCCGCCAGCTTCCTCGAGACGTTTGCGGGCGTGCTCGCCGGGCCGGATATTATCCGGCACTGTGCGGCAAACAGCGCGCCCGCAAAGTTCGCCACATGGGCGGACGATCCCGCCAGCGTGGTGACGTTGGCCGAGCATCCGGACGGTGCCGCCCCGGTCGGCTATACGGTGCTGACATCCCCCGATCTCCCGATCCCGCCCGGGCCAGGCGATATCGAGCTTCGCCGCATCTATGCGCTTTCGATCACCCGCGGCACGGGGCTTGGCGCGGCGTTGATGGCGCGTGCCATCACCGATGCGCGTGCGCTGGGCATGACCCGGATGCTGTTGGGGGTGCTGGGCCGCAACCACCGCGCGCGTGCCTTCTACGAACGGCAGGGTTTTACGTTGGTGGGGGAGCGACGCTTCCTCGTCGGTGAGACATGGTATGACGATGTCGTCTATGGACGGGATCTGCGCTGACCGTCAGGCGCCTGTGCCGAGCCGCCGCTCGGGTTCTTAGGCCGCCGGCTTCTCTCTTGCCCAGATCGCATCGAGTGCCTTTTGATTGCCGCCCTTTCGATGGAGGCGCAGATCCTCCAGCTTCAGGGCACGGCCGCGCAGCATGCGGCCCTCGGTACGCCAGATGATGTCGTAGATGCCGGTCAGGCTGTGCGGCTCGTCACCCGCGAAATATTTGACGGTGAGCAGCACGGGCAGGCGACCGGTCTTGCGGTCGTCGCCACCATCGGTTGCCTTCAACAGCGGTTCGGCAAACCAGTCGGCCGAGATCGTCGCGCCGGAGATCGCGGTGCGCCCCTCCACCCCCAAAACGGATGGGAAGGTGACGGCAATGTCGCCAAGGCTATGCGCGTCATCCTCGATCAGCGTCAGCGCGCCACCGTTCGATGTCGGTTTGGCACGCACGACGAAGTGCGCCCGGTCCGCCTTTTCATCGGCCGCCGCTTCCGCCTGCGCCGCACGATCGGCGCGCTTGTCGGACCAGTTGGTGTAGAGCGTCAGCCCGGCGATCAGCAGGCCGATGACCGCGACCGCTTCCGCCAGCGTGATCCACCGGCGGCGGGTGCGCGCCTGATCGGGTGTCTCGCCGCTCACCGGCCACCAGCCTCCAGCAGCCGCGCGGGGGCGGTGAGTTCCCAGCCGCGTGCCACGCGGTCCTCGATCAGCGTCGTGTCGCCGTTTTCCAGGCGATGCCAGCCGTCATCACTGCGCACCGCCACCGTATCGCCATCAAAGCGGGCAAAGGCTGCACCATCGACCAGAAAGGCGACCTCGCCATTATCCGCACCCTCTTCGACCTCCGGCAGCAGCAACGCGACGGCGCGGACCTTGGCAAGAATGTCGGTCATGAGCGGACGAACTCCGATACTATCCGTGGGTAGAGGCGATGTTCCTCGATCAGCACGCGTGCGGCAAGGCTGTCGGCATCGTCGCCGGGAAGGATCGGCACTTGCGCCTGACCCAGCACGGCGCCGGCATCCAGCTCCTCGGTCACGACATGGACCGAACAGCCCGCCACCGCATCGCCCGCCGCGATCGCGCGGGCATGGGTGTCGAGGCCCTTGTATTTCGGCAGCAGCGAGGGATGAATGTTGACGATCCGGCCGCGCCAGTCGCCGACGAACCGGTCCGACAGCAGGCGCATGTAACCGGCCAGTGCGATCACCTGGACCTCCGCCTGGCGTAGCATCGCGGTCATCGCCGTCTCGAACGCGGGCTTGCCGATGCTCTTGGGTGACAGCGCGAAGGTGGCGATGCCCTGTTCGGCGGCCCAGGCGAGGCCGGGCGCGTCGGGCTTGTCGGAGGCGACGAGCGCGACGTCATAGGGACAGTCGGGCGCCTGCGCCGCGCGGACCAGCGCCTGCATGTTCGAGCCGCGGCCCGACAGCAGGATGCCGACCTTAACCCGCATGCGTGCCCGTCCAGTCCGTTTTCGCGCTCCACGTACCGGCCGAGCCCCGCACCGTGCAGCCGCGGGCGCCGTGTTCGACATGGCCGATCCGGTGAACGGTTTCACCGGCCGCGCTCAATGCCTCGGTCACCGCATCCGCCTGATCGGCGGCCACGACGACCGCCATGCCGATGCCGCAGTTGAAGGTCCGCGCCATCTCCTCCGGCTCGATCCCGCCCTGCGCCTGCAGGAACGCCATCAGGCGCGGCTGCGCCCAGGCATCGGCATCGATCACCGCATGCGCGTCGGCGGGAAGGACGCGCGGGATGTTTTCCAGCAGCCCGCCACCCGTGATATGGGCCAGACCCTTGATCCGGCGCTCGCGCAGCAACGGCAGCAACGATTTCACATAGATGCGGGTCGGCGCCATCAGTGCGTCGATGAGGAGGCGGTCTTGGTCGAAGAGGGCGGGGCGGTCGAGCTTCCAGGCTTTGTCGGTGGCGAGTCGGCGGACGAGCGAGTAGCCGTTGGAGTGGACGCCGGAGGAGGCGAGCCCCAGGATGACGTCGCCGCGCGCAATGTCTTGGCCGGTCAGTACGTTGTTCCGTTCGACCGCACCCACGCAGAAGCCGGCGAGATCGTAATCGGCGCCCTCGTACATGCCGGGCATTTCCGCGGTCTCGCCGCCGATCAGCGCGCAGCCCGCCTGCTTGCAGCCCTCCGCGATCGAGGCGACGACGCGTTCGGCAATCGCGTTGTCGAGCTTGCCCGTGGCGTAATAGTCGAGAAAGAACAGCGGCTCGGCACCCTGCACGATCAGGTCGTTGGCGCACATCGCGACCAGATCGATCCCGACCCCCTCGTGCCGGTCATGCTCGATCGCCAGCTTCAGCTTGGTGCCGACACCGTCATTCGCCGCGACCAGCAGCGGATCGGTGAAACCCGCCGCCTTCAGGTCGAAAAACCCGCCAAATCCGCCAAGATCGGCATCGGCGCCGGGGCGCCGCGTCGCCTTGGCGAGGGGGCCGATGGCGCGCACGAGCGCGTTGCCGGCGGCGATGGAAACGCCGGCATCGGCGTAGGTGTAGCTGGGCGTGCTGTCGGTCATCCGCGCCCGTTAGCCACATCGCGCTTGGATTTCCACGCCTGCTTCGCCAAAAGGCCGCGATGCGCCTGCGTGTCCCCATTCTTATCGCCTGCTCCATGGCCATCATGGGATCGGCGGCCGTCATCGCCCAGATGGAGGGGCAGGACCGCGGCGTCGCGCCCGTCGCCAACACCGGCGATTACGAGGTAAGCGGCGTCAGCGTCGATGTCGCCGGCAAGACCGCCGAGGCCGCGCGGCTGGGCGGATGGCGCGTGGCACAGCGCAAGGCCTGGGCCGTGCTGTCGCGCCGGCTGGGCGGTGGCGGCGCGATGGTGTCGGACGGGACGCTCGATTCGATCGTGTCCGGGATCGTCGTGGAAAACGAGCAGATCGGGCCGACGCGCTATGTGGCCAAGCTGGGCGTGACCTTCGACCGGTCGCGCGCGGCGTCGATCCTGGGCATCTCCGCCTATGCCGACCGGTCGCTGCCGATGCTGGTCGTGCCGCTGCAGATTTCCGGCGGCGTGTCGCAGGTGTTCGAGGGGCGTTCCCCCTGGCAGCAGGCCTGGGCGCGGTTCCGCACCGGCAACAGCACGATCGATTACGTCCGGCCAGCCGGCAACGGCCCCGATGCCTTGCTGCTGAATGCCGGTCAGATCAATCGGCCGGGCCGCGGATGGTGGCGCACGATCATCGATCAATATGGCGCGTCGGACATCCTGATCCCGACCGTGCGGCTGTACCGGCAATGGCCGGGCGGACCGGTGATCGGTGTGTTCGAGGCGCGGCACGGTCCGGACAATCAGGTGCTGGGCACCTTCACCTTGCGCGTGGGATCGCCGGCCGGGCTGGCCCAGTTGCTGGATACCGGCGTGCAGCGGCTGGATGCCCTGTATCAGCGCGCGCTGTCGAGCGGGGCGCTGCACCCCGATGCCAGCCTGAGTCCGCCGCCGGCGCCCGAGCCTGTCATCGATGACGAGGCGCTGGGCGACGAGCCGATCGAGGGGCTGGACGCCGCGATCGCCGCCACCACCGGTGCAGGGATCGCCTTGACGGTGCAGTTCGATACGCCCAGCGCCAGCGCGGTGGCGAACACGGAAAGCCTGGTGCGCTCGATCCCAGGCGTGCGTCAGGCGGCGACCTCCAGCCTGGCGCTGGGCGGCGTTTCCCTGATGCGCGTCACCTATGACGGCGACCCCGCCGCGTTGCGGGCGGCGCTGGAGAGCCGCGGTTACCAGGTGATCGGCAGCGGCACCACGCTGCGCATCCGCCGGGCCGCACAGATACCGACGCCGGCGGTGCCGGCCGATAACGGAATTACCGGATGAGTCAGATGGCCCTTCCGCTGGCATGGCCGGCGGACCCGCGTTCGGACGCGTTTCTAATCACCCCCTCCAACGCCCATGCCGCGCAGATGCTGGATCGCTGGGAAGGCTGGCCGACGCGCACGGCCGTGCTGACCGGCCCGCGCAAGTCCGGCCGGTCGCTGCTCGCGCGCATTTTCGCGGCGCGCAGCGGCGGCACGATCATCGACGACGCCGAACGTCTGCCCGAGGCGCAGATCTTCCACGCCTGGAACCGGGCGCAGGCGGAAGGGCGGCCGCTGGTGATCGTGGCGGATGCCGCACCGCCGCTATGGGCGGTCAAGCTGCCCGATCTTCGTTCGCGCCTCGCCAATTCGACGCTGGCCGAGATCGACGCGCCTGACGACGAGCTGATCCCGCTGCTGCTGGACCAGTTGTTCACGCGTCGCGGGCTGTTCGCCGGGCCGGACCTGATCGATTGGCTGGCCACGCGGATCGAGCGCAGTCATCTGGCTGTCATACGCACCGTCGATATGCTCGATCAGCAGGCCATGGAACGTCAGAAGCGTTTGTCCATTCCCCTTGCACGAGCCACCCTGACGGAAGCCGGCCTGATCGCCGACCCCTGACCCGACAAGCGAGACCTGATGACCCGCCCCGCGCATATCGCCAAGATGGCCGAACCGGACGACGATCCCTTCGTACCGGAGCCGAGCGGGCGGTACTTCAACCGGGAACTGTCCTGGCTCGCCTTCAATCGCCGCGTGCTGGACGAGGCGTGCAACAGCGCGCATCCGCTGCTGGAACGGCTGCGCTTCCTCTCCATTTCCGGCTCCAACCTGGACGAGTTCTTCATGGTCCGGGTCGCGGGGCTGAAGGGGCAGCAGTCGCAGGATGTCGGCCAGCGCTCGGTCGACGGGCTGACGCCCGGCCAGCAGTTGAGCGGTATCGTCGCGGAAGCCGACGCGCTGCTTGCCAGCCAGCAGGCGGTGTGGGGAGACCTGCGCAACCTTCTGGACGAAGCCGGCATCTTCGTATTGCGCCGCGATGCGATAGACGGCGCGGCGCATGACTGGCTGGAGACGCATTTCCGCGAGCAGATCTTCCCCATCCTGACGCCGCAGGCACTGGACCCGGCGCATCCCTTCCCCTTCATCCCCAACAAGGGGCTGTCGATCATCTTCGACCTGACGCGTGTGTCGGACGAGGAGCCGATCATGGAGCTGGTGATGCTGCCCGCCACCATGCCCCGCTTCGTGCGGTTGCCAGGTGAGCCGGCGCGCTACATTTCGATCGAGGCCATCGTCCGGCGGTTCTCGACGCAGCTTTTCCCCGGCTATGTGGTGAACGGGTCGGCCACCTTCCGCGTGCTGCGCGACAGCGATATCGAAATCGAGGAAGAGGCCGAGGATCTGGTCCGCTACTTCGCCAACGCGATCAAGCGTCGCCGCCGGGGCCGGGTGATCCGGCTGGAGATGGAGACGGGGATCCCCGATACCCTGTCCGCCGTCCTGCGCGACGAGCTGGGCGGATCGGACGCGATCATCACCGAAAGCGGCAACCTTCTGGGCATCGGCGACCTGGGCATGCTGGTGGACGAGGATCGGCCGGACCTGAAGTTCCCGTCCTTCTCGCCCCGTTTTCCCGAGCGTATCCGCGAATTTGCCGGCGACTGCTTCGCTGCGATCCGCGCCAAGGATATCGTCGTCCACCACCCGTACGAGACGTTCGAGGTGGTGATCGCCTTTCTGAAGCAGGCGGCGGCCGACCCGGACGTGGTGGCGATCAAGCAGACGCTGTACCGGGCGGGCAAGCAGTCCGCGATCATCAACGCGCTGATCGCCGCGGCCGAGGCCGGCAAGTCGGTGACCGCGATCGTGGAGCTGAAGGCGCGGTTCGACGAGGAGCAGAACCTGTACTGGGCGGCGGCACTGGAACGCGCCGGTGTGCAGGTGGTGTATGGCTTCATCGATTGGAAGACGCATGCCAAGGTGTCGATGGTGGTGCGGCGCGAGGGCAATGCGTTTCGCACCTACTGCCATTTCGGCACCGGCAATTACCATCCGGTCACGGCGCGCATCTATACCGATCTGAGCTTCTTCACCGCCGATCCGGCGCTGGGGCGCGATGCGGCGCGGATGTTCAACTACATCACCGGCTATGTCGAGCCGACGCATATGGAGCGCGTCAGCCTGTCGCCGCGCGACCTGCGCGCCAATCTGATGGCGATGATCGACGACGAGATCGCGAACGCACGGGCTGGCAAGCCCGCCGGCGTCTGGGCCAAGATGAACTCGCTGGTCGACCCCGCGATCATCGAGAAACTGTACGAGGCAAGCGCCGCGGGCGTCGAGATCGACCTGATCGTCCGCGGCATCTGTTGCCTGAAACCGGGTGTCGAGGGGCTGTCCGATCATATCCGCGTGAAATCGGTCATCGGGCGCTTCCTGGAACACAGTCGCATCTGGGCGTTCGGCAACGGCAAGGCCCTGCCCAATGACGGGGCCAAGCTGTTCATATCCTCGGCGGACTGGATGCCGCGCAACTTCGATCGGCGCGTCGAATATATGCTGCCGATCCTGAACCCGACGGTACACGACCAGATACTGGATCAGGTGATGGTCGCGAACCTGCTGGACAATGAGCAGAGCTGGGAATTGGAGCCGAACGGCCGTTATGTCCGTGACGAGCCGGGAGATCGACCGTTCAACCTGCACCGCTATTTCATGACCAACCCGTCGCTGTCCGGGCGCGGCGCGGCACTCGAGTCGCGTGATGCCGTTCCCACGCTTTCGCTTCGCCGGCAGCGCTGAGCCGATGACGAACATGGCGAAGTCGACTGCGCCTGAATCGGCGCCGCGCACCGCGATCATCGACATCGGATCGAACTCGGTCCGCCTCGTCGTCTATCAGGGCCATGCGCGGCTGCCCGCGATCCTGTTCAACGAAAAGGTGATGGCGGGTCTGGGCCGCGGGCTGGCCGCAACCGGCGCGATCGAGCCGGGATCGCTCGCCAAGGCGCAAAAGGCCCTGCGCCGCTTTGCCGCGCTGGCGCGTGAGATGAAGGTCGATACCATCCGCACCGTCGCCACCGCCGCCGTGCGCGACGCCGCCAATGGCCAGCGGTTGATCGATTGCGCAAACGAACTGGACCTGAAGGTCGAACTGCTGTCGGGCGAGCAGGAGGCCAAGGGCGCGGGCGAGGGCGTGCTTTCCGCCATTCCGGAGGCGGACGGGATCGTCGGCGATCTGGGCGGGGGTAGCCTGGAACTGGTGCGCGTGCGCGGTGGTCAGGTCGGCGACCGCGTATCCTTTCCGCTGGGCGTGCTGCGCATCCCGGCGCTGCGCGAAAAGGGCGGCAAGGCGTTCGAGCGGCATATCGCCCGGCTGGTGGACGAGGCGGGATGGGAGGGCGCGGGCAGGGGCCTGCCCTTCTATCTGGTCGGTGGG
>NZ_CAMLAC010000114.1 GCF_946477935.1 uncultured Sphingomonas sp. | reverse complement strand
GGTGGAGCCGGCGCCGGTTGCGGAGCCGCTTCCCCCGGCCCCGGTGCCGCCAAAGCCCGTGTCTCCGCCGCCGGCTCCACCTGCGCCGGTTCCTCCCCTGGCCCCCACGGCGCCGCCAATCCCGGCAGCGCCGATCACCATCGCTGTTCGCCCCCAGCGAGTCGGGCTCAACATGCTCAGTGCGACCGCGGAGGCGGAGGTGACGCTGACCAACAGTGGTGCGGTGACGCTGGAGCGCGTCGTGCTCGATGCGCGGCTGATGAGCGCGCATCAGGGGCTGGATGCCGAGTTGGCCGCGCTGTCGCCGCTGCCGCGGCCGGCGGTGCCGCCCTTCGCGCTGGCGCCGGGCGAGAGCCGCACCGTCCGCACGGTGACCGCGCTTGCCCGTGATGCGATCCACGTCATCACCGCGGCCGATCGGCCCATGTTCGTGCCCGTGCTGGCGATCGCGGCGCGGGCAGGGGGCGGGGTCGCCCGCCAGACGTTCGCTCTTGGTATCGAGCGTGCCGACTCGGCCAAGCTGTCGCCGATCTGGCTGGATGGGCAGAACCGGATGTACGATCAGGTCGGCGTGCGGCCGCACCGCGGGGCGGCAGGGTAGGCTGCCGGTTCATCCCGGTAGGCGGTAACAGAAAAAGGGCGGCATCCCCATCGGGGAGCCGCCCTTTTTCCTGGATCAAGCCGTCATGGGGGTGAATCCCATGACGTCGGACGGGCCTTGGCCCGCTGTCCGGCCTTGTGGTGGTGCTGGCAGCGTGCTGCCTGCACCACCCCTGCGGCTTACTTGAGCTCGACGGTCGCGCCGGCTTCCTCGAGCTGCTTCTTGATCTTCTCGGCTTCGTCCTTGGCGATGCCTTCCTTGATCGGCTTCGGCGCGCCTTCGACGAGCGCCTTGGCTTCGGTCAGGCCGAGACCGGTGATCGCGCGGACCTCCTTGATGACGTTGATCTTCTTGCCACCGTCGCCGGTGAGGATCACGTCGAACTCGGTCTTCTCTTCAGCGGCCGGAGCTGCTGCGCCGCCACCGGCGGCCGGGGCTGCAACCGCTGCTGCGGCCGAAACGCCCCACTTCTCTTCGAGCAGCTTCGAGAGCTCGGCGGCCTCGAGAACGGTCAGCTCGCTCAGCTGGTCAACCAGCGCGTTCAGGTCTGCCATGTGTATTCTCCAATATGGGCCGGGATGAAGGTCCGGCCCGATAGTGTCAGTTCAGTCGGTTTCGCCCAAAGATCAGGCGGCTTCCTTGTCCTTGTCGGCATAAGCCGCGAGGACGCGGGCGATCTGCGCCGCGGGAGCCTGGGTGATGGTCGCCAGCTTCGTGGCGGGTGCCACGATGAGGCCAACGATCTTCGCCCGGAGCTCGTCCAGCGAGGGCAGCGTCGCCAGCGCCTGCACGCCTGCAACGTCGAGGACGTTCGCGCCCATCGATCCGCCGACGATCTCGAACTTGTCGGTCGTCTTGGCGAACTCCGCAGCCACCTTTGCAGCGGCCACGGGGTCGATCGAGGAGGCAATGCCGACGGGACCCGTCAGCATGTCCGAGACACCGGCATAGTCGGTGCCCTGGAGCGCGATCTTGGCAAGCCGGTTCTTCGAGACCTTGTAGACGGCGCCGGCTTCGCGCATCTTCGTCCGCAGAGCCGTCGACTGGGCGACGGTCATGCCGAGGTTGCGGGTGACGATCACCACGCCGACCTCGTTGAAGGTACGGTTCAGTTCGGCGACGGCCTGGGTCTTTTGATCACGATCCATGCCATTCTCCACATTCTGGAAGCGCCGCAAGCGGCCCTTCCGGTTACAAACCGGACGGTGAAACACCCTCCGGGGTGTCCAGCGATGGGGGCATGGGAACCGACGCGGATGAAACCGCGGCAGACCGGCGGGCGCGAATGGCCGAGCCGGTGAAATCCTAGTCCCCGTCTCGGCAGGAGATTAAGCCGGGCATATTCCCGACACCTGCTGTCTTGGACGGAACCCGACGCGAACGCCGGGTGCGTGGGGGCGCTTATACGAATCGGTGGATAAGTCAATCGGGCGGGGTGGGTGGAAGAAGAAGGTTTGTTCGCGCGGAGGCGCGGAGGCGCGGAGGAGTTGCGTTCCGGGGGCTGCTGCGCGTCCTATCAACCTGAGGATTGATTCACGCGAAGACGCGAAGGCGCGAAGATTGGGTTTGAGCCGAAGGCTCCCTCGTTCCCCGGCTGCGTCTTGTCTTCCGGTCGACAGGTCGCGCTTTGGGCGCGGCAGGCGCAACCTCTCCGCGCCTCCGCGCCTCCGCGCGAACAAATCTTCTTAACCCTTCGCGTCTTCGCGTCTTCCGGTAAACTCAGATTTTCGCCATCGCCGCTGCGTGCGCGCGGATGATCGCGAGCGTCGAGGCATCGGTGTCGAACACGCCGTACCAGCCCTGCGGTTCATGGGGCGGGTCACCCATGTAGGACAGGTCGCCCCGCTGGAACCGGTAGTCGGGATGCGCCGCGCGCGCCTCGCCGTTCCAGGCCCAGAAGTTCGAGCCGGCAAGCGGGCCGCCAGCCTTCGCATCCGCCTCGATCGCAGCGAAGATCTGGCGGTAGAAGCGGTCCTTGTAGGTCGTCGGCACCCCGGGATCATGGGCGTCGGCGCCGTCGCGCGGATAACCGAACTCCTCGATCACCAGCGGTTTGCCGAGTGCGTGGGCGATGCGGACGTGCGCGGCGATATAGTCGGCCACCCTGGCTGCGCCCGCATCATAGGTGCCCGCCAGATTGCCCGCGTCCATCCAGCTCCAGTTGTTCGGCCAGATATGAGTGGTGAGATAGTCGATCGCCGGCGAGCGATGCGCTTCCATCACGATGGTCTCGCGCTCCATCGAGCCCTTGAGCCCTTCCGAGCCGGTGCACACCAGTTGCCGCGGCGCCAGCCCCTTGATGTAGCGGGCGGTGCCGTCGATCCAGCGGTAGAAATTGGGCAGGTTGGGGATCGCCACGGCCTCCGACCCGCCAGGGCGCGGTTCGTTAGCGAGCTGCCATGCCATGATCGTCGGATCGGCGGCGTAAGGCGTGCCCGTCACGCTGTTCGTCCGGCCGACGACCGCGCGGATATAGTCGCGGTACAGGGTCTGCGCCTGTTCATTGCCGTAGAAGGCGGCGTTCCGGTTCGGAAATTCCGGCCAGGGATGCGCCGGATCGTTCATGTCGATATAGTTGCCGCCGTTGACCCAGTAGAGATAGGTCATCATGCCGCCCGACCATTCCCAGAAGTTGGTCAGATAGACCACGGCGGTCATGTCGCGCTTGGCCATTTCGGCCAGCGTCCAGTCCAGCCCCTTGAGCAGATCCTCGTTGTAATTGGCGCTGCGATCGCGAAAGCCGGGCGTCACCGAGTTCTTCAGTGGCGACAATTCGCCCGAGCCGGCGATGCGCAGGTTGCGGATGCCCAGCGCCTGCAACCGGTCCAGCTCCCGGGTCAGCCGCGCCCGGTCGCCATAGGACGTCGCGGCGCCCAGCCACGGCGCGTACCAGAGATTGGCACCAGCATAGCGATAGGGCCGGCCTTCGCGCATGAAGTGCAGCCCCTCGACCGTGACGAAGCGGTCGCCCGCGCTGCCGCGGCCGCGTCCGACACCGCCTGCGCAGCCCGCCACCAGCGCTGCGCCGCCCGCCACCAGCGCACGCCGGCTGATCATCTGCTTCTGCATCCTCAATCCCCTTGTTCGCTCATCGCGGCTTCGAGCCTTCGCTAAGGGCAACCGGTTGATGCGTAAAGAGAGCGCTCCCACCGACCGCTGCGGCGCTGTCATCGTCACGTCATGCGGGTGTCATCGGGGCGACGCCGAAGTGCAGCCGTGCTGCCTTTTTGCCACGCCAAAGGAACGCGGCACGTCGCGGGCATAAGCGCGGCATTTCCCGGGGGATTTTCCATGACCGATCCGATGCAGCCCGTCGCCTATGATGACGGCGATATCGATACCAACCCGACCGCCAATCCGCATCTGAACGACATCATCGCCACCCGCCTGTCGCGCCGCGCGACCTTGCGCCACGGCGTGTCCGCGATGACGGCGGCGTTCTTTGGCGGCGCGCTACTGGCGGGTTGCGATGAAGAGGATAACGAAGCCGTCACCGCCACGGCGTCTGGACCGAATACCGTCACCGGCGGCCGGATGGTGATGTTGACCGGTGCGGTGACCAGCGGGACGCTGTCGAACGCCGCGTGGATCCAGACCAGCGGGCCGGCCGTCGCGCTGACCAATGCCAATTCGCTGAACGCCAGCTTCCGTGCGCCCGCGGTCGCCGCCGCGACGCAGCTCGGCTTTCGCCTCGAGACCACCAGCGGCGACGGAGTGACGACCAACACCGCCGTCACGGTGACGGTGAACCCGATCGCGCTGGACTTCACCGCCGTACCCAAGAGCCTGGCGGATGTCGTCGCGGTGCCCGCGGGCTATAATGTCACCGTGCTGTACCGGCTGGGTGATCCGCTGGCCGCCAACGTGCCGGCCTATGCCAATAACGGTACCGACACGAACTTCGCACAGCGCGCGGGCGATCATCATGACGGCATGAGCTATTTCGGCCTGGCCGCCACCGGAACCGCACCTAGCGCCAGCAACAGCACGCGCGGTTTGCTGGTGATGAACCATGAGAACATCACCGAAAGCTATCTCCATCCCAACGGCCCCACGGGCCTGACCGCCGGCAGCATCCGACCCACCGCCGAGGTGCTGAAGGAGATGGAATGCCACGGCGTCAGCGTCGTGGAGGTCACGCGTACCAACAACACCTGGTCCTATGTGCAGGCGAGCGGCCTCAACCGCCGCATCACGCCGTTCACGCCGACCAGCTTCTCCGGCCCGGTGGCGGGCAATGCGCTGCTGTTCACCGCCTTCTCGCCGAACGGCACGGCGGGTCGCGGCACGATCAACAACTGCGCCAACGGCACGATGCCGTGGATGACCTATTGCACGGCAGAGGAAAACTGGGCCGGTTACTTCCGGCGCGACGCCGACGACAATGCCCGGCGGGCGGCGGCGCTGGGGGCCAAGTCGGTCACCGCGTTCAACCGCTACGGCCTGGGCATCCGCATCGGCAATTACAACTGGACCAGCGCAGCGGCGCCGGCAGAGGGCGACACGCGTATCGCCAAGTTCAACGCGACGGTGGACGCCAGCAAGGCCGCCAACGGCACCGGTGATTACCGCAACGAGCCCAATCAATATGGCTGGATCGTCGAGATCGACCCGTTCGATCCGAACTCAACGCCGCGCAAGCGCACCGCGCTTGGCCGCATGAACCATGAAGGCGTCTGCCCCGGCCGGATGATCGCCGGCGTAAAGCCCGCCTTCTACATGGGCGACGATGCGCAGGGCGAATATATCTACAAGTTCGTGTCGAACACCGCCTGGGCTGCGGCCGACGCGAACGCGGCGAACCGGCTGGCCGTGGGCGACAAATATCTCGACGCTGGCACGCTCTACGTCGCGCGGTTCAACGCGGACGGCTCGGGGCAGTGGTTGCCGCTGGTGTTCGGTCAGGGTGTACTGACGCAGACCGGCTATCCCACCTACGCCTTTGCCGATCAGGCCGATGTGCTGACGCATTGCCGTCTGGCCGCCGACGCGGTGGGGGCGACGCGGATGGACCGTCCGGAATGGACCGCAGTCAATCCCGCGACCGGCGAGATGTACTGCACGCTGACCAACAACTCGTCGCGTCGTCCGACCGGTTCGAACGCCGTCGATGCGCCAAACCCGCGTGCCTATGTCGATACCAGGACGACGGGTGGCAGCAGCACCGGCAACGTCAACGGCCACGTCATTCGCCTGCGCGAGACCAACGACTCGACGGAGGCGACCGGCTTCACCTGGGACGTCTATGCCTTCGGGGCCGAGGCTGGGGCGGATGCGGCGAATATCAACCTGTCGGGGCTGGATGCGACAAACGACTTCTCGTCGCCGGACGGCCTGTGGTTCAGCGAGCCGACCAACGCCGCCGGTCAGGCCACGCCGGTGATGTGGATCCAGACCGATGACGGCGCCTATACCGACGTCACCAACTGCATGATGCTGGCGGCGATCCCGGGCCGTGTCGGCGACGGTGCGACGAAGTCGGTGACCAGCACGGTGGCCGGCGCCAGCGCCACGGTGCAGGCGCATGTCGGCAAGGCGCCGGGCGCTTCGCTCAAGCGCTTCCTGGTGGGGCCGAAGGGCTGCGAGATCACCGGCATCACCTCGTCGCCCGACGGCACCTCGCTGTTCGTGAACATCCAGCATCCGGGTGAGGGCGGTGGCCCGAACGACATCACCAGCAACTGGCCCGCGAACCAGACCGGCACGGCCGCGGCCGGGGTGCGCCCGCGTTCGGCGACGATCGTCATCACCAAGACGGACGGCGGCATCGTCGGTATCTGATCGGAACCTTCCCTCCCCCCGGCAGGGGAGAGGGCATCAAAACAAAGAGCCCGCCTCCTTATCGGAAGCGGGCCCTTCTTTTTGATCAGTCGGTCAGCCGATCAGCGGAACTTGCCGCTTAGCGTCACGCCAATGATCCGCGGTTCGTTGAACACTGCGGCCATGTAGTTCTCGATCACGCCCTTGAGGTTCTTCTCATTGGTGATGTTGCGGGCGAAGACGGCAATCTGCCAATCGTCGTTCGGCGCGGCATAACCGACCTGCAGGCCACCTTCGAAGTTGCCGTTGGCGTTGAATTCCTTCGTCTTGTACAGGACGAAGTTGGTAAACCCCTGGATATTCCAGTCGGTCGAGATGAAGACCTTGCTGTCGTCAGCCAGCGGCACGTCATAGCGTGCGGCGAGATTGACGTTGTACTCCGGGGCATTGGGCAGCGGATTGCCGTCGATCTGTGCCAGCACGGCGGGCGCGCCGAAGATGGTGCGGGTGATCGTCGGGTCCTGCACGGTGCACACCACCTGACCGTTCAGCGCGCAGACCTGCGCATAGACGCGGCTGTCGCGGATTTCGGAATGGAGCAGGCTGACACCTGCGGACAGCGCCAGGTTGCGCACCGGCAACCACTGCGCATCGGCCTCCAGCCCGTACGCCACCGCCTTGTCCGCATTGAACAGCACGCCGTTGCCGTCGGCATCGTTGCCGTTCAACTGGATGTCGCTGACCCGGTAGGCAAAGGCCGACGCGTTCAGGCGCAGCGTGTTGCCGAACAGGTTGCTCTTGAAGCCTGTCTCGAACGACAGGTTCTTTTCCGAGTCCGCGGTGGTGAAGTCGGAATTGAACACCGCCGAGCGGCCCTGGATCGTCGGCCCGCGGAAGCCGCGTGCGGCGCGGACATAGACCGACAGGTCCGGGTTCACCTGATACAGCGCCGATAGATCCCAGCTCGGCTGCGTATCCGACAGGCTGACATCAGTGCGGCCGCGATAGACGACGCCGCCATCGGGGCGGCCCGGTGCCTTGACCAGCCGCGTGCGCTTGCTGTCCTCGCTGATGCGGCCACCCGCGGTGATCGTCAGGTCGGGCACCAGTTCATAGCTGACTTGGCCGAACACGCCCCACGAGGTGTTGGTGTTGCGCAGACGCACCCAATTGTCCGGATTGTTGGTGTTGGGATTGCCCGGCTGCAGCGGATTATAGGCGGGCAGCAACAGGAAGCGGCGCTGATAGAAGTCGGTGGTGTCGCGGCTGTCGAAATAGATGCCGCCGACCTGCCAGCGGAACGGACCGGTGCCGTTGGAGGCGAGGCGCACCTCCTGCGTCCACTGATCCAGATCGCGAACCCGGCCCAGGCTCAGGCCATAGCCGTTGGCAACCCCGTTAACCGGGAAGTTCGCGGCCGCACCGCCATCGGTGTCGCCCGCGCTAAAGCCGCTGGTCCGTTCATAGGCGGTGATCGAGGTCAGCGATGCCGCCCCCATATCCCAGTTCGCGCGCAGCGAGGCGCCTTGCGTTTCATAGGACTGCGGATTGTCGCGGCCTTCATCGAGCGCGATGCGGTTGCGGGGTTCGGCGGATACGTCGTTCGATCCGCGGCGCAGTGCGGCGCGGTGGAAGACGGTCGAGGTGCCGTCGTACCAGCGGGCGTGGCCGGACAGGTCGAAGGACAGGCGGTCGGTGGGGGTGAAGGCGAGTTGCAGGCGCACGTCGCGTTCGGTGAAGCCGCCCATCGCGTCCTTGCGGGGGGTGGGGGTGCCGTCGAGGCTGGGGCCGGTGTAGGTGTTGTCGATCCAGTCGTCGCGGTGCTGTATCAGCGCGGAGGCGCGGAAGGCGAGCACGTCCCTGATGATCGGGCCGCCGACGCCCGCGTCGAGGTGGACGGTGTTGTACGAGCCGATCGAGGCGGTCGCGCGGCTCTGAAAACTCTGGGTCGGCTTGATCGTATCGATCTTGATGATACCGGCGGTCGTGTTGCGGCCGAACAGCGACCCTTGCGGACCGCGCAGCACCTCGACCTGGGCCACGTCGAACGCCGGGTTCGACTTCAGCACGACATGTTCCAGCACGACATCGTCCTGGATCACCGACACGGGCTGCGATGCGCCCAGGTAGAAGTCGATATTGCCGAGGCCACGGATATAGAAGCGGGGGAAGATACGGCCCGTCGTCGTCTCGGCATACAGGCCGGGCACGCGGCCGGACAGCGCCAGGATGTCGTCGCCACCGGTCTGGAAGCTGCGCAGATCGGCGCCACCGACCACCGCGACCGATACCGGTACGCGGTTCAGGCTTTCCGAACGCCGTTCGGCGGTGACGGTGATCTCCTCCAGGCCCTCGGCCGCAGGCTGGGTGTCGGCTGCGCTGGTGGCGGTGTCTGCGGTCTGGGCGGTGGCCGGTACGATCGCCAGCACACCCAGCGCCGAACCCAGCAGGGCGGCGCGCTTGATCCACGGTGTCATGTTGGTTGCAATTCCCACGCTCGAGCCCGCCTTTCCGGCGAAGCCTCTTTGATATCCCGGTAATCCGGGCCGCTAGAACTGCATTATGGCGCTTGCGTGACAGAGGTGATGCCGATGGGCAACACCGTCTTCAAATGCGGTAGAGATGACGATCAACGACCCGCGGCAGCGTCCAATGCCGCGGGCGTGCCAGCCAGTTGCGCGCGCCACGCGGCAAGCGATGCGGGCGGCGCATCAGGGCGCAGCGGCGCCGCCCGTCCCTTGCGCAGTTTGGCGCGATCACGTTCGGATGGATCGACGCGGCGGACGCGGACGGGGGCGATACCGCGTCCCTCGATACCCAATTGCCGCGCCGCCCCGCGCGTCAGGTCGATGATCCGCCCGCGGACGAAAGGGCCGCGATCGTTGATGCGCACCAGGATGGTGCGGCCGGTATCCAGCGCGGTCACCTCGACATAGCTGGGCAGCGGCAGGGTCGTATGGGCGCCGGCAATCGCCTTGACGCGAAATCGCTCGCCGTTGGCGGTTTGGTTTCCCGACTCGTTGCCGTACCAGCCGGCAAGGCCGAGCATATCGTAATCGGGCTCGGCCGCAGGCGTGTAGGTGATGCCACGCACGGTATAGGGGCGGCCGATCTTGACCGGGTGGTCCACCGCGGGGCGGTAATGCGTCGTGCTGCACGCCGCGGCGGTAACCAGTAGAGGGAGGACGGACAGGCTTTTGGGCAAAGGCAAATGGACGGCTCCTGGAGGCGAGCCGGGTCTTAACGCCGCGTCGGACGTGCGCCTAGCGTAGGTGCCGCTGCGCTGGCTTGACGACCCCTGATCCTCCCGTCGCCGTTCGCGGCGGTTTCGGGCTTGGTGCAGACACGCTTGAGCGGCTGGCAAGCGATGCCGGGGGTGGAGCAGACCTGCTTGCCATGCACGATCGTGCAGGCGCGGCAGATTTGCCGGGTATCGGTGCAGATGGGCGCGGTACCCAGCAGCGCGAGGGTCAGCAGGATCATGGGCGCCAGCGTCTGCCCTTGCCCGGTGCGCGTCAACAACAAAAAGCGCCTGTGCGGAGGGTGTCCCCGCACAGGCGCCTTCGTGTCGGTATGGATGAACCGAAAGGAGCGCTTTACGCGCCTGCGATCTCGGCTACGTCCACCTTGATGCCTGCGCCCATCGTGGACGACACGGCGACCTTGCGGACATACTTGCCCTTGGCGCCCGACGGCTTGGCCTTGATGACCGCATCGACCAGCGCGTCGAAGTTCGCGCGCAGATCCTCGGCCGGGAAGCTCGCCTTGCCGATGCCCGAGTGGATGATGCCGGCCTTTTCGACGCGGTATTCCACCTGGCCGCTCTTGGCTGCCTTGACGGCGTCGGCGACGTTCATCGTCACGGTGCCCAGCTTCGGGTTCGGCATCAGGCCCTTGGGGCCCAGCACCTTGCCGAGACGGCCGACGATGCCCATCATGTCCGGGGTCGCGATGCAGCGATCGAAGTCGATCGTGCCGCCCTGGATGGTCTCCATCAGGTCTTCGGCACCGACGACGTCGGCACCAGCCGCCTTGGCTTCCTCGGCCTTGGCGCCGCGGGCGAACACGCCGACGCGCACGGTCTTGCCGGTACCCTTGGGCAGATTGACGACGCCGCGGACCATCTGGTCGGCGTGACGCGGATCGACACCCAGGTTCAGCGCGATCTCGATCGTCTCGTCGAACTTCGAGGTCGCACCCGACTTGGCGAGGTTGATCGCCTCGTCAATGGCGTGCAGCTTCTCGCGGTCGACCGTGATCGCCTTCTGCTTCTTGCTCAGCTTGGCCATGCTATCAGCCCTCCACCACTTCGAGGCCCATCGCGCGGGCGGAGCCTTCGATGATCTTGGTCGCAGCCTCGATGTCGTTGGCGTTCAGGTCCTTCATCTTGGTCTGGGCGATCTCGGCGAGCTTGGAGCGCGCGATCTTGCCCGCGGACACCTTGCCCGGCTCCTTCGAGCCCGACTTCAGGTTGGCGGCCTTCTTGATGAGGTAGGTGGCAGGCGCCGTCTTCGTCTCGAACGAGAACGAACGGTCCGCATAGACGGTGATGACGGTGGGCAGCGGCGTGCCCTTCTCGACTTCACCGGTCTGCGCGTTGAACGCCTTGCAGAATTCCATGATGTTCACGCCGCGCTGACCCAGCGCCGGGCCGATCGGCGGCGAGGGGTTTGCGGAGCCCGCAGGCACCTGCAGCTTGATATAGCCGGTAATCTTTTTTGCCATGTCACTCTCGTTTCGAGTCTAGCGGTACTGGCGGGCGAGGGGCATGGCCCCGCACCCTCCCGCGGATTTCCGTCGCTGTCGCTTGGGAAGGCGCGCGCATAGCGCAGGGGCGGGGGAAACGCAACGTCGGTGTGGGG
>NZ_CAMLAC010000113.1 GCF_946477935.1 uncultured Sphingomonas sp. | reverse complement strand
GGCATTCATGGCAGGCGTCCATGCACGCCTTCATCTCGGGATCGATCTGATGCATTGTCTTTCCTTCCATATGCGCCCCCCTCCCCTTGTATATACGCGGTTCTTGGCGCTTTCCCTCGCCGGGGTCGGGACTTCACCGTCCTTGCGGCTCGGACCATGGTCCAAGGTCAACCCTTTTCTTTAGCGCAACGCAGACTCACATGTTCCACTCCGATCGCAAGATCGTCCAGGATCGGGCAATCCGGTCGATCTCCGCCCGCGCAGCGACGCGCCAGATCTTCGAGCGACTTGCGCATCGCTCGGAGCTCGTGCTCCTTGCGCTCCATCTCCGCGGCTCGTGCAAGCGCGAGGGCCTTGACCTCACCACTCGCCCGATCGCCGTCCTGCCACAGCGCGACGAGCTGGCCGATCTCCGAAATTGGAAAGCCCAGATCGCGTGCGCGGCCGATGAAGCGCAACATGTGGACTTCGCGTTCGTCATAGTCGCGGTAGCCGGAATCACGCCGCGTGGCCTTCGGAATGAGGCCGATCGCCTCATAATGGCGGATCATCCGCTGGCTGACGCCCGAAGCTTTGGCCGCCTGTCCTATATTCACGTATCGCCTCCTCAAGCCGCTGTCGGACGCCAACGGCGAAGCGTCAGAGCATTGGCGACGACGCTGACACTCGACAGCGCCATCGCCGCGCCGGCGATCACCGGGCTTAGATACCCGAACGCTGCCAGCGGGATGCCGACCAGGTTGTAGATGAACGCCCAGAACAGCCCCTGGCGGATCTTGGAATATGTCCGTTTGGAGATGTCGATCGCGTCCGCGACCAGGCGCGGATCGCCCCGCATCAGCGTGATGCCCGCTGCGTGCATCGCAACGTCTGTTCCGGTTGACATGGCGATGCCGACATCTGCTGCAGCGAGGGCAGGGGCGTCGTTGACGCCGTCCCCGACCATCGCGACCGTGCGGTCCCCGCCCCGCAATGCTGCTACCGCATCCGACTTTCCTTCCGGCAGGACATTGGCAACGAAATCGTCGATGCCGAGCTTGGCCGCCGCTGCGCGGGCGCTTCCCGCATTGTCTCCGGTCAGCATCACGCTGCGTATGCCACGGCCATGCAGCGCCGCCACGGCAGCAGCGGCGGAAGCCTTGACCTCGTCGCCGAACGCCAGAAGGCCGAGAAGGCGGCGTTCGGGCGCGCGTTCCGCGACCCAGGAGACCGTCCGTCCCTCGGCTTCCAGCCTGGCCGCCTCACTCGCCAGCGGTGTCATCACGATAGCTTCGTCGTCCATCAAGCGCGTGCTGCCGAGGATCAGGTTGCGGCCGTTGACGTCTGCAGCAACCCCGCGGCCGGGCAGGCCGCGCATCCCGTTGGCGCGGGCGGGTTCGACGCCTTCCGAGCTGGCCCACGCCAAGACGGCCCGGGCGAGCGGATGCTCGCTTCCAGCCTGAAGCGCCGCGGCGAGCGCGATCAGCTCGGCGCGTTCGGCCCCCTCGGCCGGCAGTGCGGCCAGCAGCGAGGGCTTGCCCTCGGTCAGCGTGCCGGTCTTGTCGAACGCGACGATGTTGATGCGGTGCGCGGTCTCCAGCGCCTCCGCGTCCTTGATGAGGACACCGGCCCGCGCGGCAACGCCCGTGCCGGCCATGATCGCGGTCGGCGTGGCCAGGCCGAGCGCGCACGGACAGGCGATGACGAGCACCGCGACCGCGTTCAGGATCGCGACTTCCACTCCGGCGCCGGCGATCAGCCAGCCGGCGAGGGTCAGCGCGGCTATGACGAGGACGATTGGCACGAACACGGCGCTGACCTTGTCGACGAGCCGCTGGATCGGAGCCTTGGCGCCCTGCGCGCTTTCGACAAGGCGCACGATGCGAGCGAGGGTGGTCTCAGCCCCCACCGCCGTCGTCTCGACCAGGATGAGGCCGTCCGCGTTGATCGATCCGCCGGTCACTGGGTCTCCAGCGGCCTTGGCGACCGGAAGGCTCTCTCCGGTGAGCATGGATTCATCGACATGGGTTGCTCCCTCGATCAGTCGTCCATCGACGGGGATGCGCTCGCCGGGCCGGACGCGGACGCGGTCACCCGAGCGCACCTCCGCCAGGGCAATCTCTCGTTCGCTGCCGTCGGTGCCGACAACGCGAGCCTGGTCGGGCCGCAGCGCCATCAGCGCGCGGATCGCCTCTCCGGTCTGACGCTTGGCGCGGCCTTCGAGCCATTTGCCGAGCAGGATAAGGGTGATGACGACGGCCGAAGCCTCGAAGTAATAATGCGCATCCATGCCGTGCATCGGCGCGAACAGCAGCTGGTAGAGGCTGAGCCCGTAGGCGGCCGATGTGCCGATCGCGACCAACAGGTCCATGTTGCCGGTTCGGGCGCGCGCGGCCTTCCAACCCGCGCGATAGAAGCGCGCGCCCAGCCAGAACTGCACGGGCGTCGCGAGCAGCAGCTGGATCCAGCCCGGCACCGCCACCTCGATACCGAACGGGGCCAGCAGCATCGGAACGACCAGCGGCAGCGACAGCGCCGCGGCGATCAGCACGTGGCGGAGCTCTCTTGTTGCGGCTGCGTCGCGGCGGGCGTCCTCGGCGCTTCGTTCCGCCTCCGCCGATCCGGTGCGCGCGAATGCGGTGTAACCAGCGCTTTCGACGGCCTCGACCAAGACATAAGTGGGGACGCCACCCACCGTTTCGATCCGCGCCGTCTCGGCTGCCAGGTTGACACTCGCGGAGCGGACGCCGGGCACTTTCAGCAGCGCCTTCTCGACCCGGCCGACACATGAGGCGCAGGTCATGCCCGTGATCGTCAACTCGGTCGTTTGCGTCAACGGGGTGTAGCCCGCCGCAAGAACCGCATCGGCTACGGCAGCGACATCGGATCGTCCATCGACGAACTCGACGTTCGCGCGCTCCGTCGCGAGATTGACCGAGACGCCGGCGACGCCCGGCACCCCGGCGATGGCGCGCTCCACCCGCCCGACACACGTCGCGCAGGTCATGCCATCGATGGCCAGCGACAGCCTGTCTTCGCTTCTCGCCTGTGTCTGCATTGGCAGCTGCGCCGGGGCGCTCATGGTCGTCTCCACTACTGAGTCGATGGCCTTATCGTCCCTCACATCGTGTCAAGGTCAACAGCTAAATACACCCCTTGACCCTGACACAGTGTCAAACCCCACATCTGCTTCATCCACCTCATGGAAGAACGAAGATGATCGATTTCAAAGTTCAGGGAATGACCTGCGGAGGCTGTGCGCGCGGTGTGACCAGCGCGCTTCAGCGCGTCGATGCCAAGGCCGTCGTCAACGTCGACTTGGCGAGCAAGACCGTTTCGGTAAACTCGACGGCCGATGTACAGCAACTCAAGCGGGCCATAGAGAAGGCCGGCTTCGCGGTGACGCAATAGAGAGCCCTATTTTGCCTGAGGGCTTTCGGGGCGGGCGCGTAAAAGGATTGTGCGTTGATCCGCACGCGCCCGCCTCGCGATCATAAGTGCACCGGCCTGAAACGGTCATGACACCGGCTGAAGCCTCAAAAGTCCGCGTTGTTACTTTATGGGGCGGGCGCGACCTTGACGGTGCATCGCACCGTCTCACGGGCTTTCGCAGCAGCTTCTACGCACCTTTCAATCGCTTCGCGATTAACCGTCACGATTCTGTCGGCCGCGACGATCCCACGGAACGCGGTCGGGCTGGCGCTCTGCATTAGGCGCTGCCCTGCTTCCCAACGTGGTAGGCCGAGCGTTCACGCCGCGATGCGCTGCGCCATCTGCTTGGGCGTCATCGCCATGACCGGGGCTTTGGAAAGAATATGGACAACATGGTCGATGCGGCCGGTCGCCGTGTCCACGCCCTGCTGAAGCACGCCAAGCGCCTTGCTGTAGTCGGGCACGTTGATCGCGCGGCGCGCTCGGCCGCCAAGCCCTCCACGGCACGGCGTAGCAATGCCAGCTCACGGTCCTGACCTTCTATCGCGGCACGCAACCGGTCGAACGCGCGGGCCTGGTCCTGCTCGGGCCGGGCATGGTCGCCCGCCATGTCCCTTGCCCCGGTCGCGCGACAGGGCGCGGACGAGCTGGCGCTGGTCGGCGAAGTCGCGCGGCCGTAATGGAGATGCACGTCGTCGCGATGCCGCGACATGCCGACATAGGCGCTGTGCCGGTCCATGCCGGGGGTGGCGAGGACAGGGGCGCGATCGACCGTCACCCCCTGCGATTTATGGATGGTGGCGGCATAGCCATGATCGACATGGGCATAATCCTTGGTGTCGAACGCGACACCGCGCCCGTCATCGAGGCGCACCGCCATGCCCTCGGGCGATACCCGCTCGATCGGGCGAGCGTGCCGTTCTTGACCCCCATGCCCCGTTCGTTGCGAAGGAACATGATGCGGTCGCCGGTCGCGAACTGGCGTGTCCCCCGCTCGGCCTTCACCGTCACGTCGCCGCCAAGGTCGTCCGACGAACGCCCAGCGCCAGCGCGGCGATCAGGTAGCGCATACAGATCTTGGTCGAAGCATCGTTGGCGGTCCCGTCCGATTGGAGCGGGACCATGCGGTTATTGAGCAGGCTTGCCCATTTTGCGGAGCATCGCATTCAGGGTCGCGATTTCGCGGTTCTGGCTTGTGATGGCTTTCTGCGCCTCGCCCCGGACCTCTGCATTCTGGGAACTGCGAAGCGCGATCTGCGACATCGCGACCGCACCGCGGTGATGCTCGATCATCTTGCGAATCCACGTCTCGCCGGCATCGGCTCCCTTCGCCGCCATCATCTTCTGGTGCATGTCCATCTCGGCCGGCCGTAGGGGTTGGCCGCGGTTGGCTGCATCATCTTGGAATGATCCATGCCTTGATGGTTCATGCCCTGATGCCCCGCCTGCTGGGCTAGGGCCGGGGTAGCGAGCAAGGCAAGGGTCGCCAGCACGGGTACAATACGCAGCTCGATCTCCTCGGGTCGTGTCAATTTTCTACGCGCCGGAAGCGCGCCCCCCTCATCCGCCGAAGCGATAATCGTTGGGTGGCTTGTCCTATCAGTCGCGCTTCGGTTCAAAGCCGGGGAAGAATGGCCTTCATCTGATCGATCTCGCGGCGCTGCCCCTTGATGATTTCGCCGCATAGCGCTTTCAACTCGGGATCACGGAGCGACGCCTCTTGGCACATCAGGATCGCGCCCGAGTGATGCGGAATCATCGACCGCGTGAACGCCCGGTCTCCGATCGTCGTCTGCGTCCGGATCAGCGCGTAGCTGCCGAGGAAGACCGCGATCGAGCCGATAATTAGTGCGCTGTTCGCCGCCCTGGAAGGAAACATATGGCGCATGGCGAGGATCATCGCGACTACCATCGGCGCGACCATCATCAGCGTCATATAGAACATATTCAGGTTGTTGTAGAAGCTGCCTAAACTGTCGATCATCACGAACATAACGAAATACATGATGATGCCGCTGACGACGGTCTGCACCGCCAAGCTCACATATGCGTTCTTCATCATCGCTACTCTCCCGTGTTGATGCCGCCCGCCCGCATAAGTGCGCCGCGCCGTGTCGCGCGTCGCCGGACAGTAAGCGTGGGCAGCAGACCGCCTTGCTATTGAGTGCGGCTCTTTTGGTAGGCGAGTTTGCCGGCGTGGCGGCGGATGGCGATGGCGGCGACGGCGCGGCGGGTGAAGCGTTCGTCGATGTCGTCGGCGTTGTAGGGGCCGCCATACCATTCACGTAAGCGGTCGTGTTCTTCGTGGCCGGGGTCGGCCATGGCATCAAGGAACATCTCGAACCCGGGCAAGCCGCCGACATCTTCGGGCGGGCAGCGCCGTTCCCCGTCGACGAAGCACGGATATTTGACGTCGGGTTCGCCGGGGCCGACCGTCTCGATGGTGATGGTGTGCCGCCAGTCGTCGCCCATGTCGTAGGTATAGACGAACTCCCGCACGCCCCGATCGATGAGCGTCGCGAGCTTCACGTTCTTTGCAGCGGTCATGCCGCTCTCCGGCCACATTGGGTCGGGAATGCCGTAGCGCTGGTCGGCGGCCTCGAAATGCCACAGATGGTAGTCCTCCCAACCCATCGCAGCCTGGACGATGTCGTGGAGCATCTTGAGGCTGGCGGTCGCCGGCACGTCGACCCGGCGCCAGATGGCGGGTTCGATGTCATCGAGGACGATATGCAGGCGGGCGATGGTCTCGACGCTCATGCCGCCAGTCTGGCAGGTTCGGGGGACCAGTTCCACGGCATGAGTTCGTCCCAGCGGCTGGCTGGCCAGTCACCGGCCACCTTGGCGATGACATCGGCGATATACGCCGGTGGGTCGACGCCGTTCGCCTTGCACGTCTGGATGATGGTGTAGATGGCCGCGGCCCGCTCGCCGCCTGCGCGCGAACCGGCGAACAGCCAGTTGCGGCGTCCGACCGCGACACCGCGCAGCGCACGCTCCGCGATATTGTTGTCGATCTCCAGGCGACCATCACCCAGGAAGCGCGACAGCGCTAGCCAGCGTTTCGTGCCATAGGCGATGGCCCTTGCCATGTCGGACCTCGACGACAGGCGGCGCAAGCTGGCGTCGAGCACCTCGCGCAAGGCGTCGACCAGCGGTCGACTTTTCTCCTGTCGGGCTCGCCATCGCACGTCGGGTGGTTGGCCACGGACCTCGGCCTCGACAGCGTAAAGCGTGCCGATCCGCTCGAGGATATCGGTGGTCAGCGGTGTAGGCGACCGTTCGTGCAGGTCGAAGACCTTGCGCCGGAAATGTGCCCAGCATGCCACCTCGGTGACGCCACCCCGATACAGTCCGTCATAACCGGCATAGGCATCCGCCTGCAGGAAGTTGCGGAAGCCGGCGAGATGAGACAGCGGGTGCGCGGCGGTGCGGTCTGGCGTGAAGCGATACCAGGTCGCGCGCGGCGCCGTGCTGCCGGATGCCTGGTCGTCGGCCGCGTACACCCATAACCGGCCAGTCGCGGTCTTGCCCCGGCCGGGGTCGAGCACCGGCACCGGCGTGTCGTCGGCATGGATCTTGTCGGCCTTGAGCACCTCGTCGCGGATGCGGCTGACGATGGGGTCGAGAAGTGCTGCGGCCTGTCCGGTCCAGCTCGCCAATGTCGAGCGGTCGATGTCGATACCTTGCGCTGCCATCATTTCGGCCTGGCGGTAGAGCGGCAGATGGTGGTCGAACTTGGAGACGACGACGTGCGCCAGCGTCGCGAAGGTCGCCTTGCCTCTGGCCACAGCGCTCACCGGTGCGGGTGCCTGGACAATCTTCTCGCATACCCGGCAACTGTATTTTGGGGCGGACGTTGCGCACGACGCGCCAGCGCACCGGCACAATGTCGAGCATCTCGTGTGTGTCCAAGCCGAGCGCGCGCAACGCACCGCCACAGTCCGGGCAGGTGCAGGCACCCGACGCCGGCTCGTGGACGACCTCCTCGCGCGGCAGATGTCCGGGCAGACTGCGGACGGGCACCGGCCGAACCGCCACGCCAGGGTCAACCATCTCAGGCCCAGGCGCATCGCGCTCGGTCTCGAGTTCCTCCAGCGCCAGTTCGAGCTGCTCGATCTCGCGCCCCAGCTTCTCGGACGAGGCGCCGAACTGCATCCGCCGCAGCCGCGCGATCTGTCCGCGCAGGGTATCGATGAGCAGGTCGCGAGCGGCCAGCGCGGCATTGGCCCGGGCGAGCGAAGCCTCCAGCGCGGCGATCCGCGCGGTGGCATCTGCTATGGAAACAGGCGCTTCCGACACGCTGTCTCCATAGCAGATTGCAGGTCGCTGGGCGAGGGAAAGTGGCGCAAAACCGCCGTTCTTACCCCGCCAGTGTCGGCGTGAACGTCCGCTCAGGCCGACGCCAGTCGATGCCTTCCAGCAGCATCGACAATTGCGCCGGCGTCAGTGTCACGGTGCCGGTCGCGGTCACTGGCCAGACGAAGCGGCCCCGGTCGAGCCGCTTGGAAAACAGGCAAAGACCTTGCCCATCGAACCACAGCAGCTTGACCAGATGACCGCGCTTGCCGCGGAACGCGAACAGCGCTCCGGAATGCGGGTTCTGCGCCAGCACCTGCTGCACCAGCACCGCCAGGCCATCGAACCCCTTGCGCATGTCGGTCACGCCGCACGCCAGGAACACCCGCGTCGGCAACGGCACTGGCACCGGGCTCATCGCAGCACCGACAAAACCCGTGCAAGCACATCTGCATCCACGCCTGCGTCGACACTCACCCGCACGCCGCCCGGCAACTCGATCTGGATGAGCCCCGATGGATATGGCGCCGGCTGTGGCGCTGGCGGCGTCAGTTCCGCCACCTGTACCTCGGCAAATACCGGCAGCGACGGCATCGCCCCGGCCAACTTGCCTTCGCGCAGCTGCTTGCGCCACGTGTAGATCAGGCTGCTCGATACCTCGCGATGCGCGATGACATCGCAGACCCGACCCCCCGGTCGGAACGCCTCCGCCAGGATCTCCAGCTTCTCCGTGTCCGACCATCGGCGCCGGCCTGACACCCGGCCAACCACCTCCATCCGACCAGTCATACGAGTGCTCGTATGACTGGTCGTAGAACCCAAAACTTCCCGCACGGCCGCGCCCTCGTCAAAGGCGACAAGCATCCCTGCTACCGGCGCTACCGCAAGACGGCCTGCTGACCACGCTTACGCCGGACAGGCTAGCGCATCCATAACAGTCAGTGGATGATACGTGCGTAATCCATCCACCCCTCACCGATTCGACAAGCCTTGCTGCAGTTCTAGGATACCAAACGGCCCGCGCACGCTTTCTGGACGGTCAACAGCTTGGCGTAGAAGAAGGTGCGTACCCGCGCGGTGTGCCGTTCGGTGAGAGTCGCAAACAGACCACAGGCAAAAACTGCAAGTGCGAGCGTAGCGCCAACAAGTGCGATGTTGCCCGCCGTTGGTGGTAAGCGCTCAGAGCCCACTAACAACGCTGCGGCGAATGCCATGATTGGAAAGTGCATGGCATAGAGTGAAAAGCTGGCTTTTGCTCCATAACCGGCGAACGGTCGCAACCAGCGCGGCGTTGGCGGATTCGCTCGTAGCAATATATATAGAAAAAGTGCGAATGCGCCCGCCAGTGCCAGTTCAAGGCCCTCCAGTCCGACAACCCGCACAACGATAAGTATTGCCGGTAATATGCTGCTCGCAATGATCAGCCAGGTGCGGCCAATCGGTGATCGGGGAAAATCGGTCAGATGCGTTTTGGTCATACCATGAAGCGCAGCACCACAAAGCCAACAAGCAAAGCCGATCAGCATGAATGGCGTAATCCAGGCCAGACCGATAAAAATTAAGAAGATTGACGGGCGACGTTGCCTCCAACTGACGACAATGGCCGGAAACCAGATGTAAAACCAGAATTCATAAGCGAGGCTCCAAAGTGGTCCGTTAGTGCCGAACGGCGCAACCACGATGCCCTGCAAGAAGAGAATGTTGCCTAGCAGCACATGCCACTCGAGCGCGCCGACGACATCCTTGCGCAGCACGTAAGTCTCGGTCGTGCCGAGATGGGTCGATGACTCGAGGGCGTAGAGGCCCACCGCGTCGAGCGCTCCACCGATCACCAATGCCGGCACTAGCACGACCAGCAATCGCGCAAGGCGGTCGATCAGGTAGCTTGACCAATGCCAATCCCCGATCCGTCTGTCGATACTGCGCGCGATCCAGAAGCCGCTGAGCACGAAGAAAAGAATGACGCTTGCATGCGCATAACCAGCCAAAAAATAGCCGGCCGAAGCCGCGACCGAGGCTTGCCCGCAATAATCTTCGATGAGGAGATACCAAGCATGTGCGAACGCGACTACGACTGCCAGGACACAGCGCATGGCATCCATAACCGCAAAAGCGCCCTGACCCGACTTCTGGTCGCCGCGCTCCATGTCTTGCCCAGATTTGGTCGAAAAGCCGTCTCCGCGGCGCGCATCCGTTGTATCCCCCATGCATACGATACGACGGCAGATCGCTTACCCCTCAAACTCGTGCCTTCTTTTTTGCCGAACAGGGTGGGGCCAAGCTGTTACGACAGCGATGCTGCCCGTTGGCGGGCGCGATAGAGACGCGTTTCGGCCGCCTTCTCGCTTATGTCGAGTATCAGTGCGGTTTCGACTTGGCTGATGCCCTCGATAGTCCGGAGGACCAGCGATTCCTTCAAGGTCGTTGGCAACACGGCGATGGCACGTGTCGCCCGGTCCAGTTCCTGTCGATTGGCTACGGCGTCTTCAATCGCGTTTCGGTCTCCCGGGACAGCCTCGGCCTCCCTGCCAATTGGCACCGCCAATGACAAATTGCCGCACGGCGTGCTGGCCACCCATTTAAGACAATGGTTCATCGCCATGTGAAGGCAGGGCACATGGCATTCGTGGCAGGGCGTCCATGCACGCCTTCATGTCGGGGTTGATCTGGTGCATCTCTCTACCTCCGTGTGAGTCCCCGCCTGCCCCTGATACGCGCGCCGCGGAATCACCCCTTGTCGCGATCTCCGTCGATCGAGGCGATGCTACATCGCCCATCGGCCGAACAGCGTTGCAACTATGATGCCCGCGCCAAGCATTAGGAGCGTCAGCGCCGTCATCGCGACGATCTGCGGTCCGGTCACGCGCGGGCCCGTCCCCATGCCGCTCATCCCTGCCATCGCATCGTGCTTCATGTCCGGCATCGGCGTAGCCGATTGCCGGTCCGCGGCGACCTCGTGCCCGCCATGCCCGAGTACGCGCACCGTGCCCATGCCGTGCTTCAACCGGACGCCGACAAGCCAAAGGTTGATAGGGTAGGCAACGGCGAAGCCGACAAGCGTCGCAAGCGACATGACGCCCCAAAAGCGAAGCGAGTTGGCGTGCATCGCAGCCATGTCCCGGCTCATCAACACCACCATCGTCGGGATCATGCCGGCCATAACGGCATTCATCGAAAGCCATTCGGGGATGAACGACATGCGAAGCGCCCCCCAATAGGAACCGCCCGCCATGTCGCGCATGAACAGCGCCTGGAAAATCAGCAGCCCGAACGCGAAGCCGAACACATATTCCGCAATCACGTCCTGCCACATCGGCAGGCCGAGTGCCGTGGTGATCGCGGCCGCGGCGATGACGCCGGTCGCGTCACCCGCCATGCAATGAATGGCCGACCCGAACGCCTGCTTCCAGAGCGGCCGAACGAAGTCCTCGTGCCGCTCGTTCGCCGGTTCCTGGCAGGACAGGACATAGGCCGCGGCCATGATCGGGCCGCCGTAGAGCGTGACCAGCAGCCACCCCCATTTTGAGCAGCCCCCACCGGGTGGTCCGGGTTGATAGTTAGTGCATTGTCGTCTCCGC
>NZ_CAMLAC010000112.1 GCF_946477935.1 uncultured Sphingomonas sp. | reverse complement strand
CCAGCCCTGATAGCCTGCCGCGCGCACCGGCACCGCGTCGACCGGTCGCCACGCCGCGCCGATTCGCCCGGTGAATTCGCTGCCGTCGCGGTCCCCGAAGCGGCTGTTGGTCAACGCCCCGCCGCCCGCGATCGGCCGTTCGTTCAGATAGCCGCCGTCGATGCGCCACCAGTCGATCCGCGCGGCCCCGGCCAGCGTCAGCGACCCCAAGGCGACGCTGCCGTCAGCGAACAGCCCGTGGGTGCGGGTCGATCCGCCCGCCTCGCGCCGCCGCGTCGGCACGGCGTTGACGAAGGTGAACAGCTCCTGCGTCTTGCCGGAGACGTCGCGGATGTCCGCCCCCAGCCGCAGATCGACCGTTCCGCCCACCGGCGGCTGCACCTCCAGCCGCGCGCCGATGCCGGTTGCGGGGGTATTATACTGGTTCAGCGACTGGCTGACCGTCGTCCGTGCCGCGTTGACGCTCGCGAAGCTCGACGCGAAGGCGCGCGTCTGGAGGTAGGCGAGCGCCGACCAGCCCCAATGCCCGCGCCTGACCAGCCGCACGCTCGTGTCCGCGCCTTCGGACCGGTTGGCGGTGAAGGCCGTTCCCCTTGTGCGCCGGTCGGTGAAGGCGCTGACATTGGCCTGCAACTCGGTTGACGGCCCGACCGTTACCACGGTGCGCAGGGCGCCCGATGCCTGTTCGTAGGGCGCGGGCCCATCGACCGGGCCGCGGCTGCCCGCGACAGTCGGCACGAAGCTGTCGCCGCGCGCATAGGCCGCCGACAGCGTCGCGAAGCCGCCGCCGCGCACCAGCGCCGCCGATCCCTGCGCCTCGACCGAATTGCGGCTGCCGTAGAAGGCGCTTGCCTCCAGCGGCGCCAATTGGTCCGGGGTCGCGCTGGCCAGCTCGACCGTGCCGGCAAGCGCCCCCGGCCCGAAATAGCCGCTGCCGCCGCCGCGCGTCACGCGCACCTGTCCCAGCCGGCCGGTGGCATAAGCGGGAAACGCGACCCAGCCGCCGAACGGATCGGCCTGCGGCACGCCGTCGAGGATCAGCAGCGCACGGCTCGATGCGTTGCCGCCGATGCCGCGCAGGGTGATGCCCTGGCTGGTCGGGTTGGCGGTGCGACTGTCGGAGCGGCGGAACTGCTGGAGGCCGGCGACGTCGGCGAGCACGCTTTCGAGGCGCTGGCTGGCGTTGGCCTGCAACCGGTCGCGGTCGATGGTGACGATGTCCAAGGCATGCTCGCCCGGCGATACCGGCAATCCCTGCCCGGTAACGACGACGATCCCCTCCAACATCTGTGTTTCCGGTCTTCTCTGCTTCTCAAGCTCCTGACCGGCCACCTGTTGGATGACGGCGATGCTGATCAGCGATGATAGGGCTAGAAGCTCGTGCATTACCCCCCAAAGCCCGCAAACCGCGTTGATGCTATAGAACCTAAGGTCGGTGCGGTTGTGATGGAACAGGTTCGGCCCGCTGTTTGCCAGCGATATCCGCTGCCAGCGGGGGAACCGCACGCGTGACAAGACAGCAGCGCTTGCCTTTGTGAAGAGGGCGCCCAGGCGTCACAGCTCGCCTGATGCGATCATCACCGATGGCTTGCGCAGCTACGGCGCTGCGATGGACGAACTGGGTTGCCGCGACTGGCAGGAGGTCGGCCGCTGGGCAAACAACCGGGTGGAGAACAGCCACCTGCCGTACCGACGACGAGGGCGGGCGATGCTTCGGTTCCGGCAGATGAAGACGCTGCAGAAGTTTGCCTCGATCCATGCCAACGTCCACATCCACTTCAATCTGGAACGTCACCTCGCCGATCGACAAACCTGCCGGGAGCGACGCTCGGCTGCACTGGCGGAGTGGCAGGTGTTTGTCAGCTAGGCCGCAGCCTTCGAAGATCCATGTGCATGATGTGGAGAGCGGTTCGCGTTGGACTGACAGTACCGCTCAACCTGCCGTTAGACTGACAAGCGGCGTTGTCAGTCTAACGGCAGGTTGGCGACAACGGCTTGTTAGAACCGGAACCGCGCACCGATGCCATAATAACGGCCCTCGTCGCGGACGTCGCGAGGGTAGAAGCGGCTCTCGCCGTTCACGGCATATTGCGCATAGTTGCGGAATGGTTGCGCCAGCAGGTTCGCCGCGTCGAAGGTCAGCGTCACCTGTTTGATCGGCGTGTAGTTGAACGAGAAGTCAAGGCGCGTAATGTTCTCGGTGCCCTCTCCCGAATAAACGCCATCAACGACAAGGTTGCCATTCAGGAAGCGCGATCGACCGTTATAGGAAAGGCGGGTGGATACCTTGCCCTTTTCGTAGAACAATGCCGCGTTGTAGCTCCACTTGGACAGACTTGGGATGGCGACGTAGGGCGGCAATTCGCTCGCAGGGATCAGATCGACCGGGAAACGCTGCTGGCCATCAAGGTAGGTCGCGTTGGCCTGTACGCCAAACCCGCTGAGCAAGCCCGGCAAAAAGTCGAGGAAGGTCTGCCCGCCGACTTCCACACCCCTGATGCGGCCCGCTCCGGCATTGAGCGGGCGATTGACCTCGACGAGCCCGTACACCGGATCACGGAAACGCTGCACGTAGTTGTTGAAGAAGCCGAACAGGTCCCGGTAGAAGAAGGCGGCGGTGATCGAGGCGTTCCTCGAGAAGTAATATTCGATCGTGGCGTCGAAATTGTTTGAGGTAAGCGGCGCCAGGTTCGGGTTGCCGCCGCTGCCGAAATAATCCGGACGTCCTTGCAGGCTCGCGGAGAAACGTGGATCGTTGGCTGGTTGCGTCACCACGGTGGTGGTGCCATCGGGATTGGTAATAACCGTCCCCGGCCGCGGCGATTGGTTCGGCGTTATCGAGAATGCCGGGTTCAACTGGCCGAAGTCGGGCACGGTCCGCGTCTTGGTAAAGCCGAAGCGGATCTGCAGCTTGTCGGTCGGCCGGATGCGCAAGCTTACATTGGGCAGGACGTCAATGAAGTTCTGGCGCACCTGCACGTCCTGAGCCGCCGTGATCGGTATCCCATTCGCATCGGTCTGCACGACGCCGTTGACGACCACAGGCAAGGTGCCGCGTCCGGTGTACTGACCGACCGTGTTGACGACGCGTGCGCCTACCAGGCCGTCGAAGCTGAAGCTCCCGATGTCGAACTCGTACTTGGCTTGACCGTAAAAGGCGTATGTCTGCTCCTTGGCATAAAATGCCTGGAACGGATCGAGTTGTACATTTGGCACCGAGAAGCGGTTCAGCGCGTCGCGGTAGCCGCCATCATTTGGATTTGCCGCCACGATGCGGACCAGTGCCTGCCGCGAAAATTCGCGCAGTTCTGCAGCATTACCCTCGATCCCCTGACGGCTCGGCATCAGCCAGCTTGTCCAGCCCTGTACATTGCCTCGGAAGGCATCCGGGGTCAGTGCCAGAGCGCCGGCGGGCGTATCGGCCAGCGGTATGTTCAGGGTCTCGGTGTAGGCGTAGCGGTTCCCCCGCTCCAGCGATGCGTCCCGATCGGTCCAGCGCGCGCCAAACTGCAGGCGCGGGAACAGCGACACATCAGTGTCCAGTTCGACGTCGCCGCGCCACTGCCACCCGGCGCCCTTGGCGATGTACAGGCTTTCGAAATAACCACGCCAGCGGTAATTGGCTGCGTTCTCACGATCATAGCCGGGCAGGTCGAAAGCGCTGCCGCCGTTCGTGAAGAAGTTGACATCGACCCGCGTCGGAGCACTCTGCGACATGTCGAAGCTATACTCACTGGCGTCATACTGACTGCGTGTATACGCCAGATCGGTAGAAAGCCGGGCGCGACCGACATTCCACTTCAGACCGCCGGCGGACTGATAGGTGTTGGTGTTGTTGTTGACCGTGCTGCGGAACGCCTGCCCGCGCTCGCCACCGGTCTTCGTCAGCGTCTGCACCTGATCGGGCACGCCTTCGCGCAGAACGACATTGGAAAGCTGGGCATTGTTGTTGATGAGCGACGTCTCAAACAGATCGTTAGCCAAGCGTCCGCGGAACCCCTGGAAAAGGAAGTCGTAATAGACTTCGAGATTGTCGGCGGGCTTCCATTGGACACTGGCATTCACAGCCGGCCGCCAGCGCTTGCCGCTGTCGTTGTAGACGCCAACACGTTCGGGGATGCGGAACGCGCGCCCGACTGACGCCGGGCTCACCGTCACTCCTGCTGGTAGCGCAGTTGGGACGAAGCCGCTCGCCCAGCGCACGGCGTTGCGATATTGGGCTTGTGCGTAGGAGGCGTTGACCAGCACGCCGATTTCGCCCAGCGCCGTATCGCTGCGCGCGCTGACCAGGATATTGCCCAAGGGGTCATATTTCTTGCTCTGGTCGTTGTACGTACCGCGAATGCCGCCAGCGAGGACGAACTTCTCGGAGAAATCGAACGGGCGGTTCGAGCGGACATTGACGAGGCCGGCCAATCCGGGCTCGAGCAAATCGGCCGTGCCCGACTTGTAAACTTCCAGTCCGGCCAGCACGCCAGCCGGAAAATCCTGAAGCTGAGACCGGCGAAGCTCAGCGGTAAAGATGTCGCGGCCGTTAAAGGTCGTGGCGACGTTAGGAAGGCCGCGTACCAGAACCCCCGTTACTTCGTCGCTACCTCTCGTCACTTGAACGCCGGTGATACGGGCCAGAGACTCCGCAGCCGTATTGTCGGGCAATTTGCCAATATCCTGTGCGACGATCGCATCAAGGATCGCGTCCGAATTGCGCTTGATCTGCTGCGCCGTACCCAAGCTTGCGCGGTAGCCGGTGACCACGATGTCAGCGTCATCGACAGGCTGATCGATGTTCTGGGTCGCATCAACCCCGGGGCTGCGGCCTTCCGCGCTGGCTACGGCACGGTCCTGCGCGACAGGCGCCTGATCCTCGATCGAGGCATCCTCGTTCGTCGGTGCCGAATTCGTGTCCGCACTGTTGGTCTGAGCAAAGGCCGGCATCGAGCACAAAGCCACGGCAGCGGCTGACGTCAGCAACATGTAGCGAAACATGGCAATCCCCTCTAAAACTGCCCGATTGTCTCGGGTCAGTCCCAACACTTGTCCGACATTCGAGGAGTTGGTCAAGCGTGATCGGAAAATTTTGTTTTGTGAAGTTGCGCGATGTTGCATTCCGACAACACAGCGTAAGCCTAACTTACTCTTCTTTTGTAATAACCTTTTTTATCAGGTGCTGTGGCGGAGATTCGATAAAGCCACCAGCCCGCCGTCGCCTTCACTGCCACCGATCGTCTTCCGGCTGCGACCTATGCGTTCCTGACCCTACGCATCCGTATAACCCAGGGGAGGGCGGCCGCGGTGGTAATCATCGGGCAGGATCTGGCGGCTGATCGGCGGTAGGGCGCGGGACGGGCATCGATCCCGCTGGCAAAGGACGCAGGTGATGCCGATTGGCGTCGGCTCATGCGGTGGATCGGCGTAGATGAGGCGGGATGCCTGGTTCGCGGTGCAGACAAGGGCCACCACGCGTTCGATCCGCGGCAGGCCATGGCCTCCTCCTCCGGTGGTCACGGTGCGGGCAACCGAAAGGAAGCGCTGTCCGTCGGGCAGTTCAAGCCATTGCGCGATCACCTGGCCCGGCGTGCGCAGGGCATGATGGACGCTCCATAGCGGGCAGCCGCCCCCCTGCGTCGCTACTGGAAAGCCTGCGCCGTCATAATGCTTTGACACGTTGCCTGCCGCATCGATCCGGATGAAGGAGAATGGCACGCCTTCCTGTGCTGGTCGTCCGAGTGTCGAGAGGCGGTGAGCGGCCGTTTCCCAACTGACGTTGAAGCACCGGGCGAGCGCTTCCACGTCGTAGCGGCGTTCTTCTGCCATGCGGGCGAATGGCGAATAGGGCATCAGGATCGCGCCCGCGGCATAGTTGGCCAGGGTGCGGCGCATCAGACGGCGGACATTAACCCCGGCGATGCCGATATTCTGCTCAACCTCGTCCAGCTCGCGGTGGAGTGACAGATAGGCGAGTTGCACCGCCAGCTGGAATCGCTCGGTGGCGATGTCCAGGCTGTCATCCAGGAAGATGGAGCGGTGATGGGGATCGTGTCGCCGTATCTGGCCCATCATCGCTTCGGGCGGCAGGCGACGAACACGCAGGCGGTGGCGCGCTTTGATCAGCGCCTCAAACCCGCCAGCCTCGTCGACAGCGACGGCGAGTGCCTGACCGGCGTCCTCGATAATCGGGAAATGGTTGCGTCTTGTGAGCAGCAGCCGCCGCACTTCCGCAACCGGATCATCGGGATCGATCCCGACATCACTGCGCCGCTCGGCCAGCGCACGCTGCTCGGCGCCATACGCAGTATGGAGGCGCAGGAACGCCTCGGTGATGCTCGGATAGTTGGTCGCGACGTCCGCCGATTGCAGCCGCGGCAGATCGAGATCGGCGAACAGGGGATTCTTCAGCGCGTCCTGCAGCCGTCGTGTAAACGCCTCGCCACCGTCGCCGGCGAACTCCGACAGGTCGATGCGGTATGTACGGGCAAGGCGGAGCAGCAATTCGGCGGTGAGCGGGCGCTGGTTGCTCTCGATCAGCGACACATAGGATGACGAGATTTCCAGCGCCGAGGCGAGGTCGGGTTGGGTGAGGCCCAGGTCGCGTCGCAGCCGGCGCAAACGAGGGCCCAGATAGGTGCTTCGCTCAGCGCTCATGCTTACGATCCGACCTTGTAAGGGATCACACCACTTTACAACGATGTGTTGTCAATTTCCACATCTTGACTGCGGAGAGGCTCGGCCGTGGATGGATCGACGATTAACCCAGGCTCAACGAACTTGGAGTGTCGTCGATGCACTATGTCTCAGACCTTGCCGCCGCCCGGTCGCTGATCACAGATACCGGCCGCAACTGGCGTTCGATCGAACCGGAGGCCGTTGTACGCATGCGCTGGCAGAACCGGTTTCTCACCGGGCTCGACATTGCACGCTATACCGCCCGCATCATGCGCGACGACATGGCCGCCTATGACGCCGATCCTGCACGCTACACCCAGTCGCTCGGATGCTGGCACGGCTTCATCGCGCAGCAGAAGATCATCTCGATCAAGAAGCATTTCGGAACCACGAAAGGTCGCTACCTGTACCTGTCGGGATGGATGGTCGCCGCGTTGCGATCCGAATTCGGTCCGCTGCCCGATCAGTCGATGCACGAGAAGACCAGCGTGCCCGCGCTGATCGAGGAACTCTACACCTTTCTCCGTCAGGCCGATGCCCGTGAACTGGGTGGTCTGTTTCGTGCCATCGATGCGGCCCGCGAAGCCGCCGACGATGCGCGGGCGCAGGCGCTTGAAGCCGAGGTCGAGGGCTTTGAGACGCATGTCGTGCCGATCATCGCGGACATCGATGCAGGCTTCGGCAATGCCGAGGCGACGTACCTGCTCGCCAAGAAGATGATCGAGGCCGGCGCCTGCGCGCTTCAGATCGAGAACCAGGTTTCGGACGAAAAGCAGTGTGGGCACCAGGATGGCAAGGTGACGGTGCCGCACGAAGACTTCCTCGCCAAGATCCGTGCCTGCCGCTACGCCTTCCTCGAACTGGGCGTCGATGACGGCATCATCGTGGCGCGCACCGACTCGCTCGGCGCCGGGCTGACCAAGCAGATCGCCTATAGCCGCGAGGCCGGGGATCTTGGCGATCTGTACAACGGCTTCCTCGATTGCGAGGAAGTCACCGACATTACGACCTTGCGTGGTGACGTGGTGATCGAGCGCGATGGCAAACTGATGCGTCCGAAGCGACTGGCTTCGAACCTGTTCCAGTTCCGGCCGGGGACTGGTGAAGACCGCTGTGTTCTGGACTGCGTCACCTCGCTCCGGAACGGTGCAGACCTGCTCTGGATCGAGACGGAAAAGCCGCACATCGCTCAGATCGCCGGCATGGTGGACCGCATTCGCGAGCAGGTGCCGGGCGCCAAGCTGATCTACAACAACTCGCCCTCGTTCAACTGGACGCTGAACTTCCGTCAGCAGGTGTTCGACGCCTGGCAAGCCGAGGGACGGGATCTGTCATCCTATGAACGTGGTGCGCTGATGAGCACGATCTATGACAAGACCCCGCTTGGCGAGGAAGCGGACCGACGCATCCGCGAGTTTCAACGCGAATCGAGCGCGCGCGCCGGCATCTTCCACCACCTGATTACCCTGCCGACCTATCATACCGCAGCGCTGTCCACCGATATGCTCGCCCGTGAATATTTCGGCGCGGCCGGGATGCTGGGCTATGTGGCGGGCGTACAGCGGCGCGAGATCCGCGAAGGGATCGCCTGCGTTCGCCACCAGAACATGGCCGGATCCGACCTGGGTGACGACCACAAGGATTACTTCGCCGGCGAAGCCGCACTCAAGGCGGGCGGCACCCACAACACCATGAATCAATTCGCTGCCTGACGGGCAGGCGATCCATCTTCTTCAGGAGTGCATCATGATCACGACCGAAACCATGAGAGAACCCGCTCGTGCACGCGCAGTCTTCTCCTCTGAAGATTTTGGCCTGTTGAAGGAGGCCGTGCTTACCCACCTGCGCACGATCGAGGATAGGCCGGAGTCGGTCAAATACAGCAACCTCTACCACCGGCTCGGCCGGTTGAGCTAGGCAGCGGGCATGACCGATCATGTTGTTCGAGCAGGGCTTTCGGTCGCGAAGCCCCTTGCCATCTTTGTCGAGGAACAGGCTCTTCCCGGAACGGCGATCGACGCACACGCCTTTTGGGCTGGCGTCGCAGCGATCTTCGCACGCTTTGCGCCCGAGAACCGTTCCTTGCTGGAAACCCGGGATCGGATGCAGGCGCAGATCGACGATTGGCATCGCACGCGGCACGGGCATGATCCGGACCCGCAGATGCAGGAGGCGTTCCTGCGTGAGATCGGCTATCTGACCGACGAACCGGACGCCTTCACGATCGATACCGAGGGGGTCGATCCGGAAGTGGCCACCTCGGCGGGGCCGCAACTGGTCGTGCCGGCGCTCAACGCACGTTTCCTGCTCAATGCAGCAAACGCCCGCTGGGGAAGCCTGTTCGATGCGCTCTACGGGACGGACGCACTGTCCGCACCCGCCGCATCCGGCGGCTATGACCCCGTGCGCGGTGCGGCTGTCATCGCCCGGGCCAAGGCGTTTCTCGACGAGGCGGTACCGCTCCAAGGTGCTGGTTGGGCAGCGTGGACGGGGGGCGAACTGCCGCTATGCGATCGATCGCAACTGATTGGTCGGCGCGGCGACAGCCTGCTGTTTCGACACAACGGCCTGCATATCGAGGTGGTGATCGACCGCACGCACCCGATCGGGCGTGACGATCCCGCAGGTCTGGCGGACGTGCTGCTCGAAGCGGCGCTGACCACGATCGTCGATCTGGAGGATTCGGTAGCGGTGGTCGATGCCGCCGACAAGGTCGCCGCCTACAACAATTGGTTGGGTGTTATGCGCGGCGACCTGACCGACACGTTCGAGAAGGGAGGAACCACGACGACGCGCAGCCTTGCGGAGGACCGGTCCTATGACGCGGACGACGGTGGCCGGATCGTGCTGCCGGGACGCAGCCTGCTGTTCGTGCGCAACGTCGGCCATCTGATGACGACGCCGGCGCTGCGATTGGCGAGCGGTGCCGATGCGCCTGAAGGCATTCTGGACGCGATCGTCACCAGCCTGATCGCATTGCATGACCTCAGGGGATTGGGCCGTTTCCGCAACAGCGCCGCGGGATCGATCTACATCGTCAAACCCAAGATGCACGGCGCGGCGGAGTGCGCCTTCACCGACCGTCTGTTTGATGCGGTGGAGGATCTGCTTGGCCTCGTGCGTCACACGATCAAGGTCGGGGTGATGGACGAGGAGCGGAGGACCTCTGCCAATCTTGCCGCCTGCATCCATGCGGTGCGGCACCGGATCTGCTTCATCAACACCGGTTTTCTTGATCGCACGGGTGACGAGATCCATACCGGCTTCGAAGCGGGGCCGATGATCCGCAAGGCGGACATGAAAGAGGCGGCCTGGATCAGGGCTTATGAAGATCGCAACGTGCGGATCGGGCTGGCATGCGGTCTGGGCGGACGGGCGCAGATCGGGAAGGGGATGTGGGCTGCACCCGATCGTATGGCGGACATGCTCGACCAGAAGATCGCGCATCCGCGTGCCGGCGCCAATACTGCCTGGGTGCCGAGCCCGACGGCTGCGACGTTGCATGCGCTGCATTATCACCAAGTCGATGTTCGTGCGCGGCAACGGGAGATTGCCGGGGAACCTGTTCCGCCGCTCGATCTGCTCCTGACCCTGCCAGTCGCATCGAGCAACTGGCCGCCGGAGTCCGTGCAGGAGGAACTCGATAACAACGCCCAGGGCTTGCTCGGCTATGTCGCGCGCTGGGTCGGGCAGGGGGTAGGCTGCTCCAAGGTGCCCGACATTCACGATGTCGCGCTGATGGAAGACCGGGCGACGCTACGCATCTCGTCGCAGCATATGGCCAATTGGCTGCACCACGGGGTATGTTCCCGCAAAGAGATCGAGGCTGCGCTGCGGCGGATGGCGGAGCGGGTCGACACACAGAACGCCGGTGATCCGGGCTATTTGCCGCTGCTCGCGCCTGGCAGCCTTGCTCTTCAGGCGGCACGCGCGCTCGTGTTCGACGGCGCCACTCAACCCAACGGGTACACCGAACCGGTCCTTAATGCATTCCGGCAACGGGCGAAGGCTGAGTTGCTTGCTCAGCGATAGCCAGGGAAGTTGGCCTGTATGACATATCACTGACGGTGCGTGCCGGCGCTGTTGATTTCCATTGAGAGTTGACCCGGCGCTTTCATCGAGAAGTGACCCGGGTCGTGAGAGTAATGTCAGGCCCGCGGGGCGGCGGGTCAAGTTGCGATCTTCTCCTTTTTGGCTTGCCGATCTCGGGCCGGACGCGAAACCGGAAGCTGTCGTTGCCGGTCTCGACGATGTGGCAATGGTGAGTGAGGCGGTCGAGGAGCGCGGTGGTGATCCTGGCGTCGCCGGAGCCCCCGGCCCACTCGCTGAAGCTGAGGTTCGTGGTAATTGGCTTGCATCCTACGGAGCGGCTGATGCGTGTTCACGGCCTGAAGGCGCGTCCGCGGCGCCGCGGGCTGCCGAAGGACGATGGCCTGCGCTCGATTATCGCCGACAAGCTCCTCGATCGCCAGTCCACGGCCGAGGCAGCCAATATGCGAGCGAGAAGTTCCAGCGGCTGATGGCCGACAACGGCGTGACCTGCTCGATGGGCCGTTCGGGCAACGTCTGGGACAACGCGGCGATGCAGAGCTTCTTCTCCTCGCTGAAACCGAGCGGATCGGGCGCAAGACCTACCGCACCCGCAATGGGGAGCATGTGTGGACGACCCCTGCGGTGCAAGAGCTTTCGTGCGGCGATG
>NZ_CAMLAC010000111.1 GCF_946477935.1 uncultured Sphingomonas sp. | reverse complement strand
CGCCAGCGCCAGGTTCTGACGCACCTGTGCCCCCGCACCCGGCTCCCGCGCCGCCAGCCAGTCACCCCCCGCGATCGTCGCCAGCGCCAGGTTGAGCGCCGCCCGGCCATTCTCCGGGTCCAGCGCCAGCACATCGGCAAAGGCCGTCCGCGCCGCCACGAACCGTCCGGTCTTCAGATAGCTTTGCGCCAGCACCAGCCGGTATCCGGCATCGCGTGGCCGCAGCCCCACGGCTTCCTCGGCAAAGGTCACCGCCGCTGCGGCATCCTGCTTGGCCAGCGCCTGCTGCGCGCGCCTGGCCGCCTTGGCCGCCGCCTTCGTCGCTTGCGCGTCGCCGCTCTTGGACGCGGCCGCGGTCATGCTGCGCGATTGCACGGCACAACCACTCACGCTGCTGCCCAGCACCAGCGCCGACAATCCCAATGTCAGGATCGATCGCGTCATATCAGCCCTCTTTCGCCGGCATCTGGGCAATCAGCGCGTCCACCTGGGGCATCGTTGCCAGAAACTGATCCAGTGCCTGCGTCACCAGGCTTTGTGCGGATTGATGCGCCAGCGCACTCGCCAGGCGCAGCCGCAGGTGCCGCTCGCCGTCCAGCCGCAGCGTGAACGCGACCTTGCCCGACTTGCGCACCTGCGCGGCACTGTCGCGGCCGATCCGTGCCGCGGCGGCGGCAGACAGGGTCGCCCCGCCGGACACTTCGCGCACCAGCACCGCCCGTTCGACCAGGACGGGCGGCAGCGCGTCCACCACCGGCGCGCCCATGTCGTTCCACCCCAGATCGTCCGGTCCGGCGGTATCCTGCCGACGCATCGCCGGGCGCGCCTGCCCTTTGCGCGCCAGCAACCCGGACGACAGCGATGCCGCGGGCTTGGGCTGCGCGGCCATCAGCTCACCACCCGCCGGCCAAAGCCGTTCGCCTGCGGCCGCGCGCCTGCACCGATCACGGCAGAAGGCACGCTGAACACGGTACGCCGGAAATTCTTCTCCAGCCGATCGGAAACATAGGTCCACAAGGCGGCGATCTCGGCGGCCGAGCGTCCCTTGGCATCGACCTCCATCACCGTGCGCCCGTCGATCATCGATGCGGCGAAGTCCGTGCGCTGGTGGATGGTGACCGGCGCCACCGTGCCATGCTGCGCCAGCGCCAGTGCCGCCTCGGTGGTGATCCGGGCCTTGGGCGTCGCGGCGTTGACCACGAACAGCAGCGGCTTGCCCGCGCGGTCGCACAGGTCCACCGTCGCACCCACCGCGCGCAGGTCGTGCGGGCTCGGCCGCGTCGGGATCACGATCAGCTCGGCGACCGCGATCACGCTCTGGATCGCCATGGTGATCGCAGGCGGCGTATCGATCACCGCCAGCCGGAAGCCTTCCTGCCGCAACGTCTCCAGATCGGCGGCCAGCCGCGTGACGTTGGTCTGCGCAAAGGCCGGCGTCGGCGCCTCGCGCTCGTTCCACCAGTCGGCCAGCGATCCTTGCGGATCGATGTCGATCAGCACCACCGGCCCTTGTCCCGCCAGTTCGGCCTGTACGGCCAGATGTCCGGACAGGGTCGTCTTCCCCGACCCGCCCTTTTGCGATGCCATCGCCAGAACGCGCATATTCCCCCGTTCTCCGCTATGGAGCCCTTTGTTAAGCGCACTGATGGCACCATGGCCGATAAGGATGGGTTAACACCGTTCCGTGTTCGATCCGATCCATATCGGTTTGAACCGGCCGGGGCGCCGATGTGCAGGAATAAGGGTGGATGGTGATGAAGCGGATGCTTGGCTTGCTGTTGGTGGCAACATCGATGGGCTCGGCGATACCCGCGGGCGCCGATGTGAAGGCGGGTGTGGATGCCTGGGGCCGCGGCGAATACAAGGCTGCGGTCGAACAGTGGCGCGGCCCGGCGGTGGCCGGCGATCCGGACGCGCAGTTCAATCTGGCGCAGGCATACAAACTTGGTCGCGGCGTGCCGCTCGATCCCGCGCTCGCCGAAAGCTGGTTCCGCAAGGCCGCGCTGCAAGGCCATGAACAGGCGCAAGACAATTACGGGCTCGCCCTGTTCCAGTCCGGCAAGAAGGCGGAAGCCGTGCCCTGGCTGGAAAAGTCCGTCGGCCGCGGCGAATCGCGCGCCCAGCTTGTGCTGGGCACCATGTTGTTCAACGGCGACGGCGTGACCCGCGACTATCCGCGCGCCTATGCGCTGATGACCCGCGCATCGCAGGCGGGTCTGCACTCGGCCTCCGAAACGCTGGCGCAGATGGACCAGTATATCACGCCGGCCGACCGGGAGCGGGGCACCCGGCTTGCGCAGCAATATGCCGCGCAGGCCCGCACCCTCACGCCCAGACCGGCACCCACGAACGCCGTACCCGCAACGACGCCGGCAAAGCGTCAGACAGCGGTGCGCACCGCGACGCCGCCCCCCTCGGCCCCCGTCGCACCCAAGGTGACGCCGGTCGCCGCAAGCCCCGCGCCGCGACCCAGGCCAACCCCGGTCGCGGCCAAGCCCGCTACGACCTCGGCCAAATCCGGTGCTTGGCGCGTCCAGCTCGGCGCCTTCCGCGACCGCGCCAATGCCGAGACGCAATGGGGCAAGGTGCGCGGCAAATTGTCCGGCGCACAGCCCTTCTACGTTCCCGCAGGCGCCGTCACCCGGCTTCAGGCCGGGGGCTACGCCACCCGGGCCGCCGCGACGCAGGCCTGTGCCCGCTCCGGCGTGCCCTGCGTCGTGGTCGGCGGCTAAGGGCGACGGGTGGAGGGGATCAGCCCTCCACCCATTCCCGCCGCGCGATGCCTTGCGCGTAGAGCAGCGCGGTCAGGTCGCCATGATCCACCCGCGCACCGGCCGCGCCCGCCACGATCGGCTTGGCGCGAAACGCCACGCCCAGCCCAGCACGGCGAATCATCGCCAGGTCGTTTGCGCCGTCGCCCACCGCCATGCTCGCGCCCGGCTCCAGTCCGCGCTCGGTGAGCGCCGCCAGCAGCGTCGTTTCCTTGGTATCGGACCCCACGATCGGCTTGCGCACCCGGCCCGTCAGCCGCCCGTCCGCGATCTCCAGCACATTGGCGATCGCCCGGTCGAACCCGATCTCGGCGGCGACCGGCTCGGCGAAACGGGTGAACCCGCCCGACACCAGCACCGTCAGCCCCCCGCGCGCCTTCATCGTACGCACCAGCGCCCGTGCGCCCGCCATCAGCGTCACCCGCTCCGCCAGGCACTGCGCGATCACATCCTCGCGCAACCCTTCCAGCAACGCCACGCGCGCATCCAGCGCCGCCCCGAAATCCAGCTCACCGCGCATCGCCCGCTCGGTCACCTCGGCGACCTCGGCCTTGATCCCCGCATAATCGGCTAGCTCGTCGATGCACTCGACGGTGATCATGGTCGAATCCATGTCCGCGACCAGCAGCCGCTTCTCGCGCCCCTCGCTCGGCTGCACGACGACATCCGTCGCGGCGAACACGCCCTCCAGCGCCTCGCGCGCCAACAGCGGGTCGCCGGTGAAGTCGATATCACCGGCGACACCGCTGTCGATCCAGCGGCGCTCGCCGGGCTCGATCGCGGCGGCCGCCAGCCGATCCGCCGCCGCTTGCAAATCCCCGTCGGCCAGCCGGCCACCTGCTGCTATCAGCGTCGCTGTGAACATGAAGGCTCCTTTACCGAAGGTCGCGCTCATCGCAGGGCCGACCGCCAGCGGCAAGTCCGCTCTCGCGCTCAGCCTGGCGCTGGCGCATCGCGGCACGATCATCAACGCCGATTCCGCGCAGGTGTACCGCGATCTGCGCATCCTCACCGCGCGCCCGTCCGTGGCCGAGGAGGCACGCGCTCCCCACCGGCTGTTCGGCCATGTCGACGGCGCCGACGCCGGCTATTCCGCCGCACGCTGGGCAAGCGATGCGAAGGCCGCGATCGCCGAGGCGCTGGCCGAAGACCGCCTGCCGATCCTGGTCGGTGGCACCGGCCTGTACCTGCGCACCCTGCTCGACGGCATCGCGCCGGTGCCCGCCATCGACCCGCAGGTTCGCAGCCTCGTGCGCGCCCTCCCCGTGGCGCAGGCCCATGCCGCCCTCACCATTGAGGATCCGCCCGCCGCCGCCCGGCTCAACCCTGCCGACACCACCCGCGTCGCCCGGGCTCTTGAGGTCGTGCGCTCCACCGGTCGCCCGCTTGCGGCATGGCAGGCGCACAAGGAAGGCGGCGTCGCCGACACGATCGAGGGCCGCGCCATCGTCCTCCTGCCCGAGCGCGACTGGCTGTTCGCACGCATCGATGCCCGTTTCGCCGACATGCTGGCCACCGGACTGGACGAGGTCGCCGCGCTCAGGGCGCGTTCCGATCTGCCCGCCGACGCCCCCATTTTTCGCGCGATCGGCGTGCCCGAGGCGACTGCGCTCCTCGCCGGTCAGCTTTCGCACCAGCAGGCCGCCGCCGCCGGTGCGCTCGCCACCCGCCGATATGCCAAGCGCCAATATACCTGGTTTCGCAATCAGTTGGATGACGGTTGGCTTCGCATTTCCGACCATGACACTGAAACGCGCCGCACCGCAGCGGACATTTTATTACGAAACTGATGATTGACACGAACTTTTATCATCTGTAGCCGCCCCTCCGACGAGGCGCTACAGCGGTTCGTCCCGTGTGGAGTGAAAGGACCGATCATGACGGAGAAGAGCGGAGCCGATATTCTGGTCGAGGCGCTGTGCGATCTCGGCGTGGAGGTCGTCTTCGGCTATCCGGGTGGCGCCGTGCTGCCGATCTACGACGCGATGTTCCGCTATGCGGAGAAGAGCGGCGGTCGGCTGCGCCATATCCTCGTCCGCCACGAACAGGCGGCGACCCACGCGGCGGAGGGCTATGCCCGCGCCACCGGCAAGCCCGGCGTGGTGCTCGTCACCTCCGGCCCTGGCGCGACCAACGCCGTCACGGGCATCACCGACGCGCTGCTCGATTCGATCCCGATGATCGTCATCACCGGCCAGGTGCCGACCGCGCTGATCGGCACCGATGCGTTCCAAGAAGCGGACACGGTCGGCATCACGCGCCACTGCACCAAGCATAATTATCTGGTGAAGGATCCCGCGCGTCTGGGCGCGGTCATCCATGAGGCGTTTCATATCGCGACCTCGGGCCGCCCCGGCCCGGTCGTGATCGACATCCCCAAGGACGTGCAGGTCGCCACCGCGAAATACGCCAAGCCCGGCCCGATCCAGCACAAGACCTACCGCCCCCGCATCAAGGCGGACCCGCGTGAGATCGAGCAGGTCGTCGACATGCTCGCCGCCGCCGAGCGCCCGATCCTCTATACCGGCGGCGGCATCATCAATTCGGGGCCGGCGGCCTCGCAACTGCTGCGTGAACTCGCGCGGATCAGCGGCGCGCCCGTCACCTCGACGCTGATGGGCCTGGGCGCCTTCCCCGCCTCGTCGGACCAGTTCCTCGGCATGCTCGGCATGCACGGCACCTATGAGGCGAACATGGCGATGAACCAGGCCGATCTGGTGATCGCGCTGGGCAGCCGCTTCGACGATCGTGTCACCGGCCGGCTGGACGCGTTCAGCCCGAACAGCCGCAAGGTGCATATCGATATCGACCGGTCGAGCGTGAACAAGAATGTCCGCGTCGACCTACCCATCATCGCCGATGTCGGCCACGCGATGGAGGACATGGTCCGCGTCTGGAAGGCACGCCAGCACCCCAAGCCCGACACGGGCGACTGGTGGCGGCGCATCGCCGGCTGGCGCGCGGTCAACTGCCTGTCCTTCCCCGAAATCGGCGACGCCATCATGCCGCAGCGCGCGGTGCGTGCGCTGTGGGAGGCGACGCACGCCCGCGATCCGATCATCACCACCGAGGTCGGCCAGCACCAGATGTGGGCCGCGCAGCATTTCGGGTTCGAGAAGCCGAACAAGTGGCTGACCTCGGGCGGGCTCGGTACGATGGGCTACGGCCTGCCGGCCGCGATCGGCGCGCAGATCGGCAACCCGAATGCGCTCGTCATCGACATTGCGGGTGAAGCCTCGATCCAGATGAACATTCAGGAGCTGGCAACCGCGACCCAGTATCGCCTGCCGGTCAAGATCTTCATCCTGAACAACGAATATATGGGGATGGTCCGCCAATGGCAGGAACTGACCTATGAAAGCCGCTACGCCGAAAGCTACTCCGACTCGCTGCCCGACTTCGTGAAGCTGGGCGAGGCTTATGGCTGGAAGGGCATCCGCATCGAGCAGCGCGGCGAGCTGGAGCACGGCATTCAGGCGATGCTCGACCATGACGGCCCGGTGATCGTCGACTGCCGGGTGGCCAAGCTCGCCAACTGCTTCCCGATGATCCCGTCAGGCGCGGCGCATACGGACATGATCCTGCAGGCGAATGAAGTCTCGGGCACCATGGACGACGAGGCCAAAGCACTGGTCTGAACCTTTTATCCTCCCCGACACGGGGAGGGGGACCGTGACGCGAAGCGGCATGGTGGAGGGGGAGTACGGCAAGCGAGAGCGTCGGTGGAGAGCCCCCTCCACCACTCGCTACGCGAGCGGTCCCCCTCCCCGTGCCGGGGAGAAACAATTTTGCACATCAAGACCGAAGCCACCGAACGCCATACGCTGGCGGTCATCGTCGACAACGAACCGGGCATTCTCGCCCGCATCGCCGGCCTGTTCACCGCACGCGGCTATAATATCGAGAGCCTGACCGTGTCGGAGATCACCGCCGACAAGGGCGTCAGCCGCATCACCATCGTCACCAGCGCCTCGCCGCCGGTGATGGAACAGATCATCGCCCAGCTCGACCGCCTCGTGCCCGTCCACAAGGTGACCGATCTCACCGCACTCGGCGCGCATGTCGAACGCGAGCTGGCGCTGGTGAAGGTCAAGGGCACCGGCGACCACCGGATCGAGGCCCTGCGCCTTGCCGAGGTCTACCGCGCCCGCGTCGTCGATGCGACCATCGGCTCCTTCGTCTTCGAGGTGACCGGCACGATCGAGAAGATCGACAAGTTCGTCGAGCTGATGGGCGAAGTTGGTCTGGTCGAGGTCGCCCGCACCGGCATCGTCGCCATCGCCCGCGGCCGCGAAGCCGCCTGATCCGAATGCCCCTCTCCCACCGGGAGAGGGAGGGGCCCATGGCAAGGCCATGGGAGGGTGAGGGTGACCACCCCGCCCATTTCCCAACCCATAGAAAGGAAGTGCCAAAATGCGTGTCTATTATGATCGCGACGCCGATCTGAACCTGATCTCCGAAAAGAACATCGCCATCCTCGGCTATGGTTCGCAGGGCCATGCCCATGCGCAGAACCTGCGCGATTCGGGCGTGCAGAACATCGCGATCGCGCTGCGCCCCGGCTCGCCCTCGGCTGCCAAGGCCGAAGGCGCCGGCTTCAAGGTTCTGCCCAACAAGGAAGCGGCGCAGTGGGCCGACATCCTGATGATCCTCGCTCCCGACGAGCATCAGGCCGCGATCTATGAGGCCGATATCAAGGGCAATCTGAAGCCCGGCGCCGCGCTCGCCTTCGCCCACGGCCTGAACGTGCATTTCGGCCTGATCGAGCCGCCCGCGGATGTCGACGTCATCATGATCGCGCCCAAGGGCCCCGGCCACACCGTGCGCTCCGAATATGTGAAGGGCGGCGGCGTGCCCTGCCTGATCGCGATCCACCAGGATGCCAGCGGCAACGCGCATGACGTGGCGCTCGCCTATGCCTCGGGCGTCGGTGGTGGTCGCTCGGGCATCATCGAGACGAACTTCAAGGAAGAATGCGAGACCGACCTGTTCGGCGAGCAGGCCGTGCTGTGCGGCGGCGTCACCCATCTGATCCAGGCCGGCTTCGAAACGCTCGTCGAGGCCGGTTACGCGCCGGAAATGGCCTATTTCGAGTGCCTCCACGAAACCAAGCTGATCGTCGACCTGCTGTATGAAGGCGGCATCGCCAACATGCGCTATTCGATCTCGAACACGGCCGAATATGGCGACATCGTCACCGGCCCGCGCATCATCACCGACGAGACCAAGGCGGAGATGAAGCGCGTCCTGGCCGACATCCAGTCGGGTCGCTTCGTCCAGAAGTTCGTCCTCGACAACCGCGCCGGCCAGCCCGAGCTGAAGGCCGCGCGCAAGCTGGCCGCCGCGCATCCGATCGAGAAGACCGGTGCCGAACTCCGCGCGATGATGCCGTGGATCGGCGCGAACAAGCTGGTCGACCAGACCAAGAACTAAAGCGTCGCGCGCACCCTCGCCCAACAGGGCGGGGGTGGGCCTGCGCTGCAACCCTTTGTTTCCATTCCGGCGCTTTCCGCCGCGCGTGCTTCATGGTCAAATCGGTCATCCAAACAGGGAGACCCAAGACCCATGCGCCTGATCCTCGCCGCCGCGCTCGCCGCGACCCTCACCGCTCCGCTCACCGCCCAGACGCTGCCCGGCGCCCCCGTCGCATCGCGCGTCACCGCCGGCACCTACCCGGTCGATGCCGCCCACACCCAGGTCACCTGGCAGGTCAACCACATGGGCTTCACGATGCTCGAAGGCCAGTTCGGCGCTTCCGAAGGCTCGCTGACCATCGATCCCGCCCGGCCGAATGCCACAAAGGTCGATGTGACCTTCAAGATCGACGAACTGTCCGTCACCAGCGCCGCCTTCGCCAAGCACCTGAAGAGCGCCGACTTCTTTGACGTCGCCCAGCATCCGACCGCACGTTTCGTGTCCACCGCGGTGCAGGCGTCGGGCAACAAGGCGCGGATCACCGGCAACCTGACGATCAAGGGCATCACCAAGCCGGTGACGCTGGACGCCACCTTCGTCGGTGCGGGCCAGAACCCGATGAACAAGAAACTGAATATCGGTTTCCGCGCCACCGGCTCGATCAAGCGCAGCGACTTCGGCCTCGGCATGGCGGCGCCCGTCGTATCCGACAAGGTCGACCTGACGATCAACGCCGCCTTCGCCGCACAGTAAGCCTGTACCTGGCGCGGATCAGGCGGCCCGCTTGATCCGCGCGAAACTCTCGAACGTCGCCTGCACCGATGCGGAGGCATTGGCGGTCAGCGCCGCGATCCGCGCCAGCCCATCCGCATCATTCTCGCCCGGTGCCCGGTACGCCATGGCCCATTCGCCAAAGCCTCGCGTTGCCACATCGCGATCCGACAACACGACAAGTGCATGATGCCGTGCATCGCCGCGAATGCGCGTAAACGTCGCATCCACCACCGCGTGCTCGCCCTCCAGCGCCTGCAGGAAGCGTTTGCCGTCGAAGAACAACAGCCCGGTCACATTCGCCCGCGCATTGTTGCGCCGCGACGCCGCCAGGATCGCGGCGGCATCCACCGGCACCCCGGTGCGAACCGTGCTGATATAAACGAGCTGGCGCATGGAAAGACTGTCCGATCGATGAAAGACGCTGTTTCACAACGGCATCTTGTTACAACCTGGCCGTTAACGGAGTATTCGTCGTCACCCCCCGCCAACAATGGTGGACAAATTGACGCCCACCGGCCATGAACCCCGTAATGATCGACCGTGCGCACCTGCTTCTGCGACTTATCCGCCCTTAGGGTGGACGGGCGTGACGCGCGCGCTTCCCTAAGGGCAAGATGAACCGTTAGCGCCAACCGACCGCGCCGTCTCCATCGCGCGCGGTCCGACCGGAAGACCGATCATGCTCCGCGATCCTGCGACCAAATACCGCCCCTTCCCGCCCATCGCCCTGCCCGACCGGACATGGCCGAATGCCGTCATCACCCGCGCGCCGCGGTGGCTCTCCACCGACCTGCGCGACGGCAACCAGGCGCTGATCGATCCGATGGACGCCGAGAAGAAGACGCGCCTGTTCGACCTCTTGGTCAAGGTCGGCCTGAAGGAGATCGAGGTCGGTTTCCCCTCGGCCGGCGCGACCGAGTTCGACTTCATCTCCGGCCTCGTTCGCGACGGCCGCATCCCCGACGACGTGACGATCCAGGTGCTGACGCAGTCGCGCCGCGACCTGATCGAACGCAGCTTCGAAAGCCTCGACGGTGCGAAGTCCGCGATCGTTCACCTCTACAACGCGGTATCCCCCGCCTGGCGCAAGATCGTCTTCGGCATGACCCGTGACGAGGTGCGCGAGATCGCGGTCGCCGGCGCCAGCATCCTGCGCGACGAGGCGGCCAAGCGCCCCAACACCGCCTGGCAGTTCGAATACAGCCCGGAGACCTTCTCCACCGCCGAACTCGACTTCTCGGTGGAGGTCTGCGCCGCGGTCATGGACGTGCTGCGTCCCACGCCCGAAAATCCGCTGATCCTGAACCTGCCCGCCACCGTCGAATGCGCGACGCCCAACGTCTATGCCGACCAGATCGAATGGTTCTGCCGCAACGTGCCGAACCGCGACAGCGTCGTCATCTCGCTCCACACCCATAACGACCGCGGTACCGGCGTCGCGGCCGCCGAACTCGGCCTGATGGCGGGCGCCGACCGGGTCGAGGGCTGTCTGCTCGGCAATGGCGAGCGCACCGGCAATTGCGACCTCGTGACGGTTGCGCTCAACATGTACACGCAAGGCGTCGATCCCCGGCTCGACCTGTCGGACATCGATGCGGTGGTGAACACCGTCACCTATTGTACGAACCTGCCCGTCCACCCGCGCACCCCCTATGCCGGCGATCTCGTCTTCACCGCCTTTTCCGGCAGCCATCAGGACGCGATCAAGAAGGGGTTTGCGGCGCAGGAACAGCGGAACGACGGCCTGTGGGAGGTCCCTTATCTCCCCATCGACCCCGCCGATCTCGGCCGCAGCTACGAGGCGGTGATCCGCGTCAACTCGCAATCGGGCAAGGGCGGCGTCGCCTGGGTGATCGAGCAGGACAAGGGGCTGAAGCTGCCCAAGCGGCTGCAGGCCGATTTCTCGCGCCACGTGCAGGCGATGGCGGACGAAACCAGCCGCGAACTCAACGCCGCCGACATCTGGAACCGGTTCGAGGCGACCTATCTGCCCCGCTCGCAGGACCGGTTTGAACTGGTGGATTACGAGGAAAGCGGCAGTGCCGGCAATCGCCTGTTCGTCGGCCGCCTGGCGGTGGAGGGCGAGCAGCGCTCGATCTCCGGACGTGGCAACGGCCTGATCTCCGGCGTCATCGCCGCACTGGCCGACAGCACCGGCCCCGCACTGGAGATCGTCGACTATAACGAACACGCCATCGGCCACGGCGCCGACGCGCAGGCCGCCGCCTATGTCGAAGCGCGCACCGCCGACGGCCGCACCGTCTTCGGCGTCGGCATGGACACCGATATCGCCACCGCAAGCGTGCGCGCGGTGCTCAGCGCGGCGAACCGAGCCTGACCATGCACGGCCGGGCGCCACGGTCCCCATCGTCCGTGAGCCCGGCCCTGTTGCTCCGCCATCTGCCGGAGCGTCATCGCCTGTTCCTCCGCCGCCGCGGCGCCTCGCTGGCGCTGACGCTCGTCGCCCACCTGCTGCTCGCCTGGCTGCTCCTCCACCTCGCCCCCAGCTTCACACCGCAGAAGAAGGGTCCGACCACCAACAGCTTCTCGCTGTCCCCCGATACCGGGGGCGGCGAAGCCCCCGCCCCGACCAAGCGC
>NZ_CAMLAC010000110.1 GCF_946477935.1 uncultured Sphingomonas sp. | reverse complement strand
GGGCAATGCGAGGCGGCGGCGAGCGCCGCCCCCAGCGTCGACTTTCCGCTGCCGCTGACGCCCATCACCACGACCGCCACGGGGCCAGCCTGGGGATGCACCCCGCTCCGTCGATCCACGGCATATCCTTCCACCATATTCTCCACTGTCTATCCCGTTGATCCAGGGCCTTAAATTAAGACCATGGTCCCGGATGCCGGGGGCGACCGGCCCGCATATCGTGGCAGTCAGAGGGGAAGGACTCCCCCATGACGACCGAGGGGAAACGCGGATGCGTGCAGGCATGTTCATGGATGCCACCATGTTGGTGAGGGGCACCATGTTGGCGGGGGGCGCGATGCTGGCAGCGGCGCCCATTCCTGCCTTTGCCGCGATCCAGCCCGGATCGGTGATGATCGCACGGCCGGACGATCCCAGCGCGGTGGTGGTGCAGGGGGCAGGCGATGGCCGCACCGACGACAGCGACGCGATCCAACGCGCACTGGACAGCGCCAGCGACAAGAACGGGCACGGCATCGTCTTCCTGCCGTCCGGCCGGTACCGGATCACCCGCACGCTGGTGGTGCCGATCGGCGTGCGGGTGTTCGGCACGGGGCGTACCAGGCCCGTCATCCTGCTGGCGGACAACACGCCTGGGTTCCAGCAAGGCGTGTCGACGATGATCGTCTTTTCGGGCGGCGACCAATATTCGGTCGGCGACGTGCCGGTGCCGGTGCCGACCGTGGTGCCGCGCGACAAAAAGGTGCGCGACGCCAATTCGGCGACCTTCTACTCCTCGATGAGCAACGTCGATATCGAGATCGGCCGCGGCAACGAGGGCGCGGCGGGCGTGCGCTTCCGCGTGGCGCAGCATGGGTTCCTCAGCCACATGGAGTTCCGGCTGGGATCGGCGTTCGCCGGCGTCTATCAGGCGGGCAACGTCATGGAAGACGTACACTTCCATGGCGGACGATACGGCATCGTCACCGAGAAGACCTCGCCCGCCTGGCAGTTCACCCTGCTCGAGTCCAGCTTCGACGGGCAGCGCGATGCCGCGATCCGCGAGCATGAGGCGGCGCTGACCATGGTCAACGTGTCGATCCGCGACACGCCCGTCGGGATCGAGATCGACAAGGGCTATGGCGACAGCTTCTGGGCCAAGGGGCTGAGGCTGCGGAACGTGTCGCGCGCGGCGCTGTCGATCGGCGACGAGAAGAGCGTGTTCACGCAAGCCGGGCTGGACGGCGCGGTCGCGGTCGATACGCCGACGCTGGTGCGCTTTGCCGAGAGCGGGCGGACGATCGCCGGGCGCCGGGGCGCGTACCGTGTCGCATCGTTCAGCCACGGGGTGACGGTGAAGGGGTTGGAAAGCGTCGGTGCCACCGCGACCGATGTGAAGATCGAGCCGCTGCGCCGGATGCCGGCCGCCCCCGCCCCGGCGATCCGCGCGCTGCCGGGTACGGCGATCTGGACGAACGTGAAGTCGCTGGGCGTGGCGGGCGACGGCGCGACCGACGATACCGCCGCGATCCAGCGCGCGATCGACACGCACCGCGTGCTGTATTTTCCGAGCGGTTTCTACATGGTCACCGATACGCTGCGCCTGCGGCCCGATACGGTGCTGCTGGGCCTGCACCCGGCCAAGACGCAACTGGTGATCCCGGACGAGAATGCGCGCCATGCCGGCATCGGCAGCGTCGTGCCGATCGTGGAAACGCCCGCGGGCGGGCGCAACATCGTGTCCGGGCTGGGCCTGTTCACCGGCCGCATCAATCCGCGTGCCGCCGCCGTGCTGTGGCGATCGGGCGAGACCAGCCTGCTGAACGACGTGAAGATCATGGGCGGGGGCGGCACGCCGACCGCGGACAACAAGCCGCAGGGGTCGCGCCGGGCGTCGAGCGGCGATCCGGTGTCCGACAATCGCTGGGACGCGCAATATCCCAGCATCTGGGTGGAAGGGGGCGGCGGCACCTTTTTCGACATATGGAGCCCCAACACCTTTGCCAGCGCGGGCTTCTACGTCAGCAACACGCGAGTGCCGGGGCGCGTGTACGAAATGTCGGTCGAACATCATGTCCGCAACGAATTCGTGTTCGACAATGTCGAGAATTGGGAGTTGCTGGCGCCGCAGACCGAACAGGAAGTGGGTGAAGGGATGGACGCGGTCTCGCTGGAGATCCGCAATTCGCGCAACCTGTTGTTCGCCAACTACCATGCGTACCGGGTGACGCGAAACTTCCACCCGGCCGTGAGCGCGGTGAAGCTGTTCAATTCGTCCGACATCCGGTTCCGCAACGTCCATGTGAACGCGGAAAGCGGCTTTGCGACCTGCGACGCCAATGGCTGTGGCACCTTCCTGCGGGCGAGCAAGTTCCCGTTCGAGAACGCGATCCGTGACGAGACGCATGGGCTGGACGTGCGGGAGCGGGAGTTCGCGGTGCTGGACGTGCCTGCGACGCCGGCGCGGCTGGAGCCGGCGACGCTGGGCGGGCCGGTGCGCAAGCTGGCGGATGGCTTCTGGTCGCTTTCGGGCGGGGCGGTGGGCGGAGCGGGGGCGCTGTATTTCATCGAGCGGCGTTTCCAGCGGATCCTGCGCTGGACGGAGGCCAAGAAGCTGGAGGTGGTGGCGGACCAGTCGCTCGACCCCGTCAATCTGGGGATTGATGCGTCGGGCAAGCTGCTCGTCCTGTCCTCCTATGGTCCGGCCGCCAGCGTCTACCAGATCGATCCCGGGGGTTCGCCGACACAGGTGACGCCGATCGCACCGACCGCCTTTGCGCCGCGTGCCGATGCGCGCGTGCTGTTGCCGGTCAACTGGTGGAACAACGGCGAATTCCGCGACCAATATGATCCGGCGACCGATCATTTCACGACGCTGGGCGAGATGTTCGTGCGCGATGCCGGGATGCCCAAGGCTCAAGGCTATACGTCTGTGGACGGCAGTCTGGTGCTGCCGGCCTTCCGCACCTTCCAGCAGGGGACGCCCGACCGGGTGGGGTGGCGCTGGTCGGATACATTGCAGGCGCATGGCTTCGTTTCGGCACGCGTCGGCGAGCGGGTGTTCGTGACCAATGCGTCGGAGAACCGGACCTATAGCGGCACGGTGGCGGCGGGCGGCGCGCTGGCCGACCTGAAACCCTTTGCCGATCGCGGCGGGGAAAGCGTGGTGCGCGATGCGCAGGGGCGCGTGTTCGTCGCGAACGGGCAGGTCTTCGCCTATGCACCCGACGGATCGCCGCTGGGGCGGATCGATGTGCCCGAGCGCCCGCTGCAACTGCTGGTCGGCGGGGAGGGCGGCCGCACGCTGTTCATCCTGACCCATCACGCACTCTACGCCGCGGCGCTGTGAGCGCGCGCCCAATCATAAAAGCCAGGAGAGGAAGCCCCGTGACCATCATCGATCCCATTCCACCCTCTCGCCGGCAGGCGTTCGCGACCGCGTCGCTTGCCTCGCTGATGGCGGCGAGCCTGGCGCTGCCGGCCGCGGCACAGGTCCAGCCGGCGCCCGCCAACCCCGCACCTGCCGAGCCGGTACAGGCGCTGCCCGGCGCGCCGGAAAACGGCCCCGCGACGATCGCGCCGGACGCAGCACCAGACACTGGGCCGCAGAGCGAGGACGGCGGCCCTGCGCCCGACATCGTCGTCACCGGATCGCGCATCGTCTCCAGCGGCTTTGCGGCGCCCACGCCGACGACGGTGATCGGGGCCGAGCAACTGGCGCTGAACGCGCAGCCCAACATCTTCAACACCATCGCGCAACTGCCCTCGCTGCAAGGATCGACCGGCGTCACCACGGGCACGAACAGCACGTCGAGCGGGTCGCAGGGGCTCAGCTCGTTCTCGCTGCGCGGGCTGGGCACGATCCGCACGCTGACCCTGCTCGACGGGCAGCGCGTCGTCGGCGCGAACGTGACCGGCGTGCCCGACATCAGCCAGTTTCCGCAACTGCTGATCGAGCGGGTCGACGTGGTGACGGGCGGTGCGTCCGCCTCCTACGGGTCGGACGCGGTGGGCGGCGTCGTCAACTTCGTGACCAACAAGCGCTTCAAGGGGGTGAAGGGCAACGTCCAGGGCGGCATCAGCGATTACGGCGATGACGAGAGCGTGCTGGCGCAGCTCGCCTTCGGCACGTCGTTCCTGGGCGACCGGCTGCACCTGATCGTCAGCGGCGAATATGCCCGCGAGGAAGGCGTGGGACCGGGCGGCTTCGGCGAGGAAGGGCCGGCGGGGCGCGACTGGTACACCACCGCCACGCTGGTCAATCGCGGTATCACCAATGACGGCGCGCCGCAGTTCAACTACCGCGAACATGCGCAGGCCTATCAATATACGCGCTATGGCCTGATCAATGCCGGGCCGCTGCAGGGCATCGCGTTCGACGCCAACGGCCAGCCGTTCAACTTCAACTACGGCTCGAACGGGGTGCCGCGGCGCAACGCGAACGGCGATGTCGCGGGATGCTATGTCGGGTTCTGCATCGGGGGCGACCTGTCGGGCAATGTCGGGATCGGCACCACGCTGAAGTCGAAGCTGGAGCGGTATAACGGCTATGGCCGGCTGGGCTTCGACCTGGATGCGGACAACGAGATCTACGCCACCGTCAACATCTCGCAGGTGGATACCAGCAACCAGCCCAATCCGGGTGCCGCGCAGACCAGCCTGACCATCAACTGTGCCAACGCCTTTTTGCCGAGCGCGATCACCGGGCTGTGCGCGGCGAACAACATCACCAGCTTCCGCTACGGCGTGACCAACGCGATCCTGCCCAACATCGAGGTGTTCCCGTCGCGCAAGCAATATCGCTTCGTCGGCGGCGCGACGGGCAAGGTGTCAGGCTTTGGCACCGACTGGCGCTACGACGCCTATTTCAAGCATGGCGAGAACATCACCGACATCAATGTCACCAACATGCTCGTCCCCCGGCGTTATCTGCAGGCGATCGATGCGGTGAGCGTGAACGGCGTGATCGTCTGCCGCGATCCGACCGCGCGGGCCAATGGCTGCCAGCCGCTCAACATCTTCGGCGGGGCGACGCCGTCTTCCGCGGCGCTGGCCTATCTGCAACCCGCCAACGGGCCGTTCCAGCATACCCGGCAGACGCAGGATGTGTTCAGCGCCAACCTGTCGGGCGATCCGCTGTCGACCTGGGCGGGGCCGGTGTCGGTGGCGACGGGGCTGGAGTATCGCCACGAATTCTATCACGTGACGTCGGACCCTTATGGCAACGGGCCATTGCCCAATACGCCGTACAACGACCTGTACCCGTTCGATCCCGTCCTCAATCCGGAGGGGAACAACTGGTATGCCGGCAATTATCATAGCGGGCGCGGCAGCTACAACGTGCTGGAAAGCTACCTCGAACTGAACGTGCCGCTGCTCAACACGCCTGCCCTGGGCCGGGCGAACCTGAACGTGGCGGGGCGTGCGACCAATTACAGCACGTCGGGCACGGTCTATTCGTGGAAGGTGGGCGGCACCTATGACACGCCGATCGACGGCCTGCGGCTGCGTGCGGTCACCTCGCGCGATGTGCGGGCGCCCAACCTGTCCGAGCTGTTCGCCGCGCCGATCGCGGTGACGGTGCCCAACTTCACTGATCCGTTCAATAACACCTCGGTCACGATTACGCAGAACACGATCGGCAACCCGAACCTGCGGCCGGAAACCGCGCGCAATACCGAACTGGGCGTCGTCTATGCGCAGCCGAGTTGGCTGCCAGGGCTCAGCCTGTCGTTCGACTATTACAAGATCAAGGTGCGCGGGCTGATCCAGGCGGTATCGGCGCAGCAGAAGGTGAATTTCTGTCAGCAAGGCGTGACCGAATTGTGCGGTGGCTTCTTCCTGCAAGGTGCCAACAACCAGGGCAATTTCGTCGATGTCCAGCCGTTCAACCTCGCCTCGATCCGCACCGAGGGTTTCGATATCGAGGCGAGCTATCAGATCCGCCAACCGCTGGGCCTGCCCGGTCGCTTCACGGTGCGCGGACTGGCGACGCATGTGATCAACTTCGTCACCGATCTGGGCCTGCCCGGCGCGGTGCCGGTGGACAGCGCGGGCGCCAATTCGGGCAATACGCCGTCCTGGAAATGGCTGACGACCGAGACCTATACGCAGGACGAATTCTCGATCTTCTTCCAGCAGCGCTGGTTCAGCGACGGCGTGTTCGGCAATCAATATGTCGTCTGCCAGTCGAGCTGCCCGGTCTCCACCGCCAATGCGCCGACGATCGACTTCAACCGGATGAAGGGTGCCTTCTACTTCGACGTGGGCGGCAGCTACACGCTGACCAAGGCGCTGAACGCCTATTTCAAGGTCGACAACCTGTTCAATCGCGACCCCACCCCCTCGCCGCAGACCAATACCGGTGTGGATATCAACCCGGCGCTGTATGATATTATCGGCCGCGTGTACCGGGTGGGTGTGCGGTTTAATTTCTGACGCTATCCCAAAGGTTTGATGGTTCCCCAACCTGTCCCGGCTCCGGCCGGGACCTCTTTTTTCCGGCCTGAGGAGACGGCGGTGGTGAGATCTACAGTGCCTATTTCTCCCCTCCGCTTCAGGGGTGGGGCTTCGCCACAGATGGCGCGCTTGAGAATAGCCCCCACCCCAACCCCTCCCCTGAAGGGGAGGGGCTTTCTGGTCGCGGTTCTGCTCGCGCGCGCAGGGATGGCACAGGCACAGGGGGAAGCGCCGGGGGCATCGGTGTTGCAGGCCGCGCCGGTGGATGCGCGGGCAACCACGGTGCGCGGTGTCGGTGACGGCCGCGCCGACGATACGGCCGCGATCCAGCAGGCGATCGACGCCGCGGCGGACCAGGGCGGCGGGGGCATCGTCTTCCTGCCGGCGGGCACCTACCGCATCACGCGCACCGTCTTTCTGTGGCCCGGCGTGCGGCTGTACGGTACGGGGGCGACGCGGCCGCGCATCGTGCTGGGTGCGCGCACGCCGGGGTTCCAGCGTGGACTGGCGACGATGATCGTCTTCGCCGGCGCGCGGCGTAACGGCGAGGGGGTACGCAGTGACGACGGGCGTAACGTGGCGGGCCGCACGCGCGTGCCCTTCCCGGTGCAGGGCAGCGTGCCGTTCGATCCAAAGATCGCCGATGCCAATCCCGGCACCTTCTATTCGGGCATCAGCAACATCGACATCGCCGTCGGCGCGAACAATGCCGCAGCGACCGCGATCCGGTTCCATGCTGCACAGCATGCGTTCGTCAGCCACATGGATTTCGACATGGGATCGGGGCTGGCCGCGCTCTATCAGGTCGGTAATATCGGCCAGCATCTGCACATCCGTGGCGGACGATACGGGATATTGACGGAAAAGCCGTCGCCCGCCTGGCCGTTCGCACTGATCGACGCGACGTTCGAGGGGCAGCGCGAGGCGGCGATCCGCGAGCATGAGGCGGGGCTGACCATGGTCAACGTCGCGATCCGCGACACGCCGGTCGGGATCGAGATCGACAAGGGGTATGGCGACTGGCTGTTCGGCAAGGACGTGCGGTTCGAGAATGTGTTCCGCGCCGGCGTGATCGTGTCGAACGAAGGCAATGCCTATACCCAGATTGCGTTCGAGAATGCGATGGCGGCGCGCACGCCGGTTTTCGCGCGCTTCCGCGACAGCGGGCGCAGCGTCGCGGGGCACGGCCAGGCATACCAGGTCGCATCATTCAGCTATGGCCTGGCCGTCGCCGGATATGGGCAGATGGGCGAATACAAGACGGTGATGCAGGCATCATCGCTACCCGCCCTGCCCGAACGCCGCATGTCCGCGCTGCGCACGCTGCCGGCGGTCGCCGACTGGTTCAACGTGCGCGACGGCGGGGCGAAGGGCGACGATCGCACCGACGATACCGCCGCGATCCAGCGCGCGATCGATACGCACCGCGTGGTCTATTTCCCCGCCGGCCGCTACATCGTCACCGATACGCTGCGCCTGCGGGCGGACAGCGTGCTGGTCGCGCTGCACCCCAATCTGACGCAGATCATCCTGCCGGACGGGACGCCGGCCTTTCAGGGCGTGGGTACGCCCAAGGCGCTGGTCGAGACGGCGCGGGGCGGGGATGCGATCGTCTCGGGCCTGGGGCTGTTCACCGGCGGGATCAATCCGCGCGCGACGGCGCTGCTATGGACTGCGGGCGCGAACTCGCTGGTCGACGATGTGAAGTTCCAGGGCGGGCACGGCACCGACCTGGCCGGCGGCAAGCGCTTCATCCCCTATAACGCCAATGCGACGGGGGATGCGGACCCGGCAAAGCGATGGGACGCGCAATATCCGAGTCTGTGGGTAACGGACGGGGGCGGGGGGACGTTCAACAATATCTGGACGCCCAATACCTATGCGCAGGCCGGGCTGTACGTGTCGGACACCGAGACACCGGGCCATGTCTATCAGATGTCGGCCGAGCATCATGGCCGGGTCGAGATTGCGTTGAACCGCGTCGCCAACTGGGAATTGCTCGCGCCGCAGACCGAGGAGGAGGGCGGCGAAAGCAAGGATGCGGTGGCGCTGGAGATCCGCGATTCCCGCGATATCCTGATCGGCAATCTCCACGCCTATCGCGTGACGCGTACCTTCAAGGCGCAGCCGGCCGCGGTAACGCTCTACAATGCCCGCAACATCCGGTTCCGCAACGTCCATGTGAACGCGGAAAGCGGGCTGGGGACGTGCGATGAGAATGGCTGCGCGACCTTCCTGCGCGCGAACAAGTTTCCGTATGAGAATGCGATCCGCGACATGGGGGCAGGTGGCGAGGTGCGCGAGCGGGAGTTCGCGACGTTCGACGTGCCGGCGTCCATCCCGGTCGGGGGAGACGGGCAGGCGTCCGGGCTGTGCTTCGACTTCGCTCAGCACGAACGAAGGAAGACTGGTGGGCAAACAGGCGGGCGCTGCGCCGTGGCGGAAAAGATCGCCGGCGGGTTCGATGCGGCGGGCGGAGGCGCGGCGACGCCGGACGGCACGCTCTACTTCATCGACCGAACTCAGCAGCGCATCTATCGCTGGTCGGAAGGCGCGGGACTGGGGATCGAGCGCGACAATACGCTTGATCCCGTCAACCTGACTGCCGACGCATCGGGCAATCTGATGGTGCTGTCCTCGGCCGGGCGGAACGGCACCGTCTACGCGTTTCGCCCCGGCACGCCGGAAACGGAACTGGCGGTGATCGCGCCCACCCCGCTGGCTGCGGCAGAGGCGGCGGTCGCGCTGCCGGGCAACTGGTGGAACAATGGCGAGTTTCGCGACCAACTCGATCCGCAGACGATGCGCTTCACCACGCTGGCCGAGATGTTCGCGCAGGATGTCGCCCGACCGCTGGCGCAAGGCTATGTCTCGCCCGACGGCAGCGTGGTGCTGCCCGCGTTCCGTACCTTCCAGCAGGGGCCGGCCGATTTTCGCGGGCGGCGCTTTTCCGACGCCCTCGACACCTATGGCTTTGTCCAGGGGCGGGTGGGGTCGCGCATCCATGTCGCCAATGCGTCGGAGGCGCGCACCTATAGCGGCGTGGTCGGCGCGAACGGCACGCTTACGGACCTGAAGCCCTTTGCCGATCGCGGTGGGGAGAGCGTGGCCACCGACGGGCAGGGCCGCGTGTTCATCGCCAACGGGCAGGTCTTCGTCCACGACGCCGACGGCACGCCACTGGGGCGGATCGATGTGCCCGAACGCCCGCTGCAACTGCTGTTCGGCGGGGCGGACAAGTCCACGCTGTTCATCCTGACCCACCATTCGCTGTACCGGGTGCGCCCATGATCCGCTTCGCCCTTGCCCTGTTGGCGCTTCTCGTCCCCGGCACGGCCTGGGCACAGGCGCAGTACAAGCTGCTCGTTCTCGCCATCCCCAATAAATATCACTACGAATACATCCCCATCGCACGCGACAGTCTGGAGCATCTGGCGAAGCTGCACGCGTTCGAGATGGTGTGGACGAACAAGACCGAGACGTTCGATGGCGACCTGAGCCAATATGCCGCGGTGATGTTCCTGAACACGCCCGGCGAGGAGCTGAACCCCGGCCAGCGTGCGAAGTTCGAGGCCTATATGCGCGCCGGGGGCAATGCGATCGTCGTCCACCGCGCCGCGATCACGCCGCCGGATGCCTGGCCCTGGTATGAGCGGCTGGTGGGCCGGCGTGTCGGCGTACACCCGATGCTGCAGACCGGCATCGTCACCGTCACCGATCGCGAGCACCCGGCAAGCTACGGCGTACCCGAACGCTGGATCTGGAGCGACGAGTTCTACACCACCACCAATCCCTACAAGGTGAACATCAGCACCATCCTGTCGGTGGACGAGACCAGCTACGACCCGCGCAAGATCTGGCCGGGGCAGGTGTCGTTGCCGATGGGGCGAGATCATCCGATTGCGTGGCATCATCTGCATGAAAAAGGTCGCGTGTTCGTGACGACACTGGGGCATAATGGCGAGATGTACCGGGATCCCCAGTATCTGGCGCATCTGATGGGCGGGCTGTGGTGGGCGGCCACCGGGATGCCCCGCCGCTGATGCGCATGCGTGCGAATTTCGCATAGTCGGCCATGAACCTGCGAGCTGTCGGCTCGTTCAGCCCTTGTAACCTATGTGGGTTGGCTGAACGGGGAGAACAGGCATGTCCGAACTGACGTTGGAGGATCTGTCCGCCAAGATGGCGAAGCTCGACTTCGCGATGCTGGTCACGGGACATGACGGCAGCAGCGCGCGGCCGATGAGCAACAATGGCGATGTCGATTATCGCGGCGACAGCTACTTCTTTTCCTATCGCGACACGCGCAAGGTGTCCGATATCCAGGCCGATCCTCGGGTATTGCTGAGCTATACCGGCGCGGTCGGGATGCTGGGTGGTCCGCCGCTGTTCGTCTCCGTGGAAGGGCGTGCGACGCTGATCGAGGACAAGGCGCAGTTTGCCGATCACTGGACCAAGGATCTCGACCGCTATTTCCCCGAGGGCATCGACACGCCCGGCATCGTGATGATCGCGGTGCATGCCAAGCGCATCCGCTACTGGAACGGCAAGGACGAAGGCGAGATCGCTCTTTGACGAGCGTTACCGCGCGGTCGTCGATTGCGATCTGCGTGCCGGTGCGGGACGAGGCGGCAGCGCTGCCGCATCTGTTCGACGCGGTGGAAGCGCTGGCGGTGCCGGCTGGCGTGACGGTGACCTTGTGCCTGTTGCTGGATGGATGCCGGGACGGCAGCGCACCGGTCGCGGAGCGGTATCGGTCGGTTGCCCGGCACCGGGTGCAGGTCGCGCAGGTTGCGCGCGGGGCACCCAATGCCGGGCTGGCGCGGCAGCGGGCGATGGTGATGGCGGGGACTGCCGACATCCTGCTGACCACCGATGCGGACAGCCGGCCGACGCCAGACTGGGTGGAGGCGATGCTGGCCGGTCTCGCCCATGCTGATGTGGTGGCGGGGCGGGTGCTGCGCGAGGGTGGTGTCGCCGCACCGCTGCAAGACCGGATTGAGCGTTATTACGACGCGCTGTTCGCGCTGCGCCGGGCGCTGGACCCGGTCGAATGGGAAGCGCCGATGACGCATCACCATGCCAGCGGCGCCAATATGGGCATGCGCGGCTCCGCCTATCGGGCGCTGGGGGGCTTCCTGCCACTCCCCAGCGGGGAGGATGCGCGGTTTGTTGATGATGCGGCGCGTGGGGGGTGTCGGGTGCGGCGGGATGCGGGGG
>NZ_CAMLAC010000109.1 GCF_946477935.1 uncultured Sphingomonas sp. | reverse complement strand
CCGCTCGCCGTTCCCCCGATCGTCACGCCCGCCGGGTCGAGCATCATCGCGAAATCCGTGCGGCCCTGGCGAAGCAGGGCACCACCGCCCAGTTGCACGTTGCTCGCGCGCAATTGCCCTTCGATGCGCTGGATATCGCCCACCGGGCGGAAGGTCAGCGCGCCGCCCCAGCCGCCGCCGCTCACGTCCAGCCGACCGTCGAAACCGCCAGGGACGATGTTCAGCCGGCCCTGTCCGCGCGCCCCGCGGACATCCAGCGCATCGACCACGATCGCCGCCTGTCCCCCGCGCGGCAGCAGGATCGCGCCCGGAACGGCCCGCCACGCGATCCGCCCTCGGCCGTGTAGGCGAAGCCCTGCGGCGTCGGCTCCAGACGCGCACGCACGTCGCGCAGGCCCAGCGCTGCATTGGGGGTCGCCAGCAACAGCTCCACGCGTGGCCGGGCGATATCGCCGTCCAGCACCAGCCGCACCGGGCCATAGGTCGATTGCTGCCCGCCCCCTTCGAAATGGAAACTGCCGTCACGCCGCCGGTAACCTTGCCCGCGCAGCCGCAGCGACGGCGCGACCAGCACCAGATCGGCAAAATGCAGCACCCCGTCCGGCGTCCGCTCCAGCCGTGCGGTCAGCCGCGGCAAGCCACCGGCAAGGCTGCGGAAGAAGGCGTTGTCCAGCCGCAGCACGCGCGCCGCCCCCTGGCCCACTACCCGCGTGCCGCGCCCGCCCGGCCCCGGCACCACGCTCAACCGCGACGTCACCTCCACGATGCCAAGTCCGGGGATCAGGTATCGGCCCAGCCGCCCGTTCAGCCCCACCTCGTACCGGCCGGTCGCCAGATCCACCGACAGCGCCATCGTCCCCGACAGCTTGTCGGAGCGCAGCCGCAGCGCATCGCCGCTCAGCGTGCGCGGCGTCAGGCGCAGCGGCCCGTCGATTGACAGATTGCGCAGGATGCCCCCGGCGACATTGCCGACCCCGCCCACTGCGGCGGCGGTGAACCGCACGGGCAGCGTCACCGGCCAGCGCGACCAGCGGCCACGTCCCGCCGCGCGCGGCTGCACGATCACCGTGCGGTCGAACGCCAGTGCCTTGGCGAACAGGCGGTATTCAAAGCTGGCGCCGGCGAACGGGCCGTCCAGCAACAGGCGCAGCTCCACGCCCTCGCCGCGCATCGTGCGCAGCACCGCAGACGGGCGGAGCAGACGGACTTTGGTTTTCAGATTGCGGAAGGCGTTCTGGCCCAGGTCCACCATGCCCTGTGTCTCGATCGCCAGCGCGGCGCTGCGCAGCGTCAACGTGCCGTCCAGCCGTCGTTCGGCAAAGTGCCCGCGTCCGCGCACCCGCACGCCCGGCAAGGTCAGTTGCTGCAATCGCCCCTTCAGCAGCGGCGCCGGCGCCACGCTGCCGTCCAGCGCATAGCTGCCTGCGTCCGCCGACAGGCGCAGCGCCATCGCCTGCGCCGCGCCGATCCGCGCCGTCGCGCGGCCCCGCCACCGCGCCCACCGGCCATCGCCGGTCACGTCCAGCGTCACGCCCTCTCGCGCGCCTACCATCCGCGCCAGCACACCGCGCGTCGCACCGCGCGCGACCACGTCGATGTCGAACCGGTCGCGATCGGGCTCCGCATCGATGTTCAGCCGCAGCCGGTCGCTACCCTCCACCACCGCATCCAGTGCGACCAGCGCGCGCCCGCGACGGATATCGGCGCGCCCCTGCAACCGTCCGGTGCGCCGCTGGCCCAGTACCGCCGGCGCCAGCACCAGTCGGTCGACGGACAGCGCGCCGATCGCGATATCGAAATCGGGCAGGATCGGTCCACGCCGCCCGCTCGGACGGGTGCGCGGAACATGCAGCAACCGCGCCTCCGGCACCGCCAGCCGCCTGATGTCCAGCCGGTTGTCGATCCAGCGCCACGGCCGCCAGTCCAGCGTGACGCGCGGCGCCTGGAATACCAGCCCGTCCAGGTCATAGACCCGCACATCCGCCAGCCGCGCCTCACCGTACAGCGATCCGTCGATCCGCCCGACCGCGAAGCGCAGGCCGTTGGCGGTCCGCACCCGGCCGATCTGGTCCGCGACCCAGCGGTGCCCGACCTGCGTATCGACCACGGACAGCGCCGCCAGCAGGATCGCGACGATCCCCAGCACCGCACCGGCCAGCCACCGCCACCAGCGCAGCCGCCGCCGTGGCGGTGCAGGCGGCGTCGCCGCGGGCCTGTCCTCCTGCTCGCTCAAAATGCCTGGCCCAACGAGACATAGACCGCGATCCGGCTGTCACCCGGCTGCGGATTGATCGGCGTGCCGACATCGACGCGGATCGGGCCGAAGTTCGAATAATAGCGCACGCCCAGCCCCGTTCCGAACCGCATGCCGGTCAAACGGGGCAGCGGCGAGGTGTAGATGTTGCCCGCGTCCAGAAACGGCACGACGCCGAAATTGCCGAACGCCTTTACCCGCGCCTCGATCGAGAATTCGGCCAGGCTGCGCCCGCCGATCGGATCGTTGTTCGCATCGCGCGGCCCGATCGACTGGAATCCATAGCCGCGAACCGAGGCACCGCCGCCTGCATAGAAGCGCCGCGATGGCGCGATCTGGTCGCGCGGCGCGCCCAATATGGTCCCCAGCCGGGTGCGCGCGGCCAGCACGATCCCGTCCCGCACCGGGCGATAGATGCTGGCATCCAATTGCGTGCGGGTATAGCCGAACACGGCACCCTGCAACGACAGCTCGGGGCTGACCCGCCCGCCCAGCCGGAACCCGCGCGTCGGGTTCAACAGGTCGTCCGATCCGTCATAGTTCAGGCTGGTCGGCAGGGCGCCGATAAAGAAGGTGCGCCGCCGCGCCACACCGGTGGATGCGATCACGTCGCGCTCGTCCGATGCCAGCAGCTCGGCCCCCAGCGACCATGTCCAGGTCTTCTGGAAGAAGATGTTGGTCTGCCGCTCCAGGCTGCCGGACAGCGACAGGGTCTGCGCCTCGAATGCGTCGCGGTTGATGTGCGCGGCGGCGAACTGCGCGGTCAGCACCCGGTCGCGCCCGTGGAAATTGTTGCGGCGATAGACCACGGCGCCCAGTTGCTCGCGCGTGCCCAGCACCGATCGCAGCGTCAGCGCGCCTTCGGGCGGGAACAGGTTGCGATGCGTCCAGCTCAGCTCGGCCCGCGCACCCTCGCCGGTGCCATAGCCCAGTTCGCCCGCCACCGTCCGTGGCGGCGCCGGCGCCGTCGCCACGCGGATGTCGACGGTATCGGGGGTCGCACCCGGCACCGGTTCGACCTTTACCGACGATACCAGGCTGGTCTGGATCAGCGCCCGGCGCAGGTCGTCGAGCGATGCCGCGTCATAGGGTTCACCGGGCCGGAAGCGCGCGATATCGGCGATGTGGTCCGCCTCGAACACCGGCGCGCCTGCGCCCTGTTCGGCGGCGGCCAGGATCCGCCCGAACCGCCGCGCGGTGCCGGGTTCCACCGACAGGTCCAGCGTCGCGGTTCGCGCCGCACGGTCGACCACGATCTGCGGCTCGCCGACCTTGGCGAAGGGAAAGCCCTCGCGCCCGATCGCCGTTGCCAGCCGCGCCTGTCCCGCGACGATCGCATCGGCATCGACGGGGTCTTCCGCCTTCACGCCGAACGCGGTGCTGAGTTCGCGTGCCTTGTCCCCGGCCAGCGCCAGTCCGTCGATGGTGACGCCGGCAAAGCGGTAAAGTGGGCCCGGCACCGCCTCCAGAACGACCCTCGGGGTCGCACCCGGCTCGATCCGGGTGGCGACGCTGGCGTCATAATAGCCTTCGCCGCGCAGCAGCGTGGTCAGCAGGTCGGCATCCTCGCGCGCGCGCCGGTCCAACTGCGCGGCATTGGCGGGCTCGTTATCATGCGCATTCAGCGTCGATAATTTGTCGAACCGCTCGCGCAGCAGCGCGCCTGCGCCGTCCACGCCCTCGATCGCCCAGCGATACCGCCGCTCCGCCGCCGCATCGGTCGTTGTCAGCGCCTCCACCAGATCCGCCGCCGGCGCCGCTTCCAGATCCGGCCAGTCGACGCCTATGTCGGGCAATGCCGCCAACGGCGCATTGGGGTCCAGCGGCACGGGTTCGGCGACGGGTGGCACCGTCTGCGCCCCCGCATTCGCGCTGATCAGCAGGATGGACGCCGCGGCCGCGCACGGGCCGGACCGTCGAACGCGGAACACCATTCCCGCTTCCTAGCCCCAGTGCGGCGCATTCCATAGCCCCGGCCACCGGAAAAACGACGGTTCGACGCCGGATCGCTGGCATAGCGCCGGCCGACATGGCAGGCAGCGGCGATGACGACCCCTTCCCCCCGTGCCCCCGCCGCCGGCGGCGTGCTGATCGCCTTGGGTGCCATCGCCGGCACGGCGATCGGCCTGCCGTTTGGAGAGACCAGCCTGGGCCTGCTCACCGGCCTCGCTCTCGGGAGTGCGGCCGCCCTCGTCATCTGGCAGCGTGATCGCCGCCGCTAGGACGGCGCGCGCATCTGCCACACCACCCGGCCGATCACCGTGGCCTGCCCGTCCGGCACCGACGGCGCGGCGGGATTGTCGCTGGTGACGACCAAAGTCCCCGCCTCGGCCCGTACCCGCTTCACGACGACGGCCTCCCCGATCCGCAAGACATAGACGCCCCCGCGCGGGCCGGGCGATCGGTCATCCTCGTTGACCAGCAGATAGTCGCCGTCACGCAGCCCCGGGGCCATCGAATCACCCTTCGCCCGTACCATCGACGCCGCCCCGTCACGCAAGCCTAGCTGTCGCGCCAGCCGCCCGTCGATCGTCGCGATGCCCAGCGCGAGATCATCCTCCACCACCGCGCCCGGCCCCGCCGACACCGTCACGTCGCGCCGCACCACCGTCACCCGCGGCACCCCTGTCGACGCCGCGCCACCCAGCCGCTCCTCCGCCACGCCGAAAAACGCGGCCAACCGCCGCCGATCCTCCTCGTGCAACCGGCGTGGACTACCGCGCCCGACAAATTGCTGCAGATACGCGGCGTTGCGCCCCAGCATCCGTGACAGCGCGGCCAGGCTGACGCCGGCCGCCTCAGCCAGCTTGTTCAACACCTGCCTGGGATCGTCCTGCATGTCTCCAATCTAGTCACAGGAAATTTCCTAGACAAGTTGGAAATAGAACAGAACAAGAACGGCGAAGGAGATTCGCGATGGGAGATGTTCATGGGGCTGATTATCAGGATCGACCGGTTCCTGCGGAATACGGCGATGCCGGAAACGCGGTTCGGGCGACTGGCGGTCAACGATCCCCGGCTGGTCGGCGACCTGCGCCGTGGCCGGCAATTGCGCTGGCGGACGATCCAGCGGATCGAAGCGTTCCTGGCTGCGCGCGACGCCTGAACCGCCACCGCGCCGGCCGGTCGGAGGGGCCGGGCCAGGCGCTGTGCCGCGCGCTCGTCGCCGATGCGGCCCGGCTCGGTCTGACCCTGTCGGCCCATATTCGGGACGAGCAGGACTGGTGTTCGGCCACCTTCACCGGAACCCGGCTTATGGTGCGGGTCGATGCACTGGCGCATCCCGCCTGGGCCGATATTCTTGCCACCTGGCTCGCCGCGCTGCCCGATCGCGACCTGCCGATGCCCCGCCATCTCGTCGCAGACCTGATCGCAGAATCGTGCGCGGTCACCGATGGAGGCGTCACCGCCCATCTGGAAGCCCTGCTGCTCGATCGTCCTCCCGCCGGACCATGACGACTATTTAACTTGATATGCTGTATCATCACGCTACCAAGGCCGGGTTTCGCGTTTTCTGTTGGAGCCCGTCTTGGCCAAAGCCTTGTTCCTGTCCGGTTTGTCCGTTCTCGCCCTCGCCACCCCCGTCCTGGCGCAAACGGCTCCTCCGACGCAAACCCCTGCGCCGACGCGTGATCGCGGTCGGGACATCGTCATTACCGCGCCGGTCCGCCAGTCGGAGGCGGACGTTCTGTCCGGCACCTCGATCCTGGCCGGTGAGGAACTCAGCCGCGCGATCCGTCCGACGATTGGCGAGACGCTCGCCCGCCTGCCCGGCGTATCGGCCACCTCCTTCGGTCCCAACGCCTCGCGCCCGGTGCTGCGCGGCTTCCAGGGTGAGCGCATCCGCGTCCTGTCCGACGGCATCGGCTCGATCGACGCATCCAACACCAGCGTCGACCATGCCGTCGCGATCAATCCGCTGCTCGCCGACCGGGTCGAGGTGCTGCGCGGCCCCTCTGCGCTGCTGTTCGGATCGTCGGCGGTCGGCGGTGTCGTAAACGTCGTCGACACGCGCATCCCGCGCAGCGTGCCGGAAAACGGCTATCGCCTGTCGGGGATCGCCAGCTACGGCTCGGCCGCCGACGAACGCTCGATCGCGTCGGCGGCGGATGTCGCCGTCGGCGGCGGACTGGTGCTGCATGCGGACGGTTCGTATCTGCGCACCAACGACCTGCGCATTCCCGGCTACGCCCTCTCGCCCGTCCAGCGCGCCCGCGCGCTCGCCTCCGCCGGCCTTCCGGTCGAGGACGATCATGACCACGGTGCGGACGATCACGACCATGACCATGGTGAGGAAGTCGATTTCGCCGCCAATGCCGGCATTCGCAAACGCCTGCCCAACACCGCCTCGGAAACCTGGAATGCGGGTGTCGGCGCGTCGTTGATCCGCGACGGCGGCAGCTTAGGCATATCGTACAGCCATTATGACAGCCTGTACGGCCTGCCCGTCCGCTACGCGGTCGAACCCGGCCAGGAACAGGAAAGCCCGCGCATCTCGCTGAAGCAGGACCGCTTCGACCTGCGCGGCGAGATCGAGGCCGGCGGGTCGTTCATTGATCGCATCCGCGTTCGCGCCGCGACCGCCGACTACACCCATTCCGAACTCGGGCCGGATGGCGACATCCACACCCGCTTCGACACGCAGGGGATCGAGGGCAGGGCCGAGCTGGTCCAGGCGAATCGCGGCGGGTGGCTGGGCGCCTCGGGCGTGCAATATTTCCACCGCCGCTTCGACGTGGCGGGCGAGGAAGCCTTTCTGCCGCGCAACGACACGTCGCAGATCGGCCTGTTCACCCTGCAACAGTTCAACATGGGCGCGTTCCGGGCAGAGGCCGGTGCGCGATACGAGAACACGTCGGTGGAGGCACGACCCGGCCTTGCCAACACGCGCTTCTTCAACGGCCGGCGGACCTTCGATGCCATCTCCGGCTCGCTCGGCGCTTCCTACGAAGTCGCCCCCGACATCCGCATCGGCCTGAACGGCTCGCGCACCGAGCGCGCGCCGTCTGCCGAGGAACTCTACGCCAATGGCCCGCATGCCGGCACCCAGGCCTATGAACTGGGCAATCCGAATTTCCGGCTGGAGAAGAGCTGGGGACTGGAAGCGACGCTGCACGCCCATCGCGATGCCTGGAGCTTCGACGCGTCGGCCTATTACAACTGGTTCTCCAACTATATCTACGAGAACCAGGTCGCGCCCGCCGCCTGCGCCGCTGCCGCGCCGGGGGAGGATATCGACCTGCCCTGCTTCCAGTTCGCGCAGGCCGATGCCCGCTATTACGGGCTGGAGGCACAAGGTTCGCTACGCCTCGCCACGATCGGCGCCTACCGGATCAATGCGGACCTGCTCGGCGACTGGGTGCATGCCCGCGTCGTGAACCAGGGTCCGGTGCCGCGCATCCCGCCGCTGCGCCTGCTCGGCGGGCTTGAGGCGCAGGGCGACACCGCCACCGCCCGGGTCGAGGTGGAACACAGCTTCGAGCAGGACCGCGTGACCACGTTCGAGACGCCGACCGATGGCTTCACGCTGGTCAACGCCTCGGTCTCGCTCCACCCGTTCGGCGCCGCCAATCCGACGACGCTGATCCTCAGCGGCAACAACCTGTTCGACGTGACCGCACGGCGCCATGCCAGCGTCCTGAAGGATTTCGCCCCGCTGGCCGGGCGGGACTTGCGCGCCACGCTCAGCTTCCGGCTGTAACCGCCCGGCATCTGGTGCGTGGGGACGGCTTTTGTCCCTACGCACTGGACAAGCCATACTGTTTCTTCGAAACCGGCCGCGTGAAAAGGAGAGACGCGATGGCCGGCATGGGCAGTTTCGACTGGGCGGACCCGTTCCTGCTCGACGAGCAATTGACCGACGACGAGCGGATGATCCGCGATACCGCGCACGCCTATGCGCAGGACCGTCTTGCCCCGCGCATCATCGCCGCCTTCGCCGAGGAGCACACCGATCCCGACATCTTCCGCGAGATGGGTGAACTCGGCCTGCTCGGCCCCACCATTCCGGAGGAATATGGCGGCGTCGGCGCCGGCTACGTCGCCTATGGCCTGGTCGCACGCGAGGTGGAGCGCATCGACTCCGGCTACCGCTCGATGATGAGCGTGCAGTCCAGCCTCGTTATGTATCCGATCCACGCATACGGCTCGGAAGATCAGAAGCGCCGCTATCTGCCCCGTCTGGCCCGCGGCGAATGGATCGGGTGTTTCGGCCTGACCGAGCCTGATGCCGGCTCCGATCCCGGCGCCATGCGCACCACCGCGCGCAAGGTGGATGGCGGCTATCGTTTGTCGGGTGCCAAGACCTGGATCTCCAACAGCCCGATCGCCGATGTTTTCGTCATCTGGGCCAAGTCGGACGCGCATGGCGGCGCCATCCGCGGCTTCGTGCTGGAAAAGGGCATGAAGGGGCTGACTGCGCCCAAGATCGACAACAAGCTGTCCCTGCGCGCGTCGATCACCGGCATGGTGATGATGGACGATGTCGAGGTGGGTGACGATGCCCTCCTGCCCGGTGTCCAGGGCCTGAAAGGTCCGTTCGGTTGCCTCAACCGCGCCCGCTACGGCATCAGCTGGGGTGCGCTGGGTGCCGCCGAGTTCTGCTTCCACGCCGCCCGCCAATATGGGCTGGATCGCCAGCAGTTCGGCACGCCGCTCGCCGGGCGCCAGCTCTTCCAGAAGAAGCTGGCGGACATGCAGACCGAGATTGCCCTCGGACTGCAGGCTTCGCTGCGCGTCGGCCGCCTGATGGACGAAGGCCGCTTCGCGCCGGAAATGGTCTCGATCGTGAAGCGCAACAATGTCGGCAAGGCGCTCGATATCGCCCGGATGGCGCGCGACATGCACGGCGGCAACGGCATTTCCGGCGAATATCAGGTGATGCGTCACATGATGAACCTGGAGACGGTGAACACCTATGAGGGCGCGCATGACGTTCATGCCCTGATCCTCGGCCGCGCGATCACCGGCATCGCCGCCTTCTGAACGCCGCCACGATGAACGCCACGCCGCTCGCGGGCCTGAGAGTGGTCGAGCTTGCCCGCATCCTCGCCGGTCCCTGGGCGGGGCAGGTGCTGGCCGATCTCGGTGCGGAGGTGGTCAAGGTCGAAAGCCCCGGCGGTGACGATACCCGCCGCTGGGGACCGCCCTTCATCGCCAACCCCGACGGCACGCAGGACGCCGCCTATTTCCACGCCGCCAACCGCAACAAGCGCTCGGTGGTCGCCGATTTCACCACGCCGCAAGGCCAGGCGACCGTCCGCGATCTGGTCGCGGACGCCGATATCCTGATCGAGAATTTCAAGGTCGGCGGCCTTGCCCGCTACGGCCTCGACTATGCCACCCTGTCCGCGCAGAACCCGCGGCTAATCTACTGCTCGATCACCGGCTTCGGCCAGGACGGCCCCTACGCCGCCCGCGCCGGCTACGACTTCATCGTGCAGGGGATGAGCGGCATCATGGACCTGACCGGGGAGCCCGACGGCCCGCCGCAAAAGATCGGCGTCGCCTTCGCCGACATCATGACCGGGCTGTACGCGGTGATCGCGGTCCAGGCGGCGCTGCACATGCGCGCCCGGACCGGCCTCGGCCAGCATGTCGACATGGCCCTGTTCGATACCATGACCGGCGTTCTCGCGAATCAGGCGATGAACTGGTTCGCCAGCGGCGTTTCCCCCACGCGCCTCGGCAACGCCCACCCCAATATCGTGCCTTATGCGGTCTTTCCCGTGCGCGACGGCTGGTTCATCCTGGCGGTCGGCAACGACGCGCAATATCGCCGCTTCTGCAGGGTCGTCGGCCTCGACGGGGACGATCCGCGCCACGCCACCAATGCCCTGCGCCTCGCCCACCGGGACACGCTGATCCCGCTGATCGAAGCGGCCACGCGAGGCTTCGACCGCGACGACCTGCTGGCGCGACTGGAGGCGGCGGGCGTCCCCGCCGGCCCGATCAACAGCGTGGCACAGGCCTTTGCCGATCCCCAGATCATCGCGCGCGGCCTCGCCATTGATGCGGCGCGGGCGGACGGCACCACGGTCCCCGGCCTGCGCACCCCGATCCGCTTCTCGCATGCGGCGCTCGCCGATCCGGTCGCCGCGCCGATGCTGGACAAAGGCGACTGACACGATTGCATCCCGCCACGTTCGTGCCATACCCTTCTTCCGAAAAGAAAACAGGAGAGGTTGTCATGGCCCCCAGCGCTGCCGAATGGGAGGCGCGCCAGCAGCTCGCCGCCTGCTACCGCGTGTTCGACATGCTCGGCTGGTCCGAGATGATCTACAACCACATCACCCTGAAGGTACCGGACGAGGACGGGGCGTTCCTCATCAACCCCTTCGGCCTGCACTTTTCGGAGGTCACCGCCTCCAGCCTGGTCAAGATCGATATCGACGGCAACAAGCTGGCGGACAGCCCCTATCCGGTGAACCTCGCCGGCTTCACGCAGCATGCGGTATTTCACCGCCACCTGCCCGATGCGCACTGCATCATGCACACCCACACCACCGCCGGCGCCGCGGTCAGCTCGGTGGAGGGCGGCCTGCGCCCCACCAACTTTTACGCCTGCGGCTTTGCCGGCCAGATCGCCTATCACGATTTCGAAGGGGTCACCGTCCGCTCCGAGGAAGGTGAGCGGCTGATCGCCAACCTCGGCGACAAACGCGTCATGTTCCTGCGCAATCACGGCATCCTCGTCATGGGCCGAACCTTGCCGGAGGCGTTCCTGAAACACTGGTCGCTCCAGCGCGCCTGCGAGATCCAGATCGCCACCGCAACCATGGGTCGCCCGCTGGAGGTGCCGCCGGAGGTCATCGCCGTCCACCAGCGTGATCTGTCCAAGGTCCAGATCCCCGGCGGCCCGGGCAAGGCCGATTTCGCCGCCATGGTCCGGCTGGTCGACCGGATCGACCGAACGTGGCGGGATTAGGCGCAATCCGCTAGAACGGCACCGCCATGAGCCGCCTGACCATCAACAACCAGCCCGTCCAGTATCGTCTCGATCCCGAAACGCCGCTCCTCTGGGCGCTGCGCGACGCGTCCAACCTGACGGGCACCAAATATGGCTGCGGTACCGGCCATTGCGGCGCCTGCACCGTGGATGTCGATGGCCGCGCGGTGCGCAGTTGCCAGGCGACGATCGGTGCGCTGGAAGGCAGCTTCGTCACCACCATAGAGGGGCTGTCGCGCGACCGTTCGCATCCGCTGCAACTGGCCCTTCTCGCCGACAATGTGGTGCAATGCGGCTTCTGCATTCCCGGCATCGTCATGGCCGCATCGGTGCTGCTGAAGAAGGACGCCGACCCTTCCGAGGCGACGATCCGCGCCGCGATCGACAATCTGTGCCGCTGCGGCATCCATCCCCGGCTGGTCGATGCCATACAGCGTGCCGCCCGCGCGGCCCGGGGTGAGGAGGTGATACCCGCCGGCCCGCGCGGGCGGCACGCTGTATGGCATCGACCAGCC
>NZ_CAMLAC010000108.1 GCF_946477935.1 uncultured Sphingomonas sp. | reverse complement strand
CTTCTCGCCCGTCCCGGCCCCCGCCTGTTGCTGCGCGATCCCGCCCTCGGGCCTGCACTGATCGGCGCACTGGAAAGCGTGGTGGACGGCAACGGCCTGTCCTCCGGCCATGTCACCTTTGTCGCGCCCGATCAGGTGCCCATGTTCGAGGCGGCCGGCTGGCTGATCCGCCACGGCACGCAATTCCACTGGACGAATGACGGCTATGCCACCTTTGATGACTTCCTGACGGCGCTTGCCAGTCGCAAGCGCAAGGCGATCCGCAAGGAGCGCGCCGCCGCGGTGGAGGGGCTGACCATCCGCCACCTGACCGGGGCGGAGATCGCGCCCCAGCACTGGGATGCGTTCTGGACCTTCTACCAGGACACGGGCAGCCGCAAATGGGGTCGCCCCTATCTGACCCGCGCCTTCTTCACGCGGTTGAGCGAAACGATGGGCGACCGGGTGTTGCTGATCCTGGCCGAGCGCGACGATAGGCCCATCGCCGGCGCGCTGAACCTGATCGGCGGCGATACGCTCTACGGCCGGTATTGGGGCGCGGTGGAGGAGGTGCCCTTCCTCCATTTCGAACTTTGCTATTATCAGGCGATCGATGCCGCCATTGCACGCGGGCTGAAGACGGTGGAGGCGGGGGCGCAGGGCGAACACAAGCTGGCCCGCGGCTATGCCCCGGTGCCGACCTATTCCGCGCACTATATCCCAAACGCCTCTTTCCGCCGCGCGGTTGCCGATTTCCTGACGATGGAGCGCGACGCGGTGGCGGCAGAGGCGGAGTATCTGGACGAACTGACCCCGTTCCGCCGCGAGGGGTGAGCCCTCAGATCGCGATCCGGCTGGGTTCCGCAGGTGGCCGCCGTCGCCGGATCGGACGGGTCAGCCGCTCATATTCCTCGCGCGAGATGATCGGGCGGCGATCGTCGATACGGAACAGCACGCTGCTGCCGTCGCGCCAGATTGGCGTCATGCCCCGGGTCAATGCCGGATCATAGGCGGGCGGCTTCACCATCCAGACATAATCGAACGCCTCGCGCGGCAGCAGCTTCAACGCGGTGCTGATCGGCCGCCACCACTGGCCGCGGCAGCGCCGACCGGTGACAATCTCCGACGGGTCGTGCGCGAAGCGGCCCGCCGCGCGGTAGTTGACGGTCAGCAACTGCCCGCCCGCCATCGACCACTGGTCATTGGCATAGGCCAGCTTGCGCTCCAGCGCGAGGCCGGCGACATGCTCCAGCCGCGACGATTCCCAATCGTCGATGCACCGCCGGCCCACGAACGTCACGAGGCGAGCTCGGTCGGGAATATGATCCAGCGCGGCCAGCGTCCGGTCGTAATCGCGGTCGTACAGCCAGTTGCTGTAGGTTCCCGCCGCGATCCGCAGCCCGAAGAACGCCAGCCCCATCGCGGCAAAGGTCGCCGCTCCCCGGAACGACAGCCCCCGCCTGGGGCGCAAACCGATCAGCGCGATCGCCAGCACATAGGGGGCAAGGCGCATATCCGCATAGGCCGATCCGAACACGATGCGCGGCAACAGGATGTAGACCGCCGCCAGGAACAGCGCCGACAATGCCAGGTTGCGCGAATATTCAATCCGCTCGTCGCGCACGCCTTTGAGCAGGATCAGGAACATGACGGTGACGGAGGCCAGGTCGAACGCCATCCACCGGTCGCGCAGCACCATCTGCACCCAGTTGATCTTCCACCGCCAGTTGAACCAGTCCGCGGTCTGGCCGGTGACATGGTCGGCCGATCGCCACAGCACCATCATCACCATCGGCAGCGCCAGCGGAATGCACCCGATCCCGGCCCGCCAAAAGGCATGGACCCAGCCATGACCGCGGTCGCGCTGCCGGATCAGCTCGCCCGAAAAGGCCAGCACGCCCAGCACGCCCCAACCAAAGGTGTGGCACACCCACAATATGCACGACAGCGGCACGAAGATCGCGGCGCGCAAGGCCACCCGGTCGTACCGCCCCAGCCGCAGCCACAATGCGAACAGGTTCAGCGCCCACGCCATCGACAACGCGAAGTTCACGAAGCCGAACTGGAAGGGGTAGCTGTACGCCAGCGGCAGCGCGAACAGCGCGGTGGCGGGGATGCGGCCATGCACCTCCCGCGCGATCCACAACAGGCCGGTGACGGTCAGCACCGGGATGGTCAGCACGATCAGCTTGACCGCCGGCTCCAGCCCGATCAGCGGCGCCAGCGGCACGATCAGCAGGTCCACGCCCAGATTGCCGATCACCTGCCAGCGGAAATCATACCATTGGTTCAGCCAGGGCTGGCGACCGATTTCGAGCTGGACGCGGTAGCGCCCCATGTGGCCCGGCAGGTCGACCAGCGGCGCGATATCGGGCCAGAGCAGCGGTACCGCGGCAAGCAGCGCCATCGCCGCCACGAACCACCGCGTCTGCCACCAGTGAAGCGTACCCCCGTTCATCGGCTCGTGCCTAGCGGACGGACGGGCTCCGCGACAAGCATCGGCTTGCGCGAACGCGGTAGACCGCAGACGCACCGTCGCTCCACACCGGTGAAAGATCAGTGGCTTGGGCACGGCCGGGTGGAAAACCGATCGTCCAGACAAGGGCGAAGCTGCACCGGTCGAACGTGCGGATCGCGACGTCGAAGTCGGTCGATCCGGCAACCATGCCGGGGGGATAGACGATGTGCGACGGATCGCGGTCGAACGGTGCGGCGCGCGGGTGGCGGGGGTGGACGAGTTGCTGCCCGGCCAGCGCCCATTGCTGGTTGGTGAAGATGCGCCGCCGGGCGATCGCGAGCCCGGCGACATGGGTCAGCCGGTCATTGCCCCACCGGGATGCGGGCGGTTCGTTGACCAGCGTCAGCACCGTCCCGCCGATCGGCAGCACGGGCACGGCACGCAGCGGGCGTGCCTGCGCCTCGGCCAACTGCGCAAAGGCCAGGGTGGTGACGGCGATCCGCGCGACGAAGAACATCGTCGCCAGTCCGGCCAACCGGGCGGCCAGCCGGTCTTCGCCGGCCGCCGGCGCGATCGCCAATATCGCCAGCGCCAGCGACGGCGCCAGCATCCGCATGTCGACATAGGCGCCGCCCTGAAACAGCCGCGGCAGCAGGATGAAGGTCGCCAGCCCCGCCAGCGCAGGCCAGCCGAGCAGCCCGGAGACGCGCAGGCGTGGCGAGCGGATCCCGGTGTAGAGGAGCGCGATCATCACCAGCAGGCCGGCCACGTCCCATGCCTTCCAGCGTTCCCGGAACAGCGCGATCACCCATTGCAGCTTGGCGCCCCAGTCGAACCAGTCGCCGGTGTCCCCGGACAGTGCGTCCGCATGGCCGTGCAGCATCAGCAGTACCGGGCTCGCCATCGGCGCCACCATCGCCCCCGCCCGCAGCAGCGCGGGCAGCACGGGCTCCCCCGCCGCGATCCGCCGCCGCCATTCCACCATGCCCGCGAACAGCCCCAGCATCGCCCAGCCGAAGCTGTGACACAGCCAGACGAGGGGCGCGAAGACGGCGAACGCCACGATCCGCACCCAGGTCGCGCGGGTCCGCGCCAGATGCAGCCAGGCGGCCAGCCCCACAAAGACCAGCGCCTGCGCCAGACAGAAGTTCACGAACCCCAATTGGAACGCCCAGCCATAGGCCAGCGGCAGCGCAAAGGCCGCGGTGGGCGGGATGCGGCCATGCGCCTCGCGCGCCAGCCACAGCATGCCGCCCATGCTCAGCACCGGGATCGCCATCACCGCCAGCTTCGCCGCAGGCTCGACATCCAGCACCGGGTGCAGCGCCAGCACGATCAGGTCGACGCCCAGATTGCCGATCACCGCCCAGCGCACGCCGAAATGCGCCGCCAGCGGCCCCTGCCCCGCTTCGCTCAGGATGCGATAGCGGCCGATATGGCCGGGCAGATCGGTCAGCGGCGGGATCGCGGGCCACAGCAGCGGCACCATCGACAGGATCAGGCAGACGGCGACGAACGCGCGCGACTGCCACCAGCACGCCTTCACGACGCTACCCGGTACAGCGTGGTGCGGCCGACGCGGGCGATGGGGCGCAGTGGTGCCTGTCCGCGCTGCAACGCCGCCGCCATGCTGCCCGGCGCCTGCGTATAGGGCATCTCGGTACAGGCCAGCACGTAGCGGACACCCAGCCGCTCGGCCATGCGCCGTGCCGCCCGGGGCGGCAGCCGGTAGAAGCGATAGCTCGCCAGGATCGCCTCGCCCGCACGGTGATAAGGCGCGGCCAGCACCCGGTGCGGCGTGTTGGCGATCAGCATCGCGCCCGCATCCACCGGCGCCAGCACGGTACCGCGCGGCTGCCGGGCGAGCGCGGCCAGGATCGCGGGCGGCGTGCAGCCCGGGTCCGCAGTCCCGCTGCCTGCGATCGTCGCGGCAGGCATCGCCGCATGCGCGATCAGTGCATAGACGATCCCGGCCGAGGCCAGCCATGCGCCAGCCATCCGCCACCCCCCGCGGGTCCGGGCCAACACCACCATGCGCGCCAGCGGCAGGCAGGCGACGAGCGCACCGCCATTGGCGCCGCGCGCCTGCACCATCGCCAGCCCCAAGGCACCGATCAGCAGGATGAGGATGATGAACCAACCGCGCGTCCGCTCCGACCGGGCGGCTTGCGCCGCTGCCAGCGTTCCGGCGAACAGCAGGCCACCATAGCCGATCGCCACCGCCGGCGTTGCCAGCAACGGCCGCGCCTCCGCCACCTGCGATAGCCAGATGCGCACCAACAACGGATCGAGCGCACCATAGGGCGACAGACACGCGGGCGTCAGTCGCCATACCGCCCATGCCGCCAGCACGACGACGACGCCGATCGCGGCCAGCCGATGCCGCCGGTCGCGCAGGCCCGTGGCCCCCGCCCCGGCGAACACCGCCGCGGCCCCGATCACGCTTGCCACCCAGATATTGGCCGTGAAGCCGTCACAAGCCGGATAGAACCAGAAATTCGGCGCGAACATGCGCGCGGCGACCAGCCCGAACGCCAGCCCGCCGCCATAGCCGACCAGCCGGTCGCGCCGCCCGTTCCACGCCGCCTCCGCCAGACAGATGGCGCCGAGCAGCCCGAGCAGCGGCGCGGTTTCCATACCGACAACAAGGCTCGCCGCCGACGCCCCGCCGATCAACGCGCCGTATAACAGGCGATCCGGCCCCAACAGCCCCGTGACCGCGATCAGCCACAACAGCATCTGAAGCCCGTGATGATCGATCCGCCCCGGCGCGAACAGCGTCGTCGCCGGATGTGCAAGCGCGGCAAGCAGCATCGCAATCGGCGCGATCCGGTACCCGCTCACTTCCCGCGCTGCCCGCGCCATCACGAACAGCGTGCCCGCAAACAGCAGCCCGGGCCATGCGACCACCGCAACGCGTTCGGCCAGTTCCATGCCGGTCAGCGGAGACAGCAGCAGGATGATCGCCGCCGGCCCCAGATCGGCCAGGCGGGTCCAGTGCATCGGCACGCCATCGAAACCCAGCCGATGCTGCATCAGGTCGGCAAAGCGCTGCCCGCCCAGCCAGTCGCGGATCTGGACGAGCCGCATCAGGTCGTCGGTATCGGGCAAGCGCAGCGCCGCCAGCGCGGCGGCGTCGCGGAGCGTCCACGCCGCCGTCAGGACGGCCGCCAGCAATGCCGCCAGCAGCGCATCCCGTCGCCATCCCGTGCCCAGCGTGGTCATGCGACCACTCATAGGGCCGGGATGGTTAAACGCGAGTTAGATCAACGATCCCGCCGGCCGAGCAGACGCAGGCGCAGCGCGTTCAACTTGATGAAGCCCGCCGCGTCGCGCTGGTCGTACGCGCCCTGATCGTCCTCGAACGTCACGACCTTTTCGCTGTACAGCGAATAGGGCGACTTGCGGCCGGTGACGATCGCATTTCCCTTGTACAGCTTCAGGCGAACGGTGCCCGTCACCTTGGTCTGGCTGTGGTCGACCGCGGCCTGCAGCATCTCGCGCTCCGGCGAGAACCAGAAGCCGTTATAGACCAGCTCGGCATAGCGCGGCGCCAGTTCGTCCTTCAGGTGCGCAGCACCCCGATCCAGCGTGATCTGCTCGATGCCGCGATGCGCCAGCGCATAGATGGTGCCGCCCGGCGTCTCGTACATGCCGCGGCTCTTCATGCCGACGAAGCGGTTCTCGACCAGATCGAGACGGCCGATGCCGTGCTTGCGGCCGAGATCGTTCAGCCTGGCGAGCAGCGTCGCCGGGCTCATCCCCTCGCCGTTCAGCGCGACGCCATCACCACGCTCGAAATCGATGGTGATCGTCTCAGGCACGTCCGGCGCGTCCTCGGGGTTCACCGTGCGCGAATAGACATAATCCGGCACCTCGTCCCACGGATCCTCCAGCACCTTGCCCTCGGACGAGGTGTGCAGCAGGTTCGCGTCGGTCGAGAACGGCGCCTCGCCGCGCTTGTCCTTGCTGACCGGGATCTGGTGCGCCTCGGCGAACTCGATCAGCTTGGTGCGGCTGGTCAGGTCCCATTCGCGCCACGGCGCGATGACCTTGATGTCGGGATTGAGCGCGTAATAGCCCAGCTCGAAGCGGACCTGGTCGTTGCCCTTGCCGGTGGCGCCGTGGCTGACCGCATCGGCACCCACTTGCCGCGCGATCTCGATCTGGCGCTTGGCGATCAGCGGCCGGGCGATCGACGTGCCGAGCAGATAGGTGCCCTCATACACCGCATTGGCGCGCATCATCGGGAAGACATAGTCGCGCACGAACTCTTCGCGCAGATCGTCGATGAAGATGTGCTCGGGCTTGATGCCCATCAATTCGGCCTTGGCGCGTGCCGGCTCCAGCTCTTCGCCCTGGCCCAGATCGGCGGTGAAGGTCACCACTTCGCAGCCATAATGCTGCTGGAGCCATTTCAGGATGACGCTGGTGTCGAGGCCGCCGGAATAGGCGAGAACGACGCGCTTGATATCTTCGCTCATGCGGGGGTCCTTAGGATGGATAAGGGCTTTGGTCGCGCCCCTATGCGCAAGCGCGGGCCCGTGCAACCGGCAGCGACGCCATTCATTCAGGATACAAGCCGCGAGCGCTAGCTGCCGTGGCCAAAAGCCATCAGGAGTTGTTCCCGCATGCACCGTTTCGTCCTCGCCGCTGCCGCCGTTTCGGCCGCCACGATCGCGCTGCCCGCCACCGCCCAGGAGACGCAGGCCACCGCCGCCGCCAAATTCTCGCGCGAGTTCAAGGCGACCGACACCAACAAGGATGGCGTGTGGAGCAAGGCCGAGGTTGCCGCGCGGATCGGTCGGATGGGTGCTGCCAACAAGAAGTTCGACAAGGCCCATACCGATCGGCTGGCCGGCAAATGGTTCGCTGCGGCGGATGCCAACAAGGACGGCAAGGTAACGGAAAAGGAAGCGCAGGCGCTGCTCGCCGCGACCTTCCAGGCCTATGACGCCAATCGTGACGGCCGCATCGGCGCCGGTGAACGCTCCACCGCGAAGAAGGCGATCCAGGGACGATGAAAAAAGACCCGGTGCGTCACCGCACCGGGCCAGGTCGTCCGCAGGAGGAACATCGTGGGGGGCGGGCTCTGCCGGTCCGCCCCCGAACTCTCAATTGTAGGCGCGCTCGCCGTGCTCGCCGAGGTCGAGGCCTTCCTGCTCGACTTCCTTCGAGACACGCAGGCCGGTGACCGCCTTGGCGACGAACATCGCGATGACCGTGCCGATCGTCGCCCAGACGATGGTGGTCGCGACCGCGCCGAGCTGGACCAGCAGCTTGGCGCCCATGTCGTAATCCGCCGCACCCGGCCCGCCGAGCGAGGGGGCATAGACGATGCCCGTGCCGATCGCGCCGACCATGCCGCCGACGCCGTGGACGCCGAATGCGTCCAGCGAGTCGTCATAGCCGAGCTTGGGCTTCACCACCGACACCGCGTAGAAGCAGACCAGGCTGGCCACCGCGCCCAGCACGATCGCACCGAACGGGCCGGAATTGCCCGCCGCCGGCGTCACCGCGACCAGCCCGGCGACGATGCCCGAGCAGAAGCCGAGCGCCGATCCCTTGTGGCCGTGCAGCCGCTCCGCCAGCATCCAGAACAGCGCGCCCGAGGCAGTGGCGACAAAGGTGTTGATCATCGCCAGCGCCGCCGACCCGTTCGCCTCCAGCGCGGAACCGGCGTTGAAACCGAACCAGCCCACCCACAGCAGGCCGGTGCCGACGCCGGTCAGCGTCAGCGAGTGCGGGGGCATCGGCGTGGTCGGATAGCCCATGCGCTTGCCCAGGATGATCGAGGCGACGAGCGCCGACACGCCGGCGTTGATGTGCACCACCGTGCCGCCCGCGAAGTCGAGCGCACCCGCCTTGAAGAACAGGCCGGATGCCGCCCACACCATGTGCGCGACCGGAAAATAGACGATGGTCAGCCAGACGAAGGCGAAAACCATCACCGCGGAAAACTTCATCCGCTCGACCACCGATCCCAGCACCAGCGCGACCGTGATCGCGGCAAAGGTCATCTGGAAGCAGATGAAGACATATTCGGGGATCTCGACGCCTGCGGTGAAGGTCGCGGCCTGGCTGGCGGGCGTGACCCCCGACAGGAACGCCTTGCCGAACCCGGCGATGAAGTTGGACGCGCCGCCCGACAGATCGGGCCCGAAGGTCAGCGAATAGCCGTACATCACCCATAGCAGCATCGCGAGGCAGGCCACCGCGCCGATTTGCGTCATGGTGGACAGCATGTTCTTGGCGCGTGTCAGGCCGCCATAGAACAGCGCCAGGCCCGGCAGGATCATCATCAGCACCAGCACGGTGGACGTCATCATCCACGCCGTGTCGCCCTTGTTCACCACCGCCGTCGGGGCGGCGGGCGGCGCCTGCAAGGCGGCGTCCTGCGCCAAGGCCGGCAGCGCGGCGAACAGCGCCGCCCCCAGCCCCACCGCGCCTGCGGTACGAATCGCTCGGTTCATTCGGTCCCCCCTCACAGCGCGGTATCGTCGGTTTCGCCGGTGCGGATGCGCACCGCCTGGCCGACATCGAGCACGAAGATCTTGCCGTCGCCGATCGCGCCGGTGTTCGCCGCCGCCTGGATCGATTCCACGACGCGGTCGGCCAGATCGGTGGCGCACACCACCTCGATCTTGATCTTGGGCACCATGTTGGTGCTGTACTCGGCCCCGCGATAGATCTCGGTCTGGCCCTTCTGTCGACCGAACCCCTTGACCTCGGTGACCGTCATCCCCGCCACGCCCAGGACGGTCAGTGCTTCACGCACCTCGTCCAGCTTGAACGGTTTGATGATGGCAATAACCAGCTTCATCGCGCCCCCTTATCGGTTACCCGAGGAGGAACTTCGCAAAGCCTGTGCCAATTACGACATGGCCGCTTTTCCGCTGGCGATCCGAGGAGGAAGTGGGTCGGCTGGTAACTTATTTAGGCACCGGATCGGCCATGCCCAAAAATCAGGCAGCATCCACGATCGCGCGTGCGGCATCCAGATTGTCCTCGTCCACCATGACCCGCACCGGGATCAGCAGCCAGGATCCGTCCGCGATGCTCGCGCCCGCATCGAAGGCAAGCGCCGGAATGCCTTCGCTATCCAGACGCGCGACCAGGATATGCGCTTCGTTGCGATCGTAGCGGCCGAGTTCGACGAGGCTCATGATGTGGACTTCATGGAAGGAGGCTCCGCGTTGACGCGTGGATACCGGATGCATAGGCTCAACGCATGAAGCACGATCCCGTCACATCGGGCAAACGCGAGCCGGTCAGCCTGTCACTGGATACCGGCATCGTGGAGGCCGCCCGTGCCTCTGGCGTGGATCTGGCGCAGGTAAGCGAACAAGCCCTTCGCAACGCCACCGCAGCGGCACGCGCCACGCAATGGGGCGACGAACACCGTGAGTGGATCAAAGCGAACAACGCCTGGGTAGAGGCGAATGGTTTACCCTTGGCGAAATACCGCCTGTTCTGATGGCGAAATTCGATGTGTATCCGGCCCCTGACGGCGGATACTGGCTCGATTGCCAATCGAATTTGCTATCCGATCTGAACAGTCGCTTCGTCGTGCCGCTGCACCCCTACGATGTTGTTCGAGGTGAAGACCGAAAACTGAATCCAGTCCTCATCGTGAACGGTCGCGAGTATGTGATGCGGACGCATTTCGCCGCCGCCGTCCCGACTCACCTGCTTCGTAAGCCCACCGGGACGCTGATCGAACATGAATATACGGTCAGCAAAGCACTGGACATGTTGATCAACGGGTTCTGACCCGGCTCACACCGCCGTTCCGCCCACCGTCAGCCCGCTGACCAGCAGCGTCGGCTGGCCGACGCCGGCCGGCACCGACTGCCCGCCCTTGCCGCACATGCCGATGCCCTCGTCCAGCGCGAAGTCGTTGCCGATCCCCGCCACCTTGGTCAGCACGGTCGGCCCGTCGCCGATCAGCGTCGCCCCCTTGATCGGCGCACCCAGCCGGCCGTTCTCGATCCTGTACGCCTCGGTACACGAAAACACGAACTTGCCCGACACGATATCCACCTGCCCGCCGCCAAAGCTCTTGGCGAAGATGCCCGACTTGACGCGCGACAGCAGCTCGGCCGGATCGTCCTGTCCGCCCTTCATGAAGGTGTTGGTCATGCGCGGCATCGGCGCATGCGCGAAGCTTTCGCGGCGGCCATTGCCGGTCGGTGCCACCCCCATCAGCCGCGCGTTCAGCCGGTCCTGCATATAGCCCTTCAAGATACCGTCTTCGATCAGGATCGTCTCGGCGGTCGGCGTGCCCTCATCGTCGATCGACAGCGATCCGCGGCGATCCTGGATCGATCCGTCATCCACTACCGTCACGCCCGGGGCCGCGACCCGCTCGCCGATGCGCCCCGAAAAGGCCGAGGTACCCTTGCGGTTGAAATCGCCCTCCAGCCCATGTCCGATTGCCTCGTGCAGCAGCACGCCCGGCCAGCCCGGCCCGAGCAGCACCGTCATCTCGCCCGCCAGCGCGGCGACCGCTTCAAGGTTCACCAGCGCCTGCGCCAGCGCCTCGTCGATCGCGCGGTTCCACGTCTCGGGCGCCATCAGCCGGTCATAGAGATACCGCCCGCCCATGCCGAAATTGCCGCTTTCGCGCCGGCCATTCTGTTCCACCACCACCGAGACGTTCAGCCGCACCAGCGGGCGCACGTCGGTGGCGAGGAAGCCGTCGGCGCGGACGATCTCGACCACGTTCCACGTCCCCGACAGGCCGACCGACACCTGCACCACGCGGGGATCGCGGGCGCGGGCGGCGGCGTCGATCGTCTGGCACAGGTTCACCTTGTCGGCGAAGGGCACCAGGTCGAGCGGATCGGCCGCCGTATAGAGATGCTGATTGGTCCCCTGCGGCGGCGGCGCAGGCGGGGCGCCCGACGGGTCGATCAGCGCCATCGTCTCGGCCGCGCGCCGGATCGCCGCCTCGCTCATCTCGTTGGCATGCGCGAACGCGGTCATCTCGCCCGACACCGCACGCAGGCCGAACCCAGAATGGGTGTCGTAGCTGGCGGTCTTCAGCCGGCCGTCGTCGAAGCCGAACGCTTCCGAACGCTTATACTGCAGGAACAGCTCGCCATCGTCGGCGCGCGCCAGCGCCGCCGCGGTCAGGCGCCGGGCGGTGTCGGGATCGAGCGTATCGCGGTACAGGAAAGAGCGGGGATCGGGGGCAAGCGTCATGCCTTTGATATAGGGCACGCCGGGTGCAGGTAAATGGCCCGGCCGATCAGCGCCCCGCGCCGTCCCCGTGATCGCGAAGCTGCGACTGGTCCGCCCCGTCGGCGGGACCGCCGATCAGGATGAAGCGCCGGTCGCAATAGCCGCAATCGACAT
>NZ_CAMLAC010000107.1 GCF_946477935.1 uncultured Sphingomonas sp. | reverse complement strand
GGTGCGCAGGCGCGCGGCGGGCGGGCGCGGCACCAAATGGCCGCGTTCGCCGTCGGGTGCTGCACCCTGTTCGGTCGGCAGGCCGGCGGCACGCCATGCGGCAAGCCCGCCGTCAAGGATCGCGACGTCCGAAGCGCCGAAGCTGCGCAGCATCCACCAGCCACGTGCGGCGCTGTGCAGCGGAGACTGGTCGTACACCACGATCCGGTCGTCGGTGCCGACACCAAGTGCGGCCATCGCAGCGGCGAACCGCTCCGGCGAGGGCATCATCATCGGCAGGCTGGTGTCCGGATCGACCAGATGGTCGAGGTCCATGAAGCGGGCGCCGGGGATATGCCCGTCGTCGAACAGGCGGCGGGATTGTTCGCCGCCGGGATCGCCGAGCAGATGGGTCGCATCGAGCAGGCGGACATCCATGGCGTCCAACAGCGCCGCCAGCGCCTGCGGTGTCAGCAATGCGTCCATGATTACCTCCAGCGCGCATGTCCCTACCGAGCCTGCCCGCCGGCGTCGATAGGAAGCGGGCGTTGGCGTCGGCCGCGACAGGCCCTACATGGCGCGCATGAACCCCATGCATCTTGGACAGACCAGCACGCTTCCCGCCAGCCCGGACGAGGCGGTGCTCGACTATGTACCCAATCCGCGGCCCGGCAGGACGTACCTGATCCGTTTTGCGGCGCCGGAATTCACGTCGCTTTGCCCCGTCACAGGCCAGCCGGATTTCGCCCATCTGGTTATCGATTATGTGCCGGGCGAGACGATCGTGGAGTCCAAGTCGCTGAAGCTTTTCCTGGGCAGCTTTCGCAACCATGCCGGTTTCCACGAAGATTGCACGGTTGGCATCGGTGAACGATTGTTCAACGAAATGAAGCCGATATGGCTGCGGATCGGGGGGTACTGGTATCCGCGCGGCGGCATTCCGATCGACGTGTTCTGGCAATCCGCGGCGCCGCCTGCCGATCTTTGGCTGCCGGATCAAGGCGTTCCCGGGTATCGCGGGCGCGGTTGATCGCGACGGCGCTACGCCTCATCCTGCATTGCAACAGAAATGCAACCAACGGCGCTTTCGACTGTTCATCAATCCGCAAGGTTTCGGGCAGGCTTCTGTCCCGGCGATGTCGAGGGTTGGCAGGATGGCGACGACGGATGGCGCGATGATCGAACGGCTGGCATTGATCGGCAACTTCCTGCCGCGGCAGTGCGGCCTCGCGACATTCACGACCGATGTGTACAAGGCGATGCGGGATCGTTTCCCGGAGATCGCGGTCGATGTGTATGCCATGGACGATCATCCGGGCCGCTATGCCTACCCGCCCGAGGTGACCGGCACGATCCCGCAGAATGACCGGATAAGCTATATCGACACCGCCCGCAGGATCGAGGCGAGTGGCGCCCAGGCGATCTGGCTGCAGCATGAATATGGCATCTATGGCGGCCCGGCAGGCGAGCATATCCTGGCGCTGCTCGATCGCACCACCCTGCCGCTGATCGTCGCGCTGCATACCGTGCTGGAAAAGCCGAGCGCCGATGAACGCCGCGTGCTGGAGGGACTGCTGCAGCGCGCAGCGCGGGTAATCGTGATGGCCGAGCGTGGTCGCGATATCCTGCAGCGCGTCTATGGCGCCGAGCCGCGCCAGATCGTGATGATCCCGCACGGCGTGCCCGACCGACCGCTGGTTGCCGCCGAGACGATGAAGGGCGCGTTCGGGTGGGACGGGCGCAAGGTCGTGCTGACCTTTGGCCTGCTCGCGCCGAACAAGGGTATCGAAACGATGATCGAGGCGCTGCCTGCGGTCGCGGAGCGGCACCCCGAGCTGCTGTACGTCGTGCTGGGCGCGACGCATCCCAATCTGATCGCGCATGAAGGCGAGGCGTATCGCGACCGTTTGAAGGCGCTGGCGGAAAGCCGCGGCGTGGCGAGCAACGTTGCCTTCATCGACGGTTTCGTCGAGCATGAGGAGCTGCTGGATTACCTCCAGGCGGCCGACATCTATGCGACGCCGTACAGCAACCCGGCCCAGATCACGAGCGGGACGCTGTCCTACGCCGTGGGAATGGGCAAGGCGGTGATTTCCACCCCCTATGTCCACGCCACCGAGATTTTGGCGGATGGCCACGGCGTGCTGGTCGACTTCAACGATCATGAAGCCTTTGCACGGGAAATCGATCGTTTGTTCTCCGTCGAGCGGGATCGTCTCCGTTTGTCGCAGCGCGCCTATGAGCGTGGACGGACGATGATCTGGCCACGTCTGGCCGAAGCGACGCTTACGGAGATCAAGGCTATGGTAGCGGCGCGCCCTAGGCGAATGGTGCAACAGGCACCGGTGATGAAACCCCTGGCGCCGGATTTCGCCGCGGTGGAACGCATGAGTGATGCAACGGGGATGTTGCAGCATTCGATCTACTCGATCCCCGATCGCCGTCACGGCTATTGCATCGACGACAACGCCCGGGCGCTCATCTTCATGAGCGCGATGGCCGATCTCGATCCGGTGGTGCGCGACAAGTGGACGACGATCTATGCGTCGTTCCTGCAATATGCCTGGAACCCGGAAGCGCGGCGCTATCGCAACTTCATGCGGTTCGACCGGACGTGGTGCGAGGATGTCGGGTCGGAGGATTCGAACGGCCGCACGCTTTGGGCGCTGGGTATCACGGCACGCGATGCACAGTTGCAGAAGCACCGCGACTGGGCGGGGGCGATGTTCGATTCGACTGCGTCGCTGGCGCTCGATCTGGGATCGCTGCGCGCGCAGGCTTTCGCGCTGCTCGGCGCCGCGGCGATGGTCGAGGCAAAGCCGGGGCACCAGTTGGCGCGCACCATCCTGCAAAGCCTGCCGGACCTGCATCTGGAATTGCTTGCCGAGGCGCGGCGGCCCGAATGGCAGTGGTTCGAGATCGTGCTCGCCTATGACAATGCGCGCGTGCCGCAGGCGCTGATCCGCGCCGGCAAGGTGCTGGGGCGTCAGGACCTGATCGATTGCGGCATTTCGACGCTGGAATGGATCGTCGACAAACAAACCTCTCCGGAGGGACGTTTCCGTGCGGTCGGCACCGAGAGCTTCGGGCGTCCCTATGCCGAGCCGTTGCAGTTCGACCAGCAGCCGCTGGAAGCGCAGGCGACGGTGGAGGCGTGCGAGGCCGCCTATGAGGCGACCGGCGACGCGCGCTGGATCGCCGAGGCGCAGCGTGCCTATGGCTGGTTCCTGGGTCATAACGATCTGGACCTGCCGCTTGCCACCTCGGCCGATGGCGGATGTTTCGACGGGCTGATGCCCGGCGGGCTCAATCGCAATCAGGGGGCGGAGTCGATTTTGGCGCTGCAACTGGCGAATTGTGCGATTGCAGGGCTTTCCCAAGCTACCTCGAACGTGGCAGGAGCGTCGCGCGTCGTCGCCTGAGGGTGACGATGTGTTGAAGCTGCGGTTTACGGGCGAGACGATAGCACGATGGATCTTTTCAACCACCGGCTGCGCCTGCACGCCGATCCTTCCCGGGTCGTGGTGCGGCCCTTTCACATCGCCTGGGCGGGCGGCATCGGTGCGCCGCCCAGCCGCACCGAGCGACTGGTCGCCGAAGTGCTGGAAATGTCCGCCGAAGAGGCGCGCAACCAGCTCGAGATCGTGCTGAAGGATTTCGAGGCGCGGCACTGGCAGACGCGGCGCGTGTTCATGACGCGATACGACCAGATCGAGGATCTGCTCGGGCTGGACGGCAGCGCGATCGGTGACGAGAAGCGGCAATTGATCGGCGCCTATTTCTGCCACGAATACAGCTATGCCGCCGCGGCGTTGATGAACCCCAGCGCGGTGCCGCATTTCGACCAGTCGGGCATGCCGCCGGGATCGCAGCGCATCCTGATGTCGATGCGCGCGGTGGGCGAGGGGCACATCTCGTCCGTCGCGTTTCGCGAAGGTATCATCACCGACCAGAACCAGTTGAAGCTGGCGCCCGAGCCGCCCTTCGCAACCGCCACCGATGCGATCGGGGCCGGCGAGAACGAGGTGCCGACGGGGCAGGTGACGGTCTATCGCCACCGGGACTCCACGCTGTCGGGCACCGTCATTTTCCCGATCACCCAGGCCCAGTCCAAGGGGCTGGAGGATATGCGGATCGTGCGGTTCGAGCATGAGGACGGCACGTTCGAATGGATCGGCACCTATACCGCGTATAACGGCTCCGAGATCCAGTCGGAGCTGATGCGGACCAAGGACTTCCGCGCGTTCGACCTGGTGCCGATGTCGGGTTCGGCGTCGCGCAACAAGGGCATGGCGCTGTTCCCGCGCAAAATCGGCGGGCAGTATATGATGATGGGCCGGCAGGACGGCGAGAACCTGTTCCTGCTGAAGTCCGACAGCCTGACGCACTGGGACGAGGGCGAGAAGATCCTGACCCCGGTCTTCCCGTGGGAGCTGGTGCAGATCGGCAATTGCGGGCCGCCGATCGAGATCGACGAGGGCTGGCTGCTGCTGACCCACGGCGTGGGCGCGATGCGCAAATATTCGATCGGCGCGGCGCTGCTCGACAAGAACGATCCCTCCAAGGTGCTGGGCCGGACGCGCGAGCCGATCCTGGCGGCGAAGGATCAGGACCGGGAGGGCTATGTGCCCAACGTGGTCTATTCGTGCGGCGCGATCCGGCATGGCGACTCGTTGTTCCTGCCTTATGGAATCGCGGACAGCTCGATCGGCTTTGCGTTCGTGGCGATCAGCGAGCTGCTGGCGGCGATGTGAGGCGGACGCTCCGCCGCGTGAAGCGGTAGAGCGCCCAGATCAGTGCCAGGAACACCAGCGTGCCGGCGGGCAGCGCCACGCCGGCAAAGCCGTCGCCGACCAGCGCCAGCGGTGTGTCCGAGTTGGTCGCGTAGACGATGACGGCGAAGGCGACGCCCCACAGGCTTTCGCCGACGATCATGCCGGTGGCGGTCAGCACGCCCATGCGAACGGCGGCGTCGGGATCGCGCTGGCGCAGCGCCCAGCGGTCATAGATCCAGCCGATCACCGCGCCCAGCACGACGGGCAGCGTCACCGACATCGGCAGATAGATGCCGAGGCCGATGCCGAGCGGCGGCAGGCGGAGCAGGCGGGCACGGCCCAGCCCTTCGTCGAGCGCGATCACCGCCGCGCCGATCGCGGCACCGATGCCGATCATCGTCCAGTTGAGATCACCGCCCAGCACGCCCTTGGCGAGCGCGGAGATCAGCGCAGCCTGCGGTGCGGGGAGCGCATTGGGGCCAGCGCCGGGCGCACCGGCAAAGCCCAGCGTGCCGTTCAGGAGTTCGAGGACAGGGGGCACGACGATACTGCCGAAGACCACGCCGATGACGAGCGCGACCTGCTGCTTCCAGGGGGTGGCGCCGACCAGCTGGCCGGTCTTCAGATCCTGGAGATTGTCGTTGGAGATGGTGGCGACGCCGAAGACGATGCCGGTGACGATCAGCGCATAGGCGACGAGCGCCTGGGTCGTCTCCGGCGGGGTGCCGCGGCCGAACAGCCCGACGAGCAGCAGGGCGGCGGCGAGGACGGACAGGATGCCGATGCCCGAGACCGGGCTGTTCGATGCGCCGATCAGTCCGGCCATGTAGCCGCACACCGCCGCGATCACGAGGCCGATGACCAGCACGAACAACAGCGCGCCCGCGATCAGCGGGATTGCAGCATCGCCCAGGGGGCCGGCGGCGATGACGCTCCACAACAAGGCCGCGATCGGCACGAGCATGCCGAGGGAGACGAGGGCGACCAGCCCGATCGGCAGGTCGCGTTCGGACACGTCCAGGATGGTGCCGCCACGCCTGGCCTGCGATGCGGCGATCGAGGCGCGAATGCCGCGCAGGACGGGGCCGATGATCTTCAGGAGCGTCCAGATCGCGGCGACGCCGATCACGCCCGCGCCCAGGAAGCGGACGTCACGGCTGAACACGCCGCCGGCCCATTCGGCGACGCTGCCGGTGGAGGGCGCCATGGCGGTCAGGATCGGCAGCGCGATCCACCAGCCGATGACGACACCGGCGAACATGGCGAGGCCGACCGACAGGCCGACCAAATGGCCCGCGCCGATCAGGGCGAAGGACAGGCCGCCGGCGATGCCGGTGGCACCAGGGCCGGCGCGGAACCACAAGGCGGCCTCCGCCACGGCGAGCCGCGTCTGGGTGAGGATGGCGAAACCGGCGGAGACGAGCGCGTTGACAAGGATGATGCGCAGGCCGCGCGCGCTTTCCGCCTCTCCCTCGCGACTGCCGGCGCCGATCTTCAGCACCTCGGCGGCGGCGCGGCCCTCGGGATAAGGGAGCGTGGTGTCGACCACCAGCGCGCGGCGCAAGGGCACCGAGAACATCACGCCCAATATGCCGCCGGTCATGGTGATGCCGGCGGTAAGCAGGAAGGGGAAGCCATTCCACCAGCCGATCATGACGAGGCCGGGCAGCACGAAGATGATCGCGGCCAGCGTGCCCGCGGCGGAGGCGACCGTCTGGACGATGTTGTTTTCCAGGATCGTCGCGCCGGGCAGGTAGCGCAGGATCGCCATGGAGATCACCGCGGCGGGGATCGAGGTGGCGAAGGTCAGGCCGACCTTGAGACCGAGATACACGTTCGCGGCGGTGAACAGCAGCGTGATGACGCCGCCGAGCGCGATGCCGCGCAGTGTGAGTTCAGCGGTGGAGCGCGAGTCGGGCGGGGTCATGGGTGGTCGTTCCAGCAGATCAGGCTGGAAGTGGACACTACATCCCCCATTCCGTGTCCACTTACCTTTTTTGCAATCGCGATCGGGGCTCGGTTCGGGACGGGGACGCAGGCTGCCATGGCCCGAGGCTATGCCAGGCGGGGGTGTGTAGGACAGCGCTTTCTTTGGGGCTTGCCGTGGCGGCGGGCATGAGCGAGCGTGGTGGCCACTTTGGGGGAGAGTGTCGATGGGGATACTGGACGCGGTGCTGATGCTGTTGGCGATGCCGCAGGCGGCGCCCGCGCCGATCAGCAGCGAGCAGCGGGTGGAGCAGGTCGGGCGGCTGGGGCGGATGCTTCATACGCTGGACCGTGCGGCGTGGGTCAGTAGCGATGCGCTGGTGTCGAAGGTGTCGAAGGAGCAGTTGGCGGGCGTCGGCGGGTATGTGGTGGAGCCCGGTGCGGATGAGGTGCTGCGCATGACCTATTATCGGGGCACGGGCGACGCGGCGTGGGCGTTCTTCGTGGCGGACGTGCGGGGTGGCAAGGTGACGGAAAGCACCATGCTGGCTGCACCGACACCGCTGACGCCGGCACAGGCGACGCTGGCGCGGGCGCGGGACGTGGCAGCCAAGGCGGCGGTGGAGCGCGGGTACAAGCCGTGTGCGTCCGCGCCGTTCAACACGGTGGTGCTGCCGCTGGGCAAGGACGGACCGACCGCGGTCTATCTGCTGACCCCGCAACAGGATGCGCAGCATTATCCGATCGGGGGCCATTTCCGGGTCGTGGTGGGGCCGGATGGCGCGGTGCTGGCCAAGCGGCCGTACAGCGTCAGTTGCCTGTCCGTACCGCTGGCGGAGATGCACAAGGGCGCCAAGCCGGTGGCGTTGACGGTGAATTACCTGTTGGAGCCGACGCCGTCCGAACTCCATGTCTTTGCGTCGTACAGCCTGGGACTGCCACTGATCGTCGTCGCGTCGGACAAGACGATGTGGCAGGTGGCGGGCGCCCGGATCACGAAGATGGCGCCCGCCAAATGATCACGCGGGCGGCCTATCCGGCAACGTCGAGGGCGATGACCTGATCCACGGCTGTGGCGGGGCGAGCGAGGCCTTGTAGCTCGATGCCGGTGGCCGCCCGGCGGAAGCGCACGGGGGTGCCGCCGTCGAGCAGGCGGGCGGCGCGGACGTTCCTTACCGGGAGGGTCAGCGTTGCGCCGGGATCGCGCAGCAGATGGACGAAGATGCGGTTGCCGCTTTGCGTCGTCACACCCCAGGGCTGGGGCGTGACCGGGCCGGCGCGAGTGCCGTAGATGCTGGGGCCGTTGATGCGCAGCCAGCCGCCGATCGCCTTCAGCGTGTCGACATTTTCGGGTTGCAGGCGGCCGTCGGGCATCGGGCCGGTGTTGAGCAGCAGATTGGTGCCGCGGCCTGCCGCACCCGCCAGCGTCGCGATCAGGGTGGCGGGGGACTTGAACCCATCGTCCACCATGTTGAAGCCCCAGCTTCCGTTCATCGTCTCGGCCATTTCGAGCGGCAGCGTGCTGACCACGGAGCCGTTATAGCCGTTGGTATTCTCACCGGGCAGGTCGCGCTCGAACGCCTGATAGTCTTCGCCGGGGAAGGGGGCGATGTGATGGTTGTTCACGATCAGCGCGCCCGGTTGCAGGCGGTGGATCAGCGCATAGGTGCGCTGCAACTGCCAGCGGTCGCGCATCGGCGTCTTCTGCTGGTCCCACCAGCCATCGAACCAGATGCCGCCGATCGGGCCGTAGCGGGTAAGCAGCTCGGTAAGCTGCGCGTCCTGATAGCGCAGATAGCGCTCCCAATCGCCCGCCTGCGGCCGCCCGGTATGATTGCCGGTGCGGCCGCGCGGGAAATAGTCCGGATGGTGCCAGTCGAGCTGTGAGTAGTAGAAGAACAGCTTGATGCCGCCGCGACGGCAGGCGGCGGCCAGTTCGGCGATGGGATCGCGGCGGAACGGCGTGGTGGTGACGTTGTAGGGGCTGGTGGTGCTGGCGAACATCGCGAAGCCGTCATGATGCTTGGCGGTGATGACGATGTAGCGGGCGCCGGAGTCCTTGACGGTGCGCACCCAGGCGTCGGCATCGAAGTGGATGGGATTGAAGAACTGCGCGAGCCGTTCGTAATGGGCAGCACTGATCTTCTTGTTTTCCATGATCCATTCGGCGATGTCCTTGTCGCCGCCGCCGGCCAACTGGCTGTAGAGACCCCAGTGGAGGAAGACGCCGAAGCGCGCATCGGCGAACCAGTGGCGCGCGGCGGCGTTTTCGGGAGTGGGAGTGTAGCTGTCCGGCTGCGCGGGGACGGGCGCTGCGCCGGTCAGGGTGGCGGCGGCGAGTATGGCGAGATGGCGGAGCATAAGCGGGGTTCCTGACGTGGCCGGATGCGTATCGAGACATCCCCTTTCAACAACCTGTCTCTCGTTACGCGGCTTTGCCGCTACTGGACGGCTGCTCGAGACAAATGGGTGGTTGGGGTAGTCTCGGTATCATCTTGGGTCAGGCGTCGATGCGTGTCGAGAGCGCGGCGTTGACCAGGCCGCCGTCGACGGTCAGGGTTTCGCCGACCACATAATCCCCGGCGCGTGACGCGAGGTAGATGGCGGCACCGGCCATGTCTTCGGGGGTGCCGATGCGGCCCGCGGGGATTGCGTGCGCGACGCTGTCGCCATGATCGCGGGCGGCCTTGTTCATGTCGCTGGGGAAGGCGCCGGGGGCGAGAGAGGATACGACGATGCGGTCGCGGATCAGGCGGGCGGCCATGCGGCGGGTGAGGTGGATCAGCGCCGCCTTCGATGCCTGGTAGCTGTAGGTTTCCCAGCCGTTGAGCCGCTGGCCATCGACCGAAGTGATGTTGATGACCTTGGCAAGCGGCCCGGACGCGCCCGCCGCCTCGAGCAGCGGATGCAGCGCCTGGGTGAGAAAGAAGGGGGATTTGACGTTGAGCGTCATCACCTTGTCCCACCCGGCTTCCGGAAATTCCTCGAACGGCATGCCCCAGGCGGCGCCGGCATTGTTGACGAGGATATCCAGCCGGCCCTCGCGCGCCGCGATCTCGGCGGCGAGGGCGCGGCAGCCGTCGACCGTGGAAATGTCGGCGGGCAGGGGGTGGGTATCGCCACCGATCCCGGCGGCGGCTTCCTCGCACGCCTCCGCCTTGCGTGAGGCGATATAGACGCGTGCCCCTTGCGCGGCGAAGCCGGCGGCGATCATCCGGCCGATGCCGCGCGAGCCGCCGGTGACCAGCGCGACGCGGCCGTCGAGGCGGAACAGGGTGGTGGTGTCCATGATGCTTGTCCTTTGACGGTCAGCCGCCGCGCTTGAGCGTTTCGCGGGCGATGATGAGCTGCTGGATCTGGCTGGTGCCCTCATAGATGCGGAACAGGCGGACATCGCGGTACAGCCGTTCGATGCCATAGTCGGCGATGTAACCGGCGCCGCCGAAGATCTGCACCGCGCGGTCGGCGACGCGGCCGACCATTTCGGAGGCGTAGTATTTGGCGGCGGCGGATTCGAGCACGACATCCTCACCGCGATCCTTGGCGGCGGCAGTGTCGAGGACGAGTGCGCGCGCGGCCAGCGCCTCGGTCTTGGAATCCGCCAGCATTGCCTGAACGAGCTGGTGCTGGGCGATGGGCTGGCCGAACTGGCGCCGGTCGCTGGCATAGGCGACGCAATCGGCGATCAGGCGTTCCGCCACGCCGACGCAGACCGCGGCGATGTGGAGGCGCCCGCGATCGAGGACGCGCATCGCGATGCGAAAGCCCTCACCCTCCGCACCCAGCCGGTTGGCGACGGGGACGGGGGTGTCGTCAAAGGTGACGTCGGCGACCCTGGCGCCGCGCTGACCCATCTTCTTTTCGGGCGTGCCGATGGTGATGCCGGGCAGGCCGCGGGGGACGAGAAAGGCGGAGACGCCGCGCCCGCCGGGATCGTCACCGGTGCGCGCCATGACGGTGAACAGGTCGGCGCGGTCGGCATTGGTGATGTAGCGCTTGGTGCCCGACAGGCGGTACACGTCGCCGTCGCGCACCGCCCTGGCCTTTACCGCGCCGGAGTCGGAGCCGATGTCCGGTTCGGTGAGCGCGAAGCTGGTGATGATCTCGCCGCTGGCGATGCGGGGCAGCCATGTCGCCTGTTGATCGGGCGAGCCGGCGATGACGAGGCCCTGGCTGCCGATGCCGACATTGGTGCCGAAGGCGGAGCGGAAGGCCGGCGTGGTGCGCCCCATCTCGATCGCTACGCGCGCTTCCTCCGCCATGGTGAGGCCGAGGCCGCCATGATCGGGCGCGATCGACAGGCCGAACAGGCCCATCGCCTTCATCTCCTCGACGATGGGCGCGGGCACGGCATCGTCCGCCTCCACCTGCGCCTCCAGCGGGCGGAGACGTTCGGCGACGAAGCGGCGTAGCTGCGCGATCAGCGCGTCGAACGTCTCGGCATCCAGCGCCATGGCTTTGCACCCTCTCCTTTGGCCTGAGCCTAGCGGGGAGGGGAGTGGCGCGCAAACCGGATATTCTAAAAGCCGGGCCGTTGCATGGAATAACGCGCCTTTCCGCCGTTCTTTGGCGTCGATCAATCCAGCGGGATGGGGACGCGCCTGGCCTTTTCGGCTTTGGAGGCGCGGGGTCGCTTCACCTCGGCGACGACGTCGCGGACGAGGGCGATGGGATCGCCTTCTTCGCCAGGAGCGCAGCAGTCGTCTGTGGGATCGATGAGCTTGGCGAGCAGGCGGGCGGCGGCGACGCCGGGGCCGAAGATGTTGAAGCCGACCTGGCATCCCTCCAGCCGTGCGACGCAGGGGGCGGCTGCGGCGCCCAGCGCACCCTCACCGGTGAGATACGGGTTGGAGGCGAGCGGACCGACGGGCGGGCGTTCGTCGGGGAGGGGCAGGCGGTCGTCGGCGGCGCGGCGGGCGCAGACGAGAATGTCGGCGCCCTCGGTACGGGGGCAGGGGTCTGCGTTCAGGATCGACCAGCTTTTCGGAGGATCGGCGGCGGGCAGCGGGGTGGCCGCGGTCTGCATCAGGATCAGGGAGGCAAGCACGGGCATCGGCGGACCCTCAGGGTTGCAGCGGGGGGATGGGCGGATCTTCCAGGGGGATGGCGACGCGACCCGTCTTGTCC
>NZ_CAMLAC010000106.1 GCF_946477935.1 uncultured Sphingomonas sp. | reverse complement strand
CGCCAATTATCGCGGCTTCAACGCCAGTCTGTGGGGTCGATACCAGTCGGCGACGCGCGTGCGCAGCGTGGCGGCCGAGTCGGATCTGCGCTTTTCCGGACTGTTCGTCTTCAACATCGGCCTGTTGACCGAGATCGGCGTACTGGCGCCGGACCGTGCCTGGGCGAAGGGCATGACGCTGAACGTGCAGTTGGAGAATGTGACAAACCAGCGTCAGGATGTCCGGGACGGACTGGGTGCGACGCCGTACCGGTTTCAGCGGGCGTTCCTGGACCCGATCGGGCGGTCGGTGCAGATTTCGTTGCGCAAGCTCTTCTGACGGGATGACCCGGCCGCTCGATCTCTACTGGACGCGAACGGTCGCAGAAAGAGAGAGGGAGGGAGTGCTTTCGTGATTGCCTGCCGGCCATGCAAAAAGGGCGGCCCTTTGCAGGACCGCCCTTCGCGTAACGTAGATGCTGGAAACGCCGAACTTAGCGCTTCGAGAACTGGAAGCTACGACGTGCCTTGGCACGGCCATACTTCTTACGCTCGACGGCGCGGCTGTCGCGGGTCAGGAAGCCGGCGGCCTTGACGGGCGCGCGGAGGATCGGCTCGTACTTGGTCAGCGCCTGGCTGATGCCGTGCTTGACCGCGCCGGCCTGGCCCGAAAGGCCACCGCCCTTGACGGTGCAGATCACGTCATACTGGCCTTCGCGCTCGGCGACGCCGAACACCTGGTTGATGACGAGACGGAGCGACGGGCGCGCGAAATAGACTTCCTGATCGCGACCGTTGATCGTGATCTTGCCCGAACCCGGCTTCAGCCAGACGCGTGCAACGGCGTCCTTACGACGGCCGGTGGCATAGGCGCGGCCGAACTTGTCGAGCTCCTGCTCACGCAGGGGTGCGCGCTGCACGGGGGGCTCGTTGGCTTCACCGGCGAGGTACGATTCCGCGCTGGTGGCGGCGCCCGTGTCGGCGTCGGCAGCCGTGTCGCGCTGCTGGTTCAGTGCAGCGCCGAGATCGGCGAGGGACTGGCGGTTGTCGGACATTATGCGCCCACCTTGTTCTTGCGGTTCATGCCCGCGATGTCGAGGACCTCGGGGTTCTGCGCTTCGTGCGGATGCTCGGCGCCCTTGAAGATGCGCAGGTTACGCATCTGCTCGCGACCCAGCGGGCCGCGCGGGATCATGCGCTCCACAGCCTTTTCCAGAACGCGCTCGGGGAAGCGGCCTTCCAGAACCTTGGCGGCGGTCACGCCCTTGATGCCGCCGGCATAGCCGGTGTGCTTGTAATAGATCTTCTTGGCGGCCTTGTTGCCGGTAAAGCGGATCTTGTCGGCGTTGATGACGATAACATTGTCACCGCAATCGACGTGCGGGGTGAACGACGTCTTGTGCTTACCGCGCAGGACGTTGGCGATGATCGTGGCCGCGCGGCCGACCACCAGGTCGGTGGCGTCGACGATGTGCCACTTCTTTTCCACCTCATGCGGCTTGGCCGACTTGGTGGTCTTCATGAGCGCCTTCATGGGCGTTGGACCTTTCGGTTTGAAATGCAGCACGCCGCCCCCGGACAGGGAGCGGCGCGAACGGCAGGTCCAATGATCGAAGAGGCGGTTTAAGTCAAGCTTTCCGCGGGTTTCCTGACGGGTATCCAGATACCAATGACGATTTTCGAGGTGTACCCAGCCGGTGCGCCGCAGCCACCGTGGCGATCAGCAGCAAGGCCGCGTTCAACTGGTGCGCGACCGCCACGTCGATCTGCACGCCGGTGAGCAGCGTGGCGATACCCAGCGCGATCTGCACCCCGACTAGCGCGAGCACGACGGCGCCGGTACGCAGCGCGCCTTCGCGTGCCGCGCGCACCGCGATCCAGACGAGCCCCGCCGCCGCGACAAAGGCGAACCAGCGATGGATGAATTGGACGACCACCGGATTGTCGACAGCGTTGGCAAGCGCGGGAGATGCCATCGGCACGCCGTGCGGGAACCACGCATCGCCCATCAGCGGCCAACTGGCAAAGGCATAGCCCGCATCAAGGCCCGCGGTGAGCGCGCCATAGACGATCTGGACGAACAGCAGCCCGAGCACGATCGCCGAGCCGCGGGTCAGCCGGGCGGGGGCGGCAAGGGGCGAGCGGCGTAGCGCCATGAGGTCCATCGCGGTCCAGACGATCCCGGCAAGGATGATCAGTGCGGTAACGAGATGGATGGTCAGCCGGATGTGGCTGACATCGGTGCGCTCTACCAGGCCGGAGGCGACCATCCACCAGCCGATTGCCCCTTGCAGCCCACCCAGCGCGAGCAGCGCGACGAGGCGCGGCTTGTAGCCGGCCGGAACACGCTTGCGGATCCAGAACCACAGCAACGGCAGCGCGAAGGCCATGCCGATCACGCGGCCGAGCACACGGTGGAGATATTCCCAGAAAAAGATCGCCTTGAACCCGGCCAGCGTCATGTGCTGGTTGAAGGTCGTGTATTCGGGGATGCGCTTGTAATTGGTGAACTCCGCCTGCCACTGCGCATCGTTCAGCGGGGGCACGATGCCGGTTATCGGCTTCCATTCGGTGATCGACAGGCCGCTGTTGGTGAGGCGGGTGATGCCGCCGACGACGACCATCGCGACGATCAGTGCGGCGACACCGAACAGCCAGTAGGCGATGGAGCGAGGACGGGCGGTGGACATGAAGGCGGCACTGGGCTGGAGCATGGTGCCCGAACATAGGCCGATGGGCGATGGCGGGGAAGGGCCGTCGCACGGTGGGCTACCCCTCATTTTTTGGCGAATGTGATGTTGTAACCTTGCCTTGGCTATCCTAGATGCCGTTGCAAGATGATGACGGTGCAGTCCCGCCCCCATTGGTTCGCCTCGCTCGATCGCATCGCGATCGGCCTGTCCGGCCTGTGCGTCGTCCACTGCCTCGCCACCTCCGTTCTCCTGGCGCTGATGTCGGCGGCGGGCGGCATGTTCCTCCATCCGGCGGTGCATGAGGTCGGGCTGGTGCTGGCCATCATTCTGGGTGCGCTCGCGCTGGGGCGGGGGGCGTTGGCCCATGGCTATCTGATGCCCGCGGCGATGGGTGCGTTCGGGCTGGGGATCATGGCCGGGGCGATGAACCTGCCGCACGACGGATCGGGCGGCGAGGCGATGTGGACGATCATCGGGGTCGGCCTGCTCGCTTTCGGACATGATCTGAACCGCCGCGCCGAAGCCTGACGCTTGCCGGGCCGGAGCGGCACACCTAGGTAGGGCCCATGGCGCACGCGCATGATCATCACGAACCCCTTGGCGAAGACCTGTCGCGGGCCGCACAGGCGACCCTGGAGCGCGCCGGCGAGCAATGGACGACGATGCGCGCCAGCGTGTTTTCCGCGTTGGCAGGCTTTTCCAAGCCGGCAAGTGCCTATGACATCGCCGAATCGGTATCCAAGTCCGAAGGGCGCCGGGTCGCCGCCAACAGCGTGTACCGCATCCTCGACCTGTTCGTGGCCGCCAATCTGGCGCGCCGGGTGGAGAGTGCGAACGCCTATGTCGCCAACGCGCATCCCGATTGCCTGCACGACTGCATTTTCCTGGTGTGCGACTCGTGCGGGCAGACGACCCATCTGGATGACGATCATATCACCCGCGGCGTGCGCAGCGCGGCGGCCGCCGCCGGCTTCGCCGCCGAACGCCCCGTCATCGAGGTGCGTGGTCGCTGTGCGGCGTGCGGGAACAAGGCGGACGCCTGATCCGTCCTCCCGGCACTGTGGCCGGCACGTAGAATGTTGGCATGTTCGGTTACAATCGACACCACCGCTCCGCTGAGATAAGCCGCTCCGATGGCTGACCTTCCCGCTACCCCGTTGCTCGACACGGTGACGACCCCCGACGATCTGCGCACGCTGGCACCGGAACAGTTGCGCCAGTTGGCCGACGAGCTGCGCATCGAGACGATATCGGCGGTGGGGACGACCGGCGGGCATCTCGGCTCCGGCCTCGGCGTCGTCGAGCTGACGGTGGCGATCCATTACGTGTTCAACACGCCGCATGACCGGCTGGTCTGGGACGTCGGACACCAATGCTATCCACACAAGATCCTGACGGGGCGGCGTGATCGTATCCGCACGCTGCGCCAGGGCGGTGGCCTGTCCGGTTTCACCAAGCGGTCGGAAAGCGAATACGACCCGTTCGGGGCGGCGCACAGCTCGACCTCGATCTCGGCAGCGCTGGGCTTTGCGGTCGCCAACAAGCTGGCGGGCACGCCCGGCAAGGGCATTGCGGTGATCGGCGACGGCGCGATGTCGGCCGGCATGGCCTATGAGGCGATGAACAATGCCGAGCAGGCGGGCAACCGGCTGGTCGTCATCCTGAACGACAACGACATGTCGATCGCCCCCCCGGTCGGCGGGCTTTCGGCCTATCTGTCGCGCATCGTCTCCAGCCGCGAGTTTCTGGGCGTGCGCGAGACGCTCAAGCGGCTCGCCAAGAAGCTGCCGCGGCCCTTCCAGAACGCGGCGCGCAAGACCGACGAATTCGCCCGCGGCATGACGATGGGCGGTACGCTGTTCGAGGAACTGGGCTTCTATTATGTCGGTCCGATCGACGGTCATAATCTGGACCATCTGATCCCCGTCCTCGAAAATGTCCGCGATGCCGAGGAAGGGCCGATCCTGGTCCATGTCGTGACCAAGAAGGGCAAGGGCTATGCCCCGGCCGAGGCCGCGGCGGACAAGTATCACGGTGTCCAGAAGTTCGACGTGATCACCGGCACCCAGGCCAAGGCGCCGCCGGGACCGCCGGCCTATCAGAACGTCTTCGGTGCCGCGCTGGCCCGCGAAGCGGAGCATGACCCGAGAATCTGTGCGATCACTGCTGCCATGCCGTCGGGGACCGGGCTGGATGCGTTCGCGACCAACTATCCGGACCGTTTCTTCGATGTCGGCATCGCCGAGCAGCATGCCGTCACCTTCGCGGCCGGTCTCGCCGCGCAGGGAATGCGGCCGTTCTGTGCGATCTATTCCACCTTCCTGCAGCGCGCCTATGACCAGGTGGTGCATGACGTGGCGATCCAGAACCTGCCGGTGCGCTTCGCGATCGACCGCGCCGGGCTGGTGGGGGCGGACGGTGCGACCCATGCCGGATCGTTCGACGTCACCTATCTGGCGACGCTGCCCAACATGGTGGTGATGGCCGCCGCGGACGAGGCCGAGCTGGTCCACATGGTTCACACTTGCGTGCAGCATGATTCAGGACCGATCGCCGTGCGTTATCCGCGCGGCAACGGCACCGGCGTGGCGCTCCCCGAGACGCCCGAACTGCTGGAGATCGGCAAGGGACGCATGGTGCGCGAGGGCAAGAAGGTGGCGATCCTGTCGCTGGGCACGCGTCTGGGCGAGGCGCTGAAGGCGGCGGACCAGTTGGAGGCCAAGGGGCTGTCGACCTCGGTCGCCGATCTGCGTTTTGCCAAGCCGCTGGACGAGGCGTTGATCCGTCGTCTGCTGACGACGCACGAAGTGGCGGTGACGATCGAGGAAGGCGCGATCGGAGGACTGGGCGCGCATGTGCTGACGCTGGCGTCCGACGAGGGGCTGACCGATGCCGGGCTGAAGATCCGCACGATGCGCCTGCCGGATATCTTCCAGGATCAGGATTCGCCCCAGGTGCAATATGCCGAGGCGGGGCTGGATGCAGAGCATCTGGTCCAGACCGTGCTGACCGCCTTGCGTCATAACAGCGCGGGGGTGACGGAGGGCGCGCGCGCATGACCGGTTGGCGCGCCGTCATCATCCTGACCGCGTTGATGCTGGTCGTGTTGATCGGCGTGAACGTGCGGCTGTGGCGGCGGATGAACGCCGCAGTACGCAAAGGTCGCGAGGCGGAAAGTCAGGCGCCTCGCGATTGATCGTCAATGACCGAGATAGTGGCTCTGCGCGGCCGCGGTCGCGTTGACCGCCAGGATCGACCGCGCATCGCTCGGGTGACGGGCATGGCCGCGTCCATCGCTGCTCGCCTGGATCACCCGGTCTAACAGCGCCTGTCCCTCGGTCCACCAACCAAGGCCGCTGGCGGCGTTGATGTGCCCCTGATCACCGGCATCGACAAAATGGCTGCCCCAGTTGACCGCTAGGCTGTGCGCGCGCTCGATCCCGATCCATGGATCGTCGCGGCTGGCGACCAGGATCGAAGGAAACGGCAGGGGCGTCAGCGGACTGGGCGCGAAACCCTTCAAGGCGTCAGGCGCATCTGAACGGTCGACATCGGCGGGTGCCACCAGCAGTGCGCCGGCCACTGGCCAGCCATAGGGTTGCGGCGACAATTCCGCCCACCACGCCACCGCCAGACATCCCAGCGAGTGCGCGGCCAGGATGACAGGTGCCTGCGCGCGCCGGATCGCCTCGTCCAGCTTGGTCACCCAGGCATTGCGGTGCGGCGCGTTCCACATGCCAAGCTCGACGCGAACAGTGTCGGGCCGCGCCTCTTCCCACAAACTTTGCCAGTGCGAGCGACCCGAACCGCCAAGGCCCGGCACGGTCAGGATGGTCGGCTGCGCGGCGTCGAACGGTGCGAACGAACCCATCGTGCATCTCCTGCGCTTTCGTGAGGGAAGCCCCCGAAAGTCGATGCCGCCAACATATTCCTACTAATCCGATAGGCAATGGATGGTGCGACCGGTGGATGGCGGGTTGCGACGGGCTGCGCAGGGTGCAACAGGCGTACCATGGCGAAGAAAAGGGTGGATCAGTTGCTCGTCGATCGCGGACTGGCCGAGTCGCGGGCACGCGCGCAGGCGCTGGTCATGGCCGGGCTGGTCTTTGCCGGCGAGGTGAAGATCGCCAAACCGGGCCAGGCGCTGGCCGATGACGTGGCCCTTGACGTGCGCGGTCGCGATCACCCCTGGGTGTCGCGTGGCGGGATCAAGCTGGCGCATGGGCTGGATCATTTCGACTGGGACGTTACCGGCGCGGTGGCGATCGACGTCGGATCGTCCACCGGCGGCTTCACCGATGTGCTACTGACCCGCGGTGCGGCGCGCGTCTATGCCGTGGACAGCGGCACGAACCAGCTTGCCTGGAAGCTGCGCCAGGACGAGCGGGTCATCGTCCATGAGCAGACCAGCGCGCGAATCCTGACCGAACAGCATATCCCCGAAGCGGTCGACCTGATCGTCTGCGATGCCAGCTTCATCGGCTTGGCCAAGGTGCTGGAGCGACCGATGACCTTTGCCGCACCGGGTGCCCGCCTGCTGGCGCTGATCAAGCCGCAATTCGAGGCCGGGCGTGAGGAGGTGGGCAAGGGCGGTGTCGTTCGTGACCCGGCCGTCCACGTGCGGGTCTGCGATGCGGTGGTGGCCTGGCTGAGCGAAGCGGGGTGGAATGTTGCCGGCGTCACGCCCAGCCCGATTACCGGCCCGGAAGGCAATGTGGAATTTTTGGTCGCTGCGTCCCGGAATTGAACCACTTACGCAATGATATGCCTGCCGGCTGCAACGAAACTTTGCCATTGGCACTTTACCAGTATGGCGTGACGCGCCACACCGGCACAGGTCATAGCGAATGAGGCACGAGTGGGCGCAATTGCTTCCAAGGGTCAGCTGCGGATGTCCTTCCTGCGGTGGGCGATCGTCACCGTACCCGGGGTGTTGCTGCTCGGCTTCGCATCGGGGCGATCGGTGCCCTCGGGCAGCGAGAATGGCTGGTATGTCGCGCTGACCAAACCGGCGTTGACCCCGCCGGGTTGGGTGTTTCCCGTCGCCTGGACCACCCTGTACATCCTGCTCGGCCTGGCGCTGGCGATCGTGCTGAACGCGCGCGGGGCGAAGGGGCGCGGCGTCGCGGTCGGCCTGTTCGCGGTGCAACTGGCGCTGAACCTTGCCTGGACGCCGACCTTTTTCGGGGCGCACCGGATCACGCTAGCGTTCGTGATCATCGTGGCGATGCTGCTGGTGTCGATCGCCACCACCTTCGCCTTTGCGCGCATCCGGCGCGGCGCGGCATGGCTGATGCTGCCCTATCTGGTGTGGATCAGCTTTGCCGGCGTGCTGACCTGGAGCATCGGACGACTGAACCCCAATGCGGACACTCTTGTGCCGGGCGCCCGCACCTCCCAAATGCTGTGAAATTTAGCGGGGTATTTGTGATGCAGTCCGACAACCGGATTTTTGACGATTTCGCCAAGATCGTAAACGGCTTTGCCGGTACCGTCGCTGGCATGGGCCGCGAGGCCGAATCGAGCGCACGGACGCGGGCGCGCGAGTGGATCGGCGGTCTGGATTTCGTCTCGCGCGAAGAGTTCGAGGCGGTGAAGGCGATGGCGGTGGCCGCGCGGGACGAGGCTGAAGCGCTGCGCGCCCGGCTGGACGCGCTCGAGGCGGGGCAGGGCACGATCGCGGGCACGCAAAAGGATCCCGCGAGCAGGACGGAAACCGCGGCAGAGGCGGCCGCACCGGAGATCATCCTCTGATCTATCCACAGCTTTCCCGGCAGGTGGGCTTCACAGGCCGATGCCGGGCTTGCGATACGGCGTCGGCGCGGGCACGCTGCCCGCGTCACGATCCGTTCGCAGGATGACCTACATGCTCGAACACGCCGACCACGATACCGAAGATGCCGCCCCCATCGACATGCTGGAGGCGTATTACGCCGCGCATGGCTGGGACCATGAACGCCATGAAGACGAGGTGATCGCCACCGTCAAGGGCAGTTGGACCACCTATGAGCTTCGTGCCCTGTGGCGCGAGGACGACAGCGTCCTGCAGTTCCTGGCATTTCCCGACATCAAGGTGACCGATGACCGGCGGGCTGGCGTGTATGAGGCGCTGGCCCTGGTCAACGAGCAGCTATGGGTCGGCCATTTCGAACTCTGGTCGTCGAGCGGTATCCTGCTCTACCGCCATGCCGCGATGATCGATGGCGGTGATGACGGCACCATCTCGCTCGCCGCCGCCGAGTTGCTGGTGGAATCGGCGATCGAAGAGTGCGAGCGCTTCTATCCGGTGTTCCAGTTCGTGCTGTGGGGTGGGAAGAGCGCCAAGGAGGCGTTGGCCGCCGCGCTGATCGAGACGCAGGGCGAAGCATAAGGTGGCGTTTCCGGACGGGCCGCTTTGGCTGATCGGGTGCGGCAATATGGGCGGCGCGATGTTGCGCGGCTGGCTTGCCGCCGGGCTGGATCCCGCGCGCGTTACCGTCATCACCCGCAGCGGCAGAGGCGCGCCGGAGGGTGTGCGCTCGCTGACCGCCCTGCCGGTGGACGAGACGCCGGCTACGCTGATGCTGGGGTTCAAGCCGCAACAGATCGATGAGGTCGCGCCGGGCCTCGCGGGGCTGCGTCCACGACTGTTGCTGTCTATCCTCGCCGGGGTCGAGGTGGCGGCGCTCGGTGATCGCTTCGCCGCCGATGCGATCGTGCGGCTGATGCCGAACCTGCCGGTGGCGATCGGGCAGGGGGTGACGGCGCTGCATACACCATCCGACGATGCCGATGTGCGCGACGCGGCGGAAGCCTTCGCCGCGCCGCTCGGCCATGTCGAATGGGTCGAGGATGAAGGGCGTTTCGATTCGGTGACGGCGCTTGCCGGTTGTGGGCCCGGTTTCGTGTTCCGCTATATCGACGCCATGGCGCAGGCGGGTATGGTGCTCGGTCTGGATGCCGATCAGGCGCGGCGGCTGGCGATCGCCACCGTGGCCGGGGCAAGCGCGATGGCCGCGGGTGCCGACGTGTCACCCGCGACGTTGGCCGACCGGGTGGCCAGCCCCGGTGGCTCCACCCGGCAGGGCCTGAACGTTCTGGACGAGGGCGACGCGCTCGTCCGCCTGATGACCGATACGCTGGCCGCATCGGACCGGCGCAATCGCGAAATGGCGGCTGCCGCGCGGCGCTGAGGTTGGCCACGTGCCGGACGGCATCTTGCCAGCGGCGGCGCCTGCCCGCACACAGCCGGCCATGTCGCCGATCATCGAAACCGCGCCCGCCAAGATCAACCTGGCGCTGCATGTCCGTCATCGCCGGGCGGACGGCTATCACGAACTGGAAACGCTGTTCGCCTTTGCCGAGGATGGCGACCGTATCACGGTGGTGGTTTCGGATGCTCCTGTGTTCACGATCACCGGCCCGTTCGCAGCGGAACTGGATGCGTGCGGCGACAATCTCGTCACCCGTGCCGCCGCTGCCTTTGGCCGACATTTCGGCATCGCGGCGCATCACACGATCACGCTGCACAAGGCGCTGCCGATCGCGTCGGGCATCGGTGGGGGGTCGGCGGATGCCGCGGCGACCCTGCGAGCCCTGGCGCGGCTCCACGGCATCGCGCCTGATCATCCCGACCTGTTCGGCATTGCCGCGGGTCTGGGCGCGGATGTGCCCGCCTGTCTGCTCGGCCGTACCGCACTCGGGCGGGGCAAGGGGGATGCGCTGAAGGCAATCGGGGGGATGCCGGGGCGTCCGCTGCTCCTCGTCAATCCTGGCGTGGGGGTATCGACGGCTGCGGTCTTCGCGCGCTGGGACGGCGTGGATCGCGGCGCGATCGCGGAGGGTGATCTGCTGACGCGCGCTGTGGCGGGGCGCAACGATCTGGAGGCGCCCGCCCGTGCGCTGGCACCGGCGATCGACGCGGTGCTCGCGCTGCTCGCCGCCGCGCCCGGCGCCGTGCTGTCGCGCATGTCGGGGTCAGGCGCGACCTGCTTCGCGCTGTTCGATGATGTCGCCGCCCGCCGCGAAGCGGCGCTGGCTGCCGCCGCGCAAGGATGGTGGGTGCTGGAAACGCGGCTGGGCGCTTAGGCCGGACGGAAGGTCATCGCCACGCCGTTCATGCAATAGCGCTTGCCCGTTGGTTTGGGGCCGTCATCGAAGACATGGCCCAGATGGCCGCCGCAGCGGCTGCAATGCACCTCCGTACGCGGCATCATCATCGTCCGATCGGTGCGTGTGCCGATCGCGCCGCGCAGGGGCGCCCAGAAGCTTGGCCAGCCGGTGCCGCTCTCGAACTTGGTGCGCGATGCGAACAGCGGTTGCGCGCAGCCGCGACAGGCGAAGGTGCCGGTGCGGTGCTCGTCGTTCAGCGGGCTGGTGAAGGGGCGTTCGGTCGCCTCACGGCGCAGCACGTCATAGGCCGGGCCGGGTAGCAGGCGGCGCCATTCGGCATCGCTGTGCATGACCGGGAAGCGTTCGGCGGCGCGCGCCTCGCGACCGCAACCCCATAGCGCAATGGTGGCGACGCCGAGCGACAGGACGGAGCGGCGATCGGGATCGAATGGCATGCACGCAAGATGGGATCGCCCCAACTTGCGTGCAATATCGCCTCAAAGCGTCGCGGCGAGCGCCTTCAGATCTACCTGCGGGCGGGCGCCGTAATGGCTGATGATCTCTGCCGCGCACGCCGCACCCAGCGTCAGCGACGCGGTCAGGTCACGCCCCTGCGCCTGTGCGTGGAGGAAGCCGGCGGCGAACAGATCGCCCGCGCCGGTGGTGTCCACCACCTGCTCCACGGGCTGCGCCGGCACCGCATAGCGCTCGCCGCTCTGTACCGCGCACGCACCGCGCTCCGCCAGGGTAACCACCACCGTCTCGACCTTGCCCTGCACGGCCGCGATCGCCGCATCGACGTCGGTGGTTTCGGTCAACGCCATGATCTCGGCTTCGTTGGCGAACAGGACGTCGATCATCCCGCCATCGAACAGGCTATGGAAATCGGCACGGTGACGCTCGATCACGAACTCGGCCGAGGCGGTGAAGGCGATCTTGCGGCCGGCCTCGCGCGCGACCGCGATCGCGGCACGCATTGCGGCGCGGGGTTCTTCGGGGTCCCAGAGGTAGCCTTCGATGTAGAGGTAGGCGGCGTCGGCGATGAGGGCGCGGTCGAGCGCGTCGGCGGGGAGGTAATGCGAGGCGCCCAGGAAGGTGTTCATGGTGCGCTGGCCGTCGGGGGTGACGAGGATGAGGCAGCGGCCGGTGG